>DATLAX010000036.1:0-6760 GCA_035527215.1 Dehalococcoidia bacterium
CTCGCCCTCGTCGTGCGCCTCGACCAGGCAGTCCAGCCCCAGGTCGCCGGCCAACGACAGCAGCCCGGCGAGGCGCTCGCGCGACAGGATGGCGATGATCAGCAGGATGGCGTCGGCGCCGTACGCCTTCGATTCCCAGACCTGGTAGGCATCGAAGAGGAAGTCTTTGCGCAGCAGAGGCGGAGCGCCGTCCCCGAAGCGCGAATGTAGCGTCTCCCGCGCCTCTGTGAGGTGCCGGAGGTCGCCCTGGAAGTGCGCTTTCTCCGTCAGCACCGATATCGCCGCTGCGCCGCTCTCGGCGTATAGCAGCGGCAGGCCCGCGCGCCTGTCGCCGTCCATCAGCCGCCCGGCGGACGGAGATGCTGCTTTGACCTCGGCGATTACGCGGATTCGGGGTGAGGGCACGCCGGCCGGCCCTGCGCGCAGCGCCCCGGCGAGGCTTCGCGCGGCGGGCAGTCGCGCCGCTCGCTCTTTCAGCTCGCCGAGCGGTATCATTTGTCGCTGCCGCTCCAACTCTTCGCGCTTCGTCGTGACGATGCGCCGCAGTATGTCCGGCATCTCGTCAGGCTGTCGCATTGCTGACCTCGACGAAGCGGTCCAGCTTCTCCAGCGCGCCGCCGCTGTCGATTGCGCCCGCGGCCGTGGCGACGCCCTCCGCGAAATCGCCCGCCAGGTCGAAGGCGAGGAGGCCCGCCGCCGCGTTCAGCAGCGTGAAGTCGCGCAGCGCGCCCTGCTCGCCACCGACAACCGAGCGCAGCATGCGCGCGTTCTCTTCCGGCGTGCCGCCGCTCACCGACGACAGCGGGTGCGGCGCCAGCCCGGCGTCGTCGGGGGTCACCTCGAAGCGCTCGACGGCGCCGCCCTTCACTTCCCACACCTTTGACGGGCCGGCCGGACTTACCTCATCGAGCCCCTCTTTGCCGTGGACGATCAGGGCGCGCTCGCAGCCGAGGCGGGCCAGCACCTGCGCCATCTTCTCCCCCAGCGACGCGTCGGCTACCCCCAGGACCTGGCGGCAGGCGCCCGCCGGATTGCACAGCGGCCCCAGTATGTTGAAGACCGTTCGAATCCCTATCTCGCGCCTCGGCCCCGCGGCGAAGCGCATCGCCGGATGGAAGCCCGGCGCGAACATGAAGCAGAAGCCCGTCTCCCGCAGGCACGACGACGCCCCCTCCGGCGACAGCTCGATCTTCGCGCCCAGCGCTTCGAGGACGTCGGCGGAACCGCAGCGGCTGCTCATCGCCCGGTTGCCGTGCTTCGCGACCCTGGCGCCCGCTGCCGCCGCGACGAACGCCGCCGCCGTGCTGACGTTGAACGTGCCGCTGGCGTCGCCGCCGGTGCCGCAGGTGTCGAGGAGCGGGCCCTCACAGACTACCCGGCACGATTTCGCCCGCATGACGCGCGCCATGCCGACTATCTCGTCGACCGTCTCGCCCTTGAGCCGCAGCGCCGTCAGGAACGCGGCAAGCTGGGCGGGCGTGGCCTCGCCGGACATGATCTCTTCCATTACCGCAGCCGCCTGCTGTTCCGTCAGGTCGCGCGCCGCCACCGCCACTGATATCGCCTCTCGTATCATGGCTGTCCCTCCAGGAAGTTGCGAAGCAGGCTCTTGCCCGCCGGCGTCATGATCGACTCGGGATGGAACTGCACGCCTTCGACGCGGTGCTCGCGATGGCGCAGCCCCATCACCAGCCCGCTCTCCGTCCAGGCCGTCACCTCCAGGCACGGCGGCACGCTGTCCCGCTGCACTGCCAGCGAGTGATAGCGCGTTGCCGGGAAAGGGTTGGGCAGGCCGGGGTACACGCCCTTGCCGTCGTGGTGGATCTCCGACACCTTGCCGTGCACGATCTCACCCGCGCCGTCGACGGTCGCGCCGAACGCCTCGCCGACGCACTGGTGGCCCAGACAGACGCCGAGAATGGGCACGGCCCCGGCGAAGCGCCGGACGACTTCGACGCTGATGCCCGCCTGTCGCGGCGTGCCCGGCCCCGGCGAGATGACGATCCACTCTGGCGCCATCGCATCGATCGCCTCCAGCGTCGTCGCGTCGTTCCGCGAGACGCGAATGTCGACGCCCAGTTCGGCGAGGTACTGGTAGAGGTTGAACGTGAAGCTGTCGTAGTTGTCGATGAGCAGCAGCATGTCAGTAGCCCCGCACCGCCGGTCGCGGCGCTGCCGTCTCCTCCGCCTGCTCGATGGCCCGCAGCAGGGCGCGCGCCTTGTTCAGGGTCTCCTCGTGCTCGCGTTCCGGCACGCTGTCGTAGACGATGCCGGCGCCCACCTGGACGTGCGCCACGCCGTCCTTCATGACGATCGTGCGGATCGTGATCGCCGTGTCCAGGTTGCCGCGCAGGTCGAAATAGCCGACGGCTCCGGCGTAGGGCCCGCGCTGGTCCGGCTCCAGCTCCGCGATGATCTCCATCGCCCGGATCTTCGGCGCGCCGGACACGGTGCCCGCCGGGAAGCAGGCGCGGAGAGCGTCGAAGCAGGTGAGGCCGTCGCGCAGCCGCCCTGAGACGTGCGAGACCAGGTGCATGACGTGGGAGTAGCGTTCCACGTCCATGCACTGGCCGACCTCCACGCTGCCCGGCTCGCTGACCCGCCCGATGTCGTTCCTGCCGAGGTCGAGGAGCATGGTGTGTTCGGCCAGCTCCTTCTCGTCGGCGCGCAAGTCCGCCTCCAGCGCCGTATCCTCCGCTGCGTCGTGGCCGCGCGGCCGCGTGCCGGCGATGGGATGCGTTGTGACGGCGCCGTCTTCGACGCGCACGAGCATCTCCGGCGAAGAGCCGACGATGTGCGCGTCGCCGAGGCGCAGGTAGTACATATACGGCGACGGGTTGATCGCCCGCAGCGCCCGGTAGACCTCGAACGGGCAGGCCTGCGTCGGCTGAGACAGCCGCTGCGATAGGACGATCTGAATGGCGTCGCCGGCGATGATGTATTCGCGGGCCCGCTCCACGGAATGCATGAACTGCTCGCGGCCCATGTTCGACGACATGCCCGGACGGCCGTCTGTCGCTTCCTCTGCCGGTTCGCGGGCGGGCGCCGCCAGCGGCTTGGCCAGGCGGTCCACGAGCTCGTCGATGCGCCATGTCGCCTGGCGGTAGGCGGAGTCGATGTCGCCGTCGAGGCGGGCGTGGCTGACGACCTTTATCTTGTGCTGGAGGTGGTCGAAGACGAGGATCGTATCGGTGAACATGAAGATGGCCTCCGGCAGCCCTTGCGGGTCCTCCCGGGCGGATGGAAGCCGCTCGAAGTGGCGGGCCGCCTCGTAGGCCAGATAGCCGACGGCGCCGCCGTGGAATCGCGGCAGGTCCGGCACCGGCACGACGCTGAAGCGCTCCAGCTCCGCTTCGATCTCGCACAGCGGATCGGCGTCGCCTCCAGCCGGGCTGCTCAGCACCCGGTACGGCTCCGTTCCGATGAAGCTGTAGCGCCCCAGGCGCTCGCCGCCCTCGACGCTCTCCAGCAAGAACGAATGCTGCCCGCGCGCGACCTTCAGGTATGCCGACACGGGCGTTTCCAGGTCCGCCGTCACCTCTCTGAAGACCGGCAGCAGGTTGCCCCGGCCGGCCAGCGCGCGTGCCTCCTCCAGACTCGGCTGGTATGCGACGTATCCCATATCCTCACCCCCCGGCGCAAACAAAAAGCCCCTCGTCGTAGGGACGAGGGGCTGGTCTCGTGGTGCCACCCTAGTTGCCGCGGTTACGCAGCGGCATCTCTTGTCAGGTACGGTCCGCCCGAGGCGGACGATACCCTGGGCTCTGCTAACGGTGCCCGCTCCGGCAACTCCTACTCCTCTGCAGCGCAGGTTTTCGGGTTGCGGCTCCCAGGTCCATTCCTATCGCTGCGCCGGCGCCGGTTTCCACCTGTTCCGGCTCTCTGACTGTCGCCAGTCTCCGAAGGCGACTTCCCTCCGGCAACAGGCGACATAGCCTCGCTTGGCGACGTACTAGTCCTGCTCTTCGCCGATGCGCTATTCGATTTTGCAGCACTATAACAGCGCTGGGGTCGCTTGTCAACCTTTCTGTCGTGTTGTCTCTCGATAGCGAACAAGCGTCCGTACGTAGTCCTTCAGCCTCGCTTCGATTTCGCCGGGCGGCGCCGTGTCGATGACGTCGACGATGGCGCTGCCCACGACTGCCGCATCGGCCAGGCCGTGCAGCGATCGCAGGTGCTCCGGCCGCGATACACCGAAGCCGACGGCCAGGGGCAGCGAGGTCTTCCGGCGGACGCGGGCCAGGAAGCCGGGCAAATCCGGCGGAAGCTCCGCTCGGGCGCCCGTGACTCCGGCAACGCTCACGCAGTAGATGAAGCCGGACGCCTGCGCCGCGATGCGGCCGATGCGCTCGTCGTCGGAGCCGGGAGCGACGAGCAGTACGTTATCGATGCCCGCCGTCAGGCAGCGGCCCCTGAGTTCAGTCCCTTCTTCCGGCGGCAGGTCGACGACGATCAGGCCGTCGATTCCCGCCTCTGCCGCGCTCTCGACGAAGCCGTCGACGCCGAAGGCGAAGATGGGATTGGCGTAGCTCATGAAGATGAGCGGGACGTCCTGCGTCTGAAGGCGGATTTGCCCGGCGATCTCCAGGCAGCGCGCCGTCGACGTTCCGGCTTCCAGCGCTCGAAAGCTCGCCCTCTGGATCGTCGCGCCGTCGGCGATGGGGTCGCTGAACGGCACGCCGAGCTCGATGATGTCGGCGCCGCCGTCGACGAGCGCCCGCACGATGCGCGGCGTCGCTGCCGGATCGGGGAAGCCGCAGGTGACGTAGGCGACGAGCGCCAACCGCCCCTCGCCTTGTGCCTTCGCCAGGGTGTCGCCGATGCGTCCCATGTCGCCTCGATTGGAAATGAACCGTTCGCCGGAGCCTACAGTATACGATATCTCCAGATCGAGACAGGGCCCCAAGATTTCAGAACGCGCGCGTCAGGCCGAAAGCGACGGCCGAGCTCCCGAGGATAACGCTCGGAGGCTCGGCCTGAAGCAGTCGTTGAGCTGTGGCCTGCTGCCTTTCTACTGCGCCATCTCGCTCCCGAGGAGTGGTCCTGGTTGATCGACGGCACCGGGAGGAGGCGTTGGTACGACGCAGTCGGTGGTCGACTCGTAGTCGATGGGCTCACCAAAAGGCTCCCAGTGGAAAGTCGGTGGGTCCACCGTACGATCAATTGTTGCCCTCGCAAGAATCTCCGCCTCCACAAGGCGATGGTCGGCCTTGCCAGTGCTTGCGGGTACCAGGCAGGTTTCGCACATGTACTTGCAGAGAGACTCCACGGCATCAAGAAAAGACTCGCGCGTCAAGTCCGAGCCTGCCTGCTTGAGGAAGCCCACAATACCCCGAGAGATGTTGTAGCCACCCAGAGAAGTGTTGTCGAACGGCGTATCGGGCGCGTACTTCGCCATGATCTCTTTCGTCTCAGTGATCACCGGGTACTCGGTCTGATACGCCTGAACGCCGATCACCGCGCTGATGACGCCCTCGATATTGTCGTAGCCGGCAAGCTGGGCGACGATCTCGAGAGCGTTGGTGCTGGTGATCATCATGGGCACATCCCAGTTCAGCGTCTGGCGGGCAGTCTTCATCATGTTGGCGGCCTGGACCGGTCCGCCCACGAAATGGATCACATCGACGTTGTCGGACTTGAGACGCTGGACCTGGGCGGTGACCTCGGACTGGGACTCGTCGTAGTACTGGACAGCGACCTCCACGTCGGCGTCCAGTTCCTCGAGTCCGTCCCTCATGCCCTGCTCGCCTTCCTTGCCGTAGTCGTCGTTCTGAGCGATAATGCCGACCTTCTTGCCGTTGTAGTTCTCGAATACGTATCTTGCCAGCAAGCGGCCCTCAGTAGTGTAGTCGATGAGGCTCGTGAAACGGTTCCTCGAAACAGGCACAGTCCACTTGCTGTTTCCCGTGAGGATGTACATGTCGGGGATGCCCCGCTCTTCGAGATACGTATAGACCGCGCTATGGGCGGCAGTGCCGAGGCTTCCCTGAAGGAGGAATATCTGGTCTTGCTCGACGAGCTTGCGGATCGTCTCGGCCGCGATCGGGCCGGAGTACTGGCTATCACCAACGAAGAGCTTGATCTTGCGACCGTAGATACCCCCCTGGTCGTTGATATAGTCGAAGTAGGCCTTCATTCCCCCGCTCAAGGCGATCCCCCAGGCTGCCGCCGGGTTGCCGCTAATCGGCAGAAGCGTACCGATCCTGATCTCGGTGTCGGTAACACCCGTTGTGTCGCCGGATGGGGTACCGGACGCAGGGGTACCCGACCCGCCGTTAGTCGCCTCTTCCTCTCCTCCGCAGGAGACAACGAGCATGGCGAAGAGCGCCAGCGCCGCTACCAACAGAACAGCCCCCCACTTGAGCGATTGTCCTCTCATGACTCCTACTCCTTCCGATGGTTTGATCAGAGCGACTCCGCGAAGATGGACTTCTCGGACCAGTGGAGAGAGAACCGGCCACCGAGTGAACCGATTCTACTCTGCTCAGAGCGTTTGTCAAGCCGCTTGACCGTGAACGCGTGAATACGCGGGCCGGCGGATGCGGTGATGGCGGTCGACCCAACGCTCACTGTTGGCATCGCAGCGGGAGAACCACCCTGCCCCCCTGGATTCAACGGTAATAGCGTCGTAGTATCGGCGCAGGCAGGTGTGCCGCTCTGGTTCTTGGAAGCATCAGGAGGATAGCGTGGAGTACCGTTCTTTTGGCCGCACCGGCGTGAAGGTGAGCAGCCTCTGTCTCGGCTGCATGATGTTCGGCGG
>DATLAX010000037.1:0-5687 GCA_035527215.1 Dehalococcoidia bacterium
CCAACAGCGGGAAGCCTGGTCATGGTCAAGAACGAGCACCAGACATGGATGGAGCCCTACCTGGACGAGTACAATACTCCGGTGCCCATAAGACACCTCTGGTGGTTCGGCGACGGGCCTCAGTTCTACGAGGGCATCACCGCGGGCGGCTTCGCGAAAAGCCTCTTCGACAAGAGCGCCTGGAACGTCTGGCGCAACTACTTCGTCTGGCGGCAGACCCCGTGGCAGCAGCCGCCGGACGATACCCTGGTCTACATCCCGAAAACGCTTGCCACCGCGGGAGGCGCCGCCCTCAAGCCGCCTCCGGCAATTCCGACCGTCACCGTCGCGGCGACCGACCGGGTCACCATCGGCGCCGGCCAGCTCAACCTGCCAACGGATGTGACCGTCGACGCCGCCGGCAACATCTACGTCTCCGACGGCAAGAACAACCGCATCCAGATCTTCGGCAGCGACGGCAGCCTGCTTCGCACGCTTCAGCCTTCCGGCGACGAAGCTTTCCACGAGCCCTGGTCGGTCGCCCTGGGCGAAGACGGTAGCATCTACGTCTCCGACACCTGGCACTACGAGGCAATCGGCCGCGTGGCCAAGTACGACGCCGACCTCAATCTGCTGTGGGCAACGGATGAGACCACGGGTTTCTACGGCCCGCGTGACATCCTCCCGCTGCCGGACGGGAGCGTCCTCGTCGCCGACACGGGCAACAAGCGCATCGTCAAGCTCGGCCCCACCGGCGAAGTCGTCGCAATGTACGGCGCGGCGGGCGCTGACCCCGGCCAGTTCAACGAACCGGTCGGCCTCGCCCTCGGCCCCAACGGCGATATCTACGTCGCCGATACCTGGAACGGGCGTGTGCAGCGCTTCGATTCCAACTTCACGAGCCTCAGCGAGTTCGCGGTGAAGGGATGGAGCAGCACCGAAGTCACCGCCAAGCCGTACCTGTTGGTGCTGCCCGACGGCCGCGTGATAATCAGCAACCCTGCAAACGCGCGCATCGAGTTGTATGATGAACAGGGAGAGCCGGTCGTTGCCTGGGAGTTGCCGGCCGCTGAGAGCGCTCGAGGGCGGCCTGTCGGCATGACGCTGGACGGACAGGGGTTCCTGTACATCGCCGACTGTGCGGGGAACGTTATCTACCGCTTGCCTGTTGCCAAGCTGGCCAGCCCTTAGCCGCGACTGACCCCCACAAAAGAGTCGGGAGGGTGTCTTGGAAATCCTTCGCGAGATCGCCGACGCCCTTCTTGCCTTCGCCGACCATCACATCTATGCCGCTCTCTTTCTTTTGCTGCTTCTCGAAGAGGGAGGCATTCCCTTGCCGGCGCCCGGCGACACGGTCATCCTCCTCGCCGGGGCGCAGATCGACAGGGGACAGGCGAGCATCCCCCTGGTCGTCTTCTTCGTCGTAGCGCCGACGCTTCTGGGGTCTTCTGTGCTCTATTGGATCTCACGGCTGGGCGGCATGCCGGTCGTGCTTCGGGTTTGCCAGTTCCTGCATATCAAGGAGGAGCGACTCGACAGGGCCGGCGCCTGGATCCGGCGCCACCGCGGCGTCGCGATCGTCTTCGGACGCCTGACACCGGGCCTCCGGACGATCACCACGATAGCGGCGGGCGTCTTTCAGGTGAACTACACCGCGTTCCTCGCCTACACGGCGCTCTCAGCGACTATCTGGGCGCTCGTATACATCCTGCTCGGCGCCGTTGTTCATACCTTCTACCGAAACGTCGCCCATTACCTATTCCGCCCCAGCGCCCTGGCGCTCCTCCTGCTCGCATTCGTCATCGCCGCGGCAACGGTTGCCTTCCGGCGCTGGCGCGCCTCCCGCCGGCGTGAGCGCGAGCGTGAGCGCGTCCTCACCGAACAGCCCCTCTGACGCGCTTCATTGACCGCCGTTTTTGCGCTTGCCTATAATGTGTCACGTGATGCGACCGAACCTCTAAGCAGGCCCGTCATGCTCGGAAGACGGCGCCAAACAGAACCGAGGACTTCGTTGCTCCGCAGCCCCCGCATCTGGCTCGGGATCGCCCTGAGCGCCCTGTTCATCGCCATATTCCTCTGGCGCACCGACTTCAATGAGATCGGCGACGCCTTCGCCCACGCCAACTACTGGTGGGCGCTGGCGTCGATACCCGTCTACTTCATCGCCGCCTATTTCCGCGCCTGGCGCTGGAAGTTCCTCCTGCGCCCCCTCGGTGAGATGCGCGTCTCGACCCTCTTCCCGATAGTCATCATTGGCTTCATGGCCAACAACCTCATTCCCGCCCGCGCCGGCGAGTTTGTCCGCGCCTACATCGTCGGCGAGCGCCAGAAGGTCAGCAAGATGGCCGCCCTGGGCACCATAGCCGTCGACCGCGTGTTCGACGGCATAACCCTGCTGCCGTTCCTGCTCGTCGTCGGCGCGTTCGCCGGCGTGAACGACGAGTTGCGCACCATTGCCATCTGGATGACGGTGCTGTTCGGCGCCGGCCTGGTGCTGCTCGTCGTCCTTGCCTTCTCCGAAGGCCTGAGCCGCCGCCTCGTCGCCCTGGCGCTGCGATTCGTTCCCGCCCGTCTCAAGCCGCAGGTGCAGGCGCTGGCGGAGTCGTTTCTTACCGGCCTCCACTCCTTCCGCAGCCCGACCGACATGTTCCTCGCCTCGGCGACCTCCGTCATCTCCTGGCTGCTGGAAGCGACGATGTACTACATGATCGGCCTGGCGTTCGGCCTCGACCTCGGTTTCCACATCTATCTGCTCATATGCGCCGGCGCCAACCTGGCGATAGCGGTCATCGCCACGCAGGGCGGCGTCGGCCCGTTCGAATTCGTGACACAGCAGACGGCCATCTACTTCGGCGTCGAAAGCGGTCTTGCCTCCGCCTATGCCGTGGCGCTGCACGCCCTGCTGCTACTACCTGTCATCGCCGTCGGCCTCTACTTTCTCTGGTCGATCAACCTGTCCCTGGGCGAGGTCCTGCGCGGCCGCGCGAAGGCCGGCGCGACGGAAGCGATGGTGGAAGAATGAAGTACGGCATCGTCGGCGGCGGCATTGCGGGTCTGACGGCGGCCTACCGCCTGCAGCAGAAAGGCCACGAGGTGGCGCTGTTCGAGGCGCGACCGCAGCTCGGCGGCCAGGCCGGCACCTTCGAGCTCGGCGGCAACCGCCTGGAGGTCTTCTACCACCACCTGTTCAGCGGCGACAGCGACGTCCTTCGTCTCATCGACGAGATGGGCCTCGGCGATCGCATGAGCTGGCGCGAGTCGAAGGTCGGCTTCTATCACGGCGGCCGCATCTACGACTTCGTCACGCCCGGCGACCTCCTGCGCTTCAGCGCCGTCTCGCTCGTCGACCGCGTACGACTCGGCCTCATCGGCGTCTACCTGCGTCGGCAGAAGGACTGGAAGCGCTACGAGGGCATCACCGCCCAGGACTGGATCAAGAAGTGGGCCGGCAAGCGCAACTACGACGTCGTCTGGGGGCCGCTGCTGCGCGGCAAGTTCGGCTCGCGCGCCGGCGACGTCAGCATGGTCTGGTTCTGGGGGAAGATCTTCCTCCGCTTCGCCTCGCGCGGCGGCGGCGTGTCGCAGAAGGAGCAGCTCGGCTATCTCATGGGCAGCTTCGGCCTCCTGATCGACGCGCTTGCGGATCGCCTGAAGGACGCGGGTGCGCGAATCGAAGCCGGCCGGCCCGTGGAACGCGTCCTCGTCGAAGACGGCCGCGCGACCGGCCTCCAGCTCGCCGGCGGCGAGAGCGTGCCCTGCGACGCCGTCATCGCCACGGTGCCCAACGCCGCCTTCCTGGAGATAGCGCCGTTCCTGCCCGACGACTATGCCGGCCTCCTGCGCAAGGTCCAGTACCAGTGGGCGAGCACCCTCGTCCTGACACTGAAACAGTCGCTGTCGCCGATCTACTGGCTGAACATCAGCGACCCCGAGATCCCGTTCGTCGGCGCCATCGAGCACACGAACTACATCGAGCCCGCGCAGTACGGCGGACTCAACGTCCTCTACCTCTCGAACTACGTCGAGGAGACTTCGCCGGTCGTCGGCATGAGCATCGACGAGATCAGCGACTACTATCTGCCGCACCTGACGAAGATAAATCCCGCCTTCTCGCGCGACTGGATAATCGACCGCTGGCTGTTCAAGGACCCGGCCGGCCAGCCGGTAATCACCACGCACTACGGCGCGTCGATACCCTCCCACGAGACACCGGTGTCCGGCCTCTACCTGGCGAACACGACGCAGATCTACCCGGAGGACCGTGGCCTCAACTACTCCGTCCGCCTCGGCGACAAGATCGCCTCTCTCGCGACTGCGTGAGCCGCCCCGCTGATGTAAAATAGGCCAGACCCTTCGCGAGAGGCCCGGCCTTGACCCCAATCCGACGCCAGTACCTCGATATCAAGCGGCGCTACCCGCACGCCATCGTCCTCTTCCGCCTCGGCGACTTCTACGAGACGTTCGACGACGACGCGAAGCTCTGCGCCCGCGAACTCGACCTGACGCTAACGTCGAAGCCCATGGGCAAGAACGTGCGCGTGCCCCTCGCCGGTATCCCGTATCACGCCCTCGACGGCTACCTGGCGCGCCTCATCGCCAAGGGCTACAAGGTCGCGATCTGCGAGCAGATGGGCGACCCCGCGACGGCAAAGGGCCTCGTCGACCGGCAGGTGGTGCGCGTCGTCACACCGGGGACGGTCATCGAGGGTGGCCTGCTCGACGAGCGTGCCAACAACTACCTCGTCGCCCTCGCCGCCGAGCCGCCACCGAAGCGGGGCCGCGCCGGCGAGCCGCAGACGGGGATAGCCTATGTTGACATAAGTACGGGTGAGTTCGCCGCGACGCAGCTTGACGAAGCGTCCCTGGCCGCCGAGCTGTCGCGCCTGCGCCCGGCGGAGCTTTTGCTGCCGGAGGGAATCGATGCTGCCCCGGGTGACGCTCCGGTGACGCGTCTCGATTCCTACTGCTTCGAGATAGAGACGGCGCGCTCCGTGCTCCTCGATCACTTCCGCGTCGCCTCGCTCGCCGCCTTCGGCTGCGACGAGATGCCGCTGGCGACCTGCGCGGCGGGCGCGGTTCTCCAGTACCTGCGCGACAACCAGAAGGCGGCCCTGGGCCACGTCAGCGCGCTCGCGACCTACAATCCCACCCGCTTCATGCTCCTCGACGCCCAGACGCGTCGCAACCTGGAGCTTTTCGGCGGCGGCCGCGATAGCGACAGGCGCAACTCCCTCCTCGGCGTACTCGACCTGACGCGGACGGCCCTCGGCGCGCGCCTGCTGCGCCGCTGGCTGGGGCAGCCACTGCTCGACGTCGACGCCATCCGCGAGAGGCAGGACGGCGTGGCCTGGTTCCACGAAAGCGCCGTCCGGCGCGGCGCGGCGGACGAGGTGCTGGCGAAGATGCCCGACTTCGAGCGACTGCTCAGCCGCATCTCCAGCAACATGGCGCTGCCGCGCGATGTGGTCGCCCTGAGGCGCGGCCTGGAGTTCGTGCCCGCCCTGCGCGCGGTCCTCCACGACGGGAAGGGTTGCGAGGCCGTCACGGCTATGCTTTCCGGTCTCGACCCGTGTGAAGAGGTTGTCACCCTTATCGCGCAGGCGCTGGAGGACGAGCCCGCGAGCGACCCGCAGGAGGGCGGCGTCGTGCGCGGCGGCTTCGCGCCGGAGCTAGACGAGCTGCGAGCCGTCAGCCGCGATGTCCGTCGC
>DATLAX010000038.1:0-6205 GCA_035527215.1 Dehalococcoidia bacterium
CGCTATCCAATAGCCATGACCGATCTCCAGGGGCCGCTCGACACCGCCTACCTGGTCTGGGACTCCAGCGCCTTCATGCTGGCGATGTACACCAACCCCAAAGAGGTGCACCACCTGATGCGGCTGGTCACGGACCTCATCGTCAAGTACGTGAAGGAGCAGCGGGCCCGCTCGCCGGAGTTCATACCATGCCACTATCCGCCGCTCTACCTTCCCGACGGCCAGGGACTACACATAAGCGACGACGGCCTGGCGGTCATCAGCGCCAAGCTCTACAAGGAGTTCTGCCTTCCTTATGTCAACGAGCTGTCGGAGGAGTTCGGCGGCATATCTATCCACTCCTGCGGCGCCTTCGTCCACCAGTTCGACAACCTGGAGAAGATGCGCAACCTGCGGGGGCTCAACTTCGGCGCCACGGAGACGCCCTTCGAGGCGGTCTGGGAGCGCTTCAACGGCAAGACGGCGATAATCCCTCACCTGGGGCTCAACAACTCCAGCGGCGAAGTCTACTTCGCGACCAACGAGGAGTACATGGAGCACGTCTTGCGCACGAAGACGCACAACCGCGGCCTTGGGATCATCGTCACTCCTTCGCCGGAGGACACCACCGCCGAAAAAGGCGGCGTCGAGGGGTTCGTTGCCAACTGCAAGGAGACCGTCGCCCGGTACTCCTGATAGCTCGATTCCGTCGCTAGCGGCAGCCGCTCTCCATGAATCCCTCATAGATCGCGTGGTGCTTCTCCAGCGGCATCTCGATATCGTTTGGCTGCGGGTACTGACGGGCGATGAGCCCGCCACCGAAGCCACTCAGCGCCCGGGTCATGCTCCTCGCCTCTTCCCGCGCTTCCCCCGGCGTCACTTGAGGCTGCGCCGACCACTGGATGTCGACGCAGTTCCAGAAGCACATCTTCCCGCCGAACTCGTCCGCCAGGCGCTGGACGCCCATCAGACGCGGCTGATCGATCTGAAGCACGTCCGCGCCGATCTCGATTAGCTCGGGGATGATGTCCCAGATCACGCCGCAGCTGTGGAGGACGTAGTGCATGCCACGGCTGTGGCAGGCATCGATGATGCGAGCGTATCGGGGCTTGAACACTTCCCGCCACTGCGCGGGCCTGATCTGAAGTCCTGTCTGGAGGCCCCAGTCGTCCCAAGACATGAACCCGTGCACGTTGCCGATCTCGGCGTAATGCTGTACCACGTCGACGGTCATGTCCGTCAGCCGGTCCAGTAGCGTCTCGAACCGCGCGCGGTCCGTGTACGCCGCGATCATGAGATTCTCGAAGCCCATCAATGCCCTCAGCCGCTCGTAGAAGTTGATGGGATCCGCGCCGACAACGTACTTGCCCGCATTGCCGGCGGTCTCCGTCATCATCTTCAGCATCCCCCACTGCTCAGCAGATACCGGCTCCGGGAAGCGATAGCCGTCCAGTGCGGCGAGGTCGGCCAGTGGGCACACCTCCGCGTGTCCCCAGAGCCTGCCCGATCCGCGCCAGCCGACGCCCCACGCGTCGAAAACCATCTCCCCCCTGGGGGCCTGTCCCACGCCCGTCGCCTTCGCCGCCGACGCAATCGTGGCCAGTTCAAAGAAGTCGGATTCCAGCGGATCGGTGAAGCTGTAGGGAATGCGCGGGGGGCTGTCGAACTCGATAGCGCGCCGGACGATCTCGCGGCTCGTGAAGCCGTCAGGCGTCGGCGTCGGCCTCAGGTACTCCGCCAGCATGTTGGGCAAGTTGTCGGTGGTCATGCGCCTCCGTGCTGCGTCGGCGGGCGACGGCTATCTGCCCGTGCTTCCAAAGCTCTTTGCGAACGGGTCGATTATGTCGCGGATAGCCTCGCCGACGAGGTTCGCCCCCAGGATTGTCAGGCTGATAGCCAGGCCGGGGAATATAGCGACCCAGGGCTCCTGCTGGAAGTAGGTGCGGGCGGTGCCGCTCATGTCCGCGCCCCAGGAAGGGTTGGGGACCGGCACGCCGAGTCCCAAGAAACTCAGGCCGGCCTCGGCCAGGATGAATAGCCCCAGACTCAGGCTGGCGAGGATTGCGGCAAGCGGGAGCGTCGAAGGAAACACGTGGACGAAGAGAATGCGCATGTTGCTCGCGCCTAGGGAACGAGCCGCTTCGATGTACGGCTGCTCCTTCTCCGAGAGAACGATGGACCGCACCAACCGCGACATTATCGGTATGGCGGCTATACCTAAGATGAGAATAACGTTCTTAATCGATTGTCCCAGTACTGCAGCCAGGACTATCAGCAGGATAAGGGCCGGCAAGCACATCACCACCTCGACCATGCGCTGGATGACGTAGTCCACCCAACCGGCGAAGTAAGCAGAGACAACGCCCACCAACGTGCCGCCTATTGACGCTATCGCGGTGGCGGCGATGCCTATTCCCAGCGAGATGCGAGCCCCGTAGATGACGCGTGAGAAGACGTCACGGCCCAGGTTGTCCGTGCCAAAGGGGTGAGCGAGGCTAGGTTTCTGGAAGCTGTCGAATTCGATTGACTGAGGATCGTAGGGGGCTACGAGCGGCGCAGCGACAGCGATCAGTATCAGAAAGCCCAGAATGCTCGCGCCCATCACGCCCATGAGGCGTCGCCTCAATCGGGTGGTGAGCGCCACGTGATGTGACCTTACCTCAGCGACCGTCTCCAGTGTCATTCCTGCGCTACGCATGTGATTCCCCCGTCAACCGGACCCGCGGGTCCAGCCAGGCATATGCGAGGTCTATAAGGAGGAAGACCAACATGACAGCAACGCCGATGATCAACGCCATCGACTGTATCGCCGGATAATCTCTGGAAAGGGCAGACTCAAGTATGAAACGCCCCAGACCGTTGAGGTTGAACACCTGCTCGATAATCACGGCGCCGCCGATAAGACCTAGAACTTCCATTCCCAGGATCGTGATAATGGGCAACATGACGTTGCCGAGCGCGTGCCGGCGGACGACGGCCGCCTCGCTCAGACCCTTAGCCCTCGCCGTACGCATGAAGTCCTGGCTCACCACGCCCAGGATTGAGCCGCGCACGATGCGCGCCAGGCCGCATCCGGACGCAAAGCCGAGCACGAGGGCCGGCGGGCCGTACTCGCGGAGGTTGTCCCAGGGATTCTGGAAGAAGCCGATGTGCGAAAACGGCGGCGCGTACGAGAAGTAGATCGATGGCAGCAAGATCACGAGCGTCGCCACCCAGAAGGTGGGCACGGACATACCGAGGATGCTGACACCCCGCAGGAGGGAATCAAGCGGCCGCCCGTGGTTCATGGCGGAGACGGCTCCGATCGTCAGTCCGAGCGTCGTCGAGACACCCATCGTCATGATCAAGAGCTGGACAGTGACGGGCAGGCGGGAAGCGATCTCGTCCTTGATGGGCCGGTCGCGGAGTAGTGACTTGCCGAGATCGAAGTGGGCTATGTCGCGCATCCAGACCACGTACTGCTCGGGCAGCGGCTTGTCTATCCCGTACTCATGCTCCAGCTCAGCAACCTGCTCCGGCGTGGCGTCCGGCCCAAGCTTGATCTGGGCAATGTTTCCAGGCGCGATACGGCAGAGGACGAAGACCAAGACGGAGAGACCGAACAATATCGGCACCATGGCGAGCAATCGGCGGACTATGTACCCCAGCATCTTCGTTCTTCGCCTTCAGTTACACCTTCACCCGGCCCGTCTCGTCAGTCAACGCTAAAGCGCGCGGCGGCGGCCGCCGCTGCTCGCACGTTCTCCGGCGGCGTCCCAAACGGCACCGCGTCGCCGCTCCCCAGGATGAAGCCGCGCCGGTCGGGCGCCATGCGAGCGAGCAGGTCGTCGACGTAGGCATCTACGTCGGCAGGCGTCCCGCGGGCGAAGAGGGTGGGATCTACTCCGCCCATCACGATGAACTTCTCCGCCCACGTCTTTCGCGCCTCCACGATATCCATGTCGCCCGTGGGCAGCGGCGTCACGTCCGATATGCCCGCGTGCTGCGCCTCGGCGAAGTCGTCCGCGAAGGCGCTGAGCCTGCCGCACCAGTGGGTCAGGAGCTTCTTATCGCCGGCTTCGCGGAGGACGGCGGCGTACTCGTTGACAAAGCGGCGGTCGTAGCGGCGGTACATCGGTCGCGACGTCGTCGTCGAAGACAGGTTATCGTGGAGAAAATAGACTTCGGATGGCACTTCCGCCATCGCCTTCCACATTCTCAGGTGAAGATCGTGGCAGGCCTCCAGCATCTCGTTCATCTCGTCCGGGTAGTCGGCGAGCAGGTACACCGCCCGCTCCAGGCCGGCGTCGAAATTGATCATCTGCTGCAGCGGCGAAGTCGGCCCGATGACGGTGACGAGGCCGCGATCACCCACGTTCGCCGTCGTCTCGTCGAAGTAGTCCGTATTGATCTTGAAGCTGGTCCGCTCGACGATGTACTGGAACGTCTTGATGTCTTCGCGCGTATGAATTCGGTTTTCGAGAACCCAGGGAATGTAAGGGCTTTCCGGTCTGTATTCCAGCTTCCACCTCAGGCTACCGACCGGCGTCTCGACAACGTGGACGATCGCCTTGTCCTCGCGGGATAGTTGCTGCTCGATGCCGGGCGGCGGGTCTTCCGGCCAGAAGGCGCCTATCCAGACAGGCGTGTTCACGCGCAGGACGGGCGTCCGAATGAGGACCTGCCCGGTCAGCTCGTACTGGAGGTCCTGCACGCTCAGTTGGGACAGGTCTCCCGAAAGCGAAGCCTGGAAATAGCCCTCCACCAGCGGCGTAAAAGGCACGCAATCGCAAGGCTGTCGGCGGAAGGCCGCCAGCAGTCGCTCGCGTGGGCTCATCATCGCGGGATTGCTCATTGTCCTCTACCTCAAATGCTAACACAGCGGGGTCTATCGGGGAACTCACGCCTCTCACCCGTTGATCGGTTGCCGCCGCTAATGAACATCAACTGATTTGACGGTGACCCCCCACACTCGGTACACTACGTCCGCTCGAAGACAAAACGTCCAGGCCAGGAGCATCCGTGGGCAGCATCTCCAGACGCCGGTTCCTCGCCGCGACGGCCGCATCCGCCGGCCTCGCCGCGCTCCGCTGCAGCGACGGCGGGAGCGGCGAAGACAGCGGGACGGAGGTCGCGGGCACGCCGACGAAGGGCGCCGTCAAGCGAGGGGGCGCTTTTCGCCTTGCGACGACAGTCCCCGCCCTGAGCATCGACCCGCACACCGAGGTCACGATGGGCCTCGCCTTCATCTGCTTCATCTACGGCTACCTGCTGCACGAGATCCAGCGACAGGACGGCGCCCCGCTTATCATCTACGACCATGCCCGGTCCCTGGAGCAACCGGACCCCCTGAACTACGTCTTCAACATGCGCCCGGGAGTCCGCTTTCAGAACGTGCCGCCCGCAAACGGACGCGAAGTCAGCGCAGACGACGCGCTGTACAGCTTCAAGAGGATCGCATCCGGAGACTCGACCGCTTTCTGGACCAGCGGCATCGCGGAGATGTCCGCTCCCGATAGCAGCACTTTCTCCGTCCGGCTGACAGAGCCCTACGCCTACACGATGGCCGAGTTCGGCGGCATTCGCACAGCGATCGTGCCACCGGAAGCCGTGGAGCAGTTCGGCGACCTCAAGACGCATGCCTGCGGCTCCGGACCGTTCCAGGTGCGCAATCTCTCCCAGCACGAGGGAATCGAGATGGCGGGGAATCCGGACTACTACGTCACCGGGCTCCCCTATGTAGACACCATGTCCTGGCGGACCTTCGCCGACGACGCCAGTATCCAGGCCGCCTTCAAGTCCCGGCAGATCGACGTCTACGGCCCACCGAGCAAGTTCCAGGCGGACAACGTGGCTGCCATCGACCACGTCCTTCTCATCAAGAACCCGAACCTGGCAATTAACATGATCAACCTTAACGAGATTGCAGCGCCCATTCTCCAGGACATGCGGGTGCGGCAGGCGTTGGACCTCTCACTCGACCGCGACGCTATGATCGACAAGCTCTGCTTCGGCGAGGGCAATTACACCGGGCCCGTATCGTGGGGGCTGGACTTCTGGTCGCTGCCTCAGGAGGAACTGCGCACGCGCTACCGGCGCGATGTCGCCAAGTCCCGCCAGTTGCTGGAGGCCGCCGGTGCGAGCGATCTCACGCTGGAGCTGAAATGCACCAGCGACAGCGCCGACCTGGCATCGATGATCAAACAACAGACAGCCGAGGCGGGCATCACCATTAACATACGAGCAC
>DATLAX010000039.1:0-13363 GCA_035527215.1 Dehalococcoidia bacterium
CAACAATGCCGCCGCACGTCGAGTCGGTGGAGCGACCGGACGCGGAGAGGGAGACGTCCGACGCTATTATCCTCGGTCTGCGGCTTACGGAGGGCGTGTCAGTCGACGCCCTGGGGCGCCGCTTCGGGGTCGATATCGAGGAACGCTACGGCAAGCAGATAGAGGAGCTGCGCAATCTGGGCCTGTTGGAGTCGGTCGACGGGCGGAGCAGGCTGACGGAACGCGGCCGCCTGCTGGGCAATGAGGCCTTTGAGCGCTTCCTGCCCTGAGCGGGGGTGTTGGCCCAAATTGGACGCCGAGACTTCCCAAGTCCCGGCTACGTGTTTCGGAGGGGCTGCGGCGACACGGCGAGCCCGTGCAACGCCTTCACCGCCGACAGCACCTTATCGATGTGGCAACCTGCGCCCTCCGCCGCCTTGCCGAACGGATCGGCGGCCGGCGACTCGCCCAGCAGCACCTCCAGGCAGGCCCGCACGGCCCACGCTTCCGCCAGCAGATGGTAACCGCCCTCGAGCACGCAGACGAGCCGCCCCTGGCATAGCTCGCCGGCCTTACGTCGCAGGAACGACATTATCTCGCCGTAGCCGGAGACGCTGAGCTTCATGCTCGCCAGCGGGTCGTCGAAGTGGCCGTCGTAGCCGGCCGAGACGAGGATGACCTGTGGCCGGTAGCGGTCGAGCAGAGGCTCCAGCGCCTCGTTGAACACGCGACCGAACTCATCGTCGCCGCAGCCCGCCGGGAGGGGGACGTTGACGTTGAGGCCGCGACCGGCGCCGTCGCCTGTCTCCTCCAGATGCCCTGTGCCCGGGTAGTAGGGGTACTGGTGAGTGGAGAAGTAGAGGACGGCCGGGTCCTCGTAGAAGGCGGCTTGGGTGCCGTTGCCGTGGTGGATATCGAAGTCGACGACGGCGACGCGCTCGAGGCCGCGCCCGCGAATCGCGTGACGGGCGGCGATGGCAATGTTGTTGAACAGACAGAAGCCCATCGCCCGGTCCGGCATCGCGTGGTGCCCGGGCGGCCGCACGAGGCAGAAGGCGCTGTCGATATCGCCGTCGAGCACGGCGTCGGTGGCGGCGAGGGTGCCGCCGGCTGCGCGGAGGGCGGCGTCGTAGGAGCGAGGCGAGATGTAGGTGTCGGGGTCGGCCCAGGCGCCGCCCCCCTCGGCCATCTCGCGGATCGACGTGATGTAGCGGGAGTCATGCACCAACGCTATCTCTTCGACCGTGGCGTCGCGAGCCGTGAGCGGGACGAGATGCGAGGTGAGGCCGGCTTCGGTGAGGACGTGCATGACAGCGGTGAGGCGAAGGGCGCTCTCAGGGTGGGCGCCGGTATCGTGCCACAGGTAGAGGGGATCGTAGACCAGGCCGACTTCTGTCAAGATGCGCCTCCCGCCAGCGGGGCATTCCCAGACATAAGAATAAGACTTTGGCACGGAAGATGCCACTCGGCCGCGAGTCTTCGCAAGGACGCTGCCCTCAGCGACTGGAACCCGATCGACGTCGGCGTGAATGGGTGAGAGCCCGGAAGGAGGCGCTTCAGCGGATGGTCAGGGAGCTGAGGACGGCGGCGAGAAGGGGACGGTACTCGGAGCGCTTTCCGGCGGGCACCGCGAAGACGATCTCCCATCCGGCGTCACCCTTAACCAGCACGGCAGCGGTGAGCTGCACCGATTGCTGCCGCGAGAAACCCTCGTAGTCGACCAGGTAGCCGCGCATGCCACCGATCTCGAGCGGCTCCGGCCGGCTGATCGCCTTCGATCCAGCGCTCAGGTAGTCGAGCCAGCCGCGGAGGTACTCCTCGACGTCCATTCCAGACGGCAACGACTCCCTCGTGACGCTCAGCGTCGGCGCCACACCCGGCTCGCCGTCGCCCGGTACGGCGTGGAAAACGTCCGTTGAGGTGCGATCGAGGTCGATGCTCGACGGCTCCGGCGACCAGCCCTGCGGGAAGCGAATGCTGTAGCCTTTCACCTCCGACTGATATTCGCTTGCCCCGTCGAGAACGCCGTCGGTGGACGGCGGCAGCTTCTCCGTCGCGGGGCGCGAGTCGCCTCCCCAGCGCGGCGCAAGGAGCACGACGGCAAGGATGAGCGCCGAGGCGAGGAGCGAGGAGATGACGAGGCCGAGGGCGAGAATTCGTCGCAGCATGGAGACCCTCCGCAGACGTTTGAGCTTCTGAATCCGCGACTATTCAAACGCCGGAGACACGCGAATCTTACTCACGTCGATTGCCGGGGGTTTGCAGATGGTCAGAGTGGTCAGCTCGCGGCGAGCTTCCGTGTCTCCTGAAGGTAGGTGATTACCGCACGTACACGGGGGTGGATCGACGCGTCGCGGCTGGAGATGAGCCGGCTGAAGATGGCGTTGATGTGGTCCTCGACGGATTTCTCCTCCAGGACCAGTGCGCGCCCCTTAGTACAATGGACCCATCGGCGGATATCTGTTGGCAGAGGAGGCCGCGGCCGCCGCGGGTGGCTCCAGCGTTCGCAGGTGATTAGAATGCAGGCATGCGACAGAGCGCGCGGCGTCGCCAGACCGGCGGAGTGATTTCGCGGGGATTCGCTCCCGCTGTAGTGCGCTGGCTGGCGCTGCTGGCGGCGGCGAGCTGGCTCGGATACTTCATCTGTAGCGGCGCGCCCCAGGTCCAGAAGGAAGTCTTTCGCTCGACGATCGCCTTTCAGGGGGTCGCGCTTGCGCCGGCGCTGCTCTACGCCTGCTATCTCGTTTTCCGCCGCCGTCTTCCCGGTGGATCGCCGCTGGACTGGCCGCTGTCGCTCTTCCTGGCGGCCTACGTCGTCGCCACAATTGCTTCTGTCGCCTGGCGCGTAAGCCTGGAGAGCACGCTCGTTCTGCTGACGGCGGTCCTGGTGTTCTTCGTGCTGAGTGATCTCGACCTGCTGGACGCGACGGCGCTTCAGCGGGCGTTCATGTTGGCGGCAGCCGCCGCCTCGGTATGGGCGCTCTGGAATGTGGCCGGCGACTACGGCAACTGGCTTCAGTTCGCGAAGTCGACGACCGGGGGGTTTCGCCTCGGCGACCTTATTCCTCCGACCGTCCCGAAGGTGCACGGGGTCAGCGACCACCCGAACATTCTGGGGATGACGCTGGTGCTGGCGATGCCTTTCTACGTCCTCGCCATCTACCGCTCCACCTCGTACTGGCTGCGCCTCTTGTGGGCCATGATCCTGCTCGCGGCTCTGTGGGCCGTGTTTCTCACGCTATCCAGGGGCGCCTGGATCGGGGCTGCCGTTGCGACGGGAGTGTCTATCGGTGGGATCGTCGCGGTCCGCCGCTCCTGGTCGTTCCGGGACCTGCGACGGGGGTTCCTGGCGCAGTCGCGCGCCCACGCCCCGATTGTCGCCGGCGCCTCTGTTGCCGTCCTGCTCGTGGTTCTTGCCGGAGCGGCAGTCGCGACGCGCTTGAGCGCGCGGCCGCAATGGCTGTTCCGCGAGTCGCTCTCGCCGCGACGCGACGTCTTCGACGCCGGCGTCAGCATCTTCCGCGATCACCTTCTCCTCGGCGGCGGACCGGGCACCTTCGGCCTCCTTTATCCCGAATATAGCGGCGAGTATCCCATCCATGCTGTGCACGCCCACAACGGTTTCCTGCAACTGGCCGACGACGCCGGCCTAATCGGGCTGGCGGCACTCGCCGTCCTCCTGGCGACGCTGGGCTGGATGCTCTGGCAGAGCTACCGTCGAGGCGGCATGGAACAGCGTCTGCTGGCGGTGGCCTGCTCCGGCGCGCTTATCGGTTTTGCCGCGCACAACCTGGCCGACGCGGCGAACATCTGGAAGGCGGCGCTGGTCGCGGTGGCGGCGGTGACGGCGATCGTGGTCAGGAATTATCGCTCTCTCGCCGGCGAGGAGCGGCCGGCGACCGACCCGACGACGGCGGCAAATGCGGCGCGCCTGCTCCGCTCTCTGCTGCCGCGCGGCCTGCTGGCGGTCGCGTTCGTCGCCCTGCCGATCTTGTGGCTTCGGATCGACGTTGCGCACCGTCACTATTCTCACAGCGTGAGCCAGCTCGCTTTGGGAAACATCACCGGCGCCATCTCCGAGGCGCAGGAGGCGGTCGACAGCGACCCCGACCTCGCAGTCAATCAGCTACAGTTGGGCCTGACGCAGGGAATCGCCGTCGAGCAGGGACACGTGACCTCTCCAGATCGGGCCATCGCCAGCCTGCAACGCGCCGTTGAGCTGGAGCCGCGGAGCGCGATCGGCTACGCGAACCTGGCGCGCATGCTGGCCTCTGCCGGGCGCGACGACGAGGCGCGCGAGGCGGCGCTCCAGGCGAAGCGCTTCGCCGGCGCGGACTCGACGGTGCTCCTCGCCGCCGCGGGTGTCCTGGAGGACGTGGGCGCGGAGGCGGAGGCGGTGCTGACGTACTCCGAGGCCGTGACGCGCACGTCCTCGATTGTCGACTCGCAGTTCTGGCAGCAGAGTGATTTCCGTCGCCAGCACTACGAGGAGATCTTCGGTCACTCCTTGATCTCGATCAGCCCGTGCGCCAGGGGCAATCTCGCCGCTCACAGAAGCAGCAGCGGAGCGCCGCCGGTGACGGACCTGGACCTGCCGGCGCTCAGGGACAAATGTGCCGCCCGCGTGTCCAACGACCCGGGAGGCCTCGCCGGGCGGATCGAGCTTGCCGAGATATCGATGGCGCTGGGCGACTACCAGAGCGCCCACGACCAGCTGACTTACGTCATCGGCCGCCAGCCGGACCTGGGGCGCGCGCGCACCGTCATGGGCGAATGGTACGCCGCACAGGGGGACGTGACCCGCGCCCGCCAGGAGTGGACCGTCGGCGCTCAGCTAGACGAAGCGGAGTCGCTGCTGCTGCTCGGGGAAAGCTATCCGGCGGGGCAAGTGCCTGCGGAAGTCGTGAAGCGGCTCAGCGACCTGGCCCCGGGTGTCTCCGGCGGCACCCGCTCGTACGAAATCGGATACGTCTACTACCGGATGAAGTTCGGTCGCCAGGAGCCGGCCGGCAACGTGCTCCTGCCCGGGGATTGGCAGAACGCCGTTCCTGCCCTGTACGATAGAATCGAGAGGGCGCTCGAACAGTGGCGGAGTGCAGGATAGAATCAAGAGCTGATGAATACCCCCTGCGATCGGCAGGAAATACCCACTGAGAGAGAGGCGCTGGCATCGGCGGAGTTCGTAGTATCGGGCCAATGAAGTCGTGGAGGAACCGATGAGAGACGCATTCTCGAAGGTCTACGGCCCTTTCTCGTCCCCCTGGTCGAAGGTGTTTGGACCCGCCGTGACGCCGCGCACTTATCTGAGAGCTCTCCATCTGCTGGTGATGTTCCCTCTGGGACTCGGGTACTTCACTGCCCTCACCGTCGCCCTGTCGGTCGGCGGAGCGATGATCTGGACCATCGTCGGGCCCCTGGTGCTCATCCCAACACTCTTCCTTACGAGGTGGGCTGGAGACGCTGAAGCATGGGCCGTTCGGAAAGTCTGCCAAATCGAACTCCGGCGCCCACCGACGGCAATCGAGCGCGGGCAGTCGGCACGCTCCCAGGTGTGGACACGGATTATCGATCCGAGCACGTGGACAGGACTGGTGTACCTGTTCGCGCAGTTTCCAATCGGCACTGCTGCTCTTGTCATCATCGTGACGATTTACGGCGGCGTAGGCGCGTTTCTGAGTGCACCCGTGGTCATGGCGGCAGGCGGTAACCTGGAGCTTTGGAGCCGGCTCGATTCCCCCCTGGAAGGACTCGCGCTCGTCTCGCTCGGCGTTCTTTCATTTTTCCTGGGCGCGCACATCGTCAACGCGGCCTCCGCGCTGCACGCTGTCTGGGCAAGGATCATGCTCGGCACCCGTGCCAAGACGATGCCGCAGATGCCGCTGACCGACGGTCCGTCGACCGGGCCTGACGGGAGCCCGATGGCTTCGGCTTCCGGCACAGAGGCGCCCGTCGAGAGATGGGCTCCCGGCGAGCTGTCCGGCGTCACTGAGTCCCTCACGGCTCGCGAGAAAGAGGTCCTCGCGCTCATGGCCCGGGGCTACTCCAATGCCGAGATCGCGGAGGCGTTCGTTGTCAGCGAGGGCACAGTCAAGACCCACGTCAAGAGCGTCCTGGCGAAGCTGGGCCTTCGCGACCGCACGCAGGCGTCCTCGTTCGCCTACGAAACGGGATTCGTCAGGCCGGGCAGCGCCGGCGGGGAAGAGGACCCGATCCCGATTGCGCGCCGACGGGCGGGCAGCGTTTGACCACGCGTGCCCCAGGGCATATGATTTTCTAGTGAGGGGAGCTGGCTTTTCTTCGGCAAGACCAGTTCCCCCTCTTAGCGACAGTCGACCTAACGGAGATAGTTGATGACCACTTCGCAAGAGAAGGAGCGCCTTTCGGAGACTCCGCCCAACGGGCAGGAAGACCTAATTGTCCGGGCGACCGACGTCGCAAAGATCTATGACACGGGCCGCATCAAAGTGCGTGCTTTGCGCGGCATCAATCTCTCTGTCAAGCGAGCGGAGATAATCGCCATCATGGGGCCCTCGGGCTGCGGCAAGACGACGCTGCTCAACTGCCTCAGCGGCCTGGACAACATCGATTTCGGCACCATCCTCGTCGACGGTTCCGACATCAACCGCCTTTCCGACAACCAGAAGACCGAATTCCGCGCCCGCCGCATGGGCTTCGTCTTCCAGTTCTACAACCTTCTGCCGGTGCTCTCGGCGGTTGAGAACGTGGAGCTTCCGCTGCTGGTCTCCGGCACCGGCGCTCGGGAGGCCCATCAGCGGGCCTATGCGGCCCTGGAGCAAGTTCACCTGACCGAGTGGGCTACCCACCGTCCGGCGGAGCTCTCCGGCGGACAGCGGCAGCGCGTCACCGTCGCGCGGGCCCTGGTGAACGACCCGGCGATAGTGTGGGGCGACGAGCCGACGGGCGATCTCGACAGCTCAAACGCGCAGGAGATCATGGACCTGATATGTGATCTCAACCGCGGTCGCGGCCAGACGTTCGTCCTGGTCACGCACGACGCGAAGATCGCCGCCCGCGCCCACCGCATCGTCTACATGGTGGACGGCCTTATCGTCGACGAGAAGATAAACGTCGAAGACGCCTGCCAGGCTTGAGGCAAGGCACTGGAGAACGATGAATAGCCTCTTCGGCATCCCCATGAACGACATTATGATCGTGCTGGTCGCGCTGCTGGCGGTGAGCCTGGGCACCATCGTCTTCATCGCCCTGCGCAATCGCGTCATGTTCCTCATCGGCCTTCGCAACATCCCGCGGAGGACGGCCCAGACGGTGCTCATTATCATCGGCCTGATGCTCAGCACCGTGATAATCTCCGCCGCATTCACCACCGGCGACACCGTCGACCACAGCATCACGAAGATGGTCTACGACCTAACGGGACACGTCGATGAGACGGTGCAGAAGGGCGACAAGCTTAGCGAGAGCATGGAAGAGGTATTGCGCCGGGAGCCGGTGCCGCAGTCTCTGGCAGCCGACCTCGAGCAGCGCTTCCAGGGAGACAGCGAGGTCAACGGCTTCCTGCCGGTCATCAGCGAGCCGGTCGCTGTGTCGAATCCAGGTTCCAAGCAGAGCGCGCCTCTCGGCATACTGACGGGGCTCGATGCCTCTCGGATGGCGGCCTTCCCTGACGTCGTCGACGAGAAAGGCAACCCCGTCGACATCGCAGCGCTGGCGGACGACGAGGTCCTGCTGAATGAGAGCATGGCCGATGAGATCGACGCTAAGCCCGGCGACAGCATAGATGTCTATTACCAGAACGAGGGCTACTCGTTCCGCGTGGCGGAGATCGTGAAGGACCGCCTGCTCACGGGCTCCAGCGGCTATCCCAAGCTGGGGCTGGCCACGCGGCTCGACACCGTCCAGAGGCTGTTCAACCGACCCGAGGAGGTCGACTTCATCGCCATCGCGAACCGCGGTGGCGTGCGCGGCGGCGTCGAAGTGTCCGATAGCGTGACGGTGAAGCTGGAGGACGCGCTCAAGGGCACGCCGTACAGCGTGGACGCCCTCAAATCGGAGGGCGTCGACCAGGCGGAACTGGCGGGCAATATCCTGATGACCTTCTTCATGGTGCTCGGCCTCTTCTCCATCGGCGCGGGCATCCTGCTCACGGTGATGATCTTCGTTATGCTGGCGGCGGAGCGGAAGACGGAGATGGGGATAAGCCGCGCCGTCGGCATGAAGCGGCGGCACCTGATCGAGTCCTTCGTGTCGGAGGGCATGGGCTACAACATGCTGTCCGCGCTCGTCGGGGTGACGCTTGGGGTTCTCGTCGCCACGCTGATCGCCGGTGTCATGACCATCATCATCGGCCAGTACGTCAACATAGAGTCAAAGGTGACGCTGCGCAGCCTGGTGATGTCCTACTCCTTGGGCGTCTCTCTCACGTTTCTGACGGTGCTCTTCTCTTCCTGGCGAGCCAGCAACCTGAATATCGTCCGCGCAATCCGCGACCTGCCGGAGCCTGAAAAGAGGCCCGGGCGGCGCTCCCTGTTCCTGGGCATCGGCCTGGTCCTGTTCGGCGCGCTGCTCATGTTTGCCGGTGTGTCGGCGAAGCAGGTGGCGCCGTGGGCGTTGGGCATCTCGCTCGGACTCATCGGCGTCGCCCTTGCGTCCCGCTACCTGGGGGCGCCGGAGAGGCCGTTGTTCACGACGGTCGGGCTCGCCATCCTCGTGTACTGGGCGGTTGCCGCGGGCGAGAGGGTACCCGGCCCGGAGATGAGCGGCGGCATCGAACTGTTCTTCCTGAGCGGCATCATGATGGTGGCGGCGGCGACTTTCGTCGTCATGTACAATGCCCACCTGCTCCTGAACCTGCTCGCGCTCGGCGGCCAGCGAATGGGGCGAATCTTCCCGTCCATCAAGACGGCAGTCGCCTACCCGCTGGCGAGCAAGTTCCGCACCGGCATGACGATGGCAATGATCGCCCTGGTCATCTTCGCTCTTACCATGATGTCGATCATGAACGGCAACTTCGACCGCGTGTTTCTGGCCGAGGAGGCACGCGGCGGCTGGGACATCCGCGTGCAGGAGAACCCCTCCAACCCCATCGGTGACCTGCGACAGGCGCTGGCCGGCTCGGACGTCGACCCCTCCAAGTTCGAGGGCGTCGGCAGGATCGCCATCGCCGGTGGTTCCCGTTCCCGTTTGAGGCAGGAGTCGGACAGCAGCAAGGACGTGGACGATCTGCCGACATACCGCGTCGGGGGGATGGACGAGGTATTCCTGACGCAGAACAGCATTCAGTTGCAGTCGCGCGCGACCGGCTACGATAGCGACGCTGCTGTTTGGGCCGCCATGGCCAGTGAACCCTCGCTGGCCGTCATCGACGCGTTTGCGAGCGGCGGCAGCGGCTTCAGCATGGGCCCGCCTCAGTTCCAGCTTGACGGCATCGACCCCGGCGAGAAGACGTTCGACCCCATTCCGCTGGACATTGTCGACGCGGCAACCGGCCAGTCGACGGCGGTCAAGATCATCGGCGTGATGGCGATAGGCCCCAGCGGCAACTTCTTCGGCCTCTACACCGACGCCGACGTCGTCGACACGGCTCTCGGCGGCGCCGCCTATAACACCTACTACGTGCGCCTCATCCCCGGCGAAGACGCTGAGGCGACCGCTAAGGCGATCGAGTCGACGCTGTTTACAAGGGGCGCGCAGGCAGCCTCCCTCCAGAAAGAGGCGGACGAGCAGATGGCCCTCTCCCAGGGATTCTTCTACCTCATGCAGGGCTTCATGGGCCTGGGGCTGGTCGTCGGGATTGCGGCGGTAGGCGTGATAGCCTTCCGGACGGTCGTGGAGCGGCGGCAGCAGATCGGCATGCTGCGCGCGATCGGCTTCAGCCGCGGTCAGGTGGCGCTGAGCTTCCTCCTGGAGTCGTCGTTCGTCACGCTCCTGGGGATTGCGACGGGGCTGGGTCTGGCTATCCTTCTCTCCTTCTTCTTGCTCACCAGCAGCTCGATGGCCGACATGGGGCTACAGGGTTTCTTCATCCCCTGGCTGGAGGTGATCCCGATCTGCCTCGTCGCCTACCTGGCGTCGCTGCTGATGACGTTCATCCCATCGCGGCAGGCGGCGAGTATTCCTATCGCTGAAGCGCTCCGCTACGAGTGACGCCCGAAGAGGCACGCTACTACAATCGCCGAGGGAGCGGACGAAGTGGCAGAGATTCGCGAAGCCACGCAGGCTGACAACGACGCCCTCATCGACCTCGAACTGCACTCCCCTCTTGACCTCGGTGACCGGACTATAGTGTTCGACCGCAGCCCCAACTTCTTCGCCCACCAGGAGATGCAGGAGCACGGGCGAGTACTGGTCGCGGAGGAGGAGGGAAAGCTCGTCGCGGTCGTGGCGGGGGCGTGGCAAGACGTCATGATCGATGGGAACCGCCGCCGGCTGCTCTACGTTCACCAGGGTCGCACGCTGCCGGAGCACAGACGCGAGCACGTGGCGACCGACCTCGTCATCCGCAACTTCCTGCTCGCGCGCGAGGAGAACGTGGAGACGCCTTACTGGCTGATCAGCCCGGATAACGGCACGTCGCTGGCGTTCAACCGTCAGATAGAGGTCGAGAGCTGGCCCGTCGACGGCCGCATCGACAATTTCGACGTGACGGCGCGCCGGCCGGCGGGGAGCAACGTCGGCGCCGTGGGCCCGGACGATCTGCCGCGGGCGCTGGAGCTCATCAACGAGACACACCGCGGCCGTGAGTTGTTCCTGCCCTACACGGCGGAGTCGCTTCGACGCCGTCTGCAGCAGAGCCCAGGCTATTCGTGGCAACACTGGCGGGGGTACCGGTCGAGGCAAGGGCTCGTCGCGGTCGCGGGTATGTGGGACTTTGATCGATCGCTGAGGATTACCGAGAGCAGCAAGTCCGGCGACAGCGTCCACGTGTCTGTTCCGGCCCTCGTTCTCGATTATGGCTACCGGCAGGGAGCCGAGGAGGCGATGGTCGAGGTGTTCATGGCGCTGATGGAGGCCGCGGCTCAGGCGGAGAGAAACGAGCTGTGGATAGCCCTGCCCGTCGAGCGCCGCCTCTACTCCCTGATGGTGGAGCTGCCGCACTCAACGACGCTGTTCCAGATACTGACGCCAAGCATTCCAGCGCCGAAGGAGATAACGGCCTCGGTCTACCTCGACCCGGTCTACGTGTAGCCGGCCGCCCGGCGCTATTCCTGCCTCAAAAAGTCCAACACCGCATCCTTGAACCGCTGGTCGGGCACAACCGTCAGGTGGTCCGTGTCCGGTATGAGAACCAGCTTTGCGCCGGGGATTACGGCAGCGGTTGGATCCGCGTCCTCCGTCGTGGCGTCGTTTGCCCCCTTGACTATGAGGACAGGGATATCGACGCGGGCGAACGCGGACGCATCGATTGGCGGCGCCGGGTTCCCGGAGCAGGCGGCAAGGGCCTTGAGATCGTTGTTGGGGTCCGATTCGGCGAAGGCGCGGAAGCCGAGTCCGACGGGGTCTGTGACCGTGGACGGGTCGTCGGCCGCCAGAGCTGCGGCGATGGAGCGTCCGGTATCGACGGGAAGGCCCTTCGTGACATCGCCGGTGCCACCGAGAACGACGGAGGTGAACCTCTCTCCGTGGTAAGCCAGCAGCCCTGCAGAGATGAATGAGCCCATTGAGTAGCCGAACAGGTCTGCCTTCTCGATGCCGAGGTAGTCCATGAGGTTGAGGACATCCTGCCGCATCTTCTCGCTGTCGTAGGCTGCCGGGTCATGCGGCTTGTCGCTCAGGCCATGGCCCCGGCAGTCCAGCGCGACGACGCGGCGCACCGGCTGCAGCGTGTCCACCCAGCCGGTACCTGTCCAGTTGAGCTTGATGCTGGCGGCAAAGCCGTGCACCAGGACAATGGGAGCGCCTTCGCCGTAGGTCTCGTAGTGGATCTTGACGCCATCAGAATCGAGGAAACCCGACGGGGGCACGGCGGTCGGCGGTGAGGTCGGCAAGGCGCTCTGCTCCTTCTTGTTTTCGTTGCTGCAGCCAAGAATCAATGCGCTCGCAACTCCCGCTCCGGTCAGCGCTGCCAGCCGCAGGACGCGGCGCCTATCGTAGAGTTGGCCTGTCAACTGCATCCTTCCTCGCAAAGCTGCGTGGGTGAGACGGCCGCATTCTAGCTCCTCCAATCTCGAACCGCAATTCCTGTACCGTCGGCCTTGACCGGCCTCGTCGCTCTCCGCTATGCTCAGCGCCACCAGCGGGTCTCTCTTCGAATAGCGGCGCTTGCCCGGGACGAAGACTTATGTCTACTCGTGTGCCGAAACTGATCACTCCGTTCTGTCTTGCCGCGATCTGCGTCCTTGCGCTGTCGGTGGCGGGCTGCAAGGGCGAGGAGGAGACCAGCGCCCCTGTCAACCCAACAGCGACTCCCGCGCAGGAGGCGGTCTGGCCAACTGAGGATTGGGAGGTGTCGGCGCCCGAAGAGCAGGGAATGGACAGCGCCCGACTGGAGGCAGTGGCAGAGTACGTCGAGAAGCCCGGTGGGGGCGCCGCCGTGATCATACGACACGGGCGACTGGTATGGGAGGACTACTGGGGCGGCTGGGATGAGGGCCGCACGGACATAAGCTACTCCATGGCCAAGAGCTTCACCAGCGCGCTGGTGGGAATCGCCGTCGCCGAGGGTCATATCAAGAGCGTAGACCAGGCTGCGGCCGATTTCGTCGAGGAGTGGCGGGGGACGGAGAAGGAGAAGATCACGCTGCGGCACCTGCTGACACTGACGTCGGGCCTTGAGTGGCAGGAGGGCTACTCTGGGGTGAACGACGTGACAGAGATGGCTGGCTCCGAGGACCAGGCGGCCTACGTGCTGGCGCGCCCGCTGGCCGTCGAGCCGGGGACGCGCATCCTCTACTCCACCGGTGATCCGGAGGTGTTCTCCCGCATTCTGCTCGTGGCGACGGGGATGGAAGCGGAGGACTATGCGAGGGAGAAAATCTTCAACGTCATAGGGATGCCCAAGGCGACCTGGCTGAAAGACGCGAAAGGGCATACCACGACGTATTGCTGCATCTTCACGACAGCGCGCGAGTTCGCCAAGTTCGGCTATCTCTATCTTCGCGACGGCCGCTGGGAGGAAGAGCAGGTAGTGCCCGCAGAGTGGGTGGAGGAATCCACGCGAGCGCAGGAGGATCTGTATCCGACGCACGGATACGGTTTCCTCTGGCACGTGCCGGCCTTTCCGGATGTCCCCTCGAAGGTGTTCGACGCGGAGGGGATTATGACGAAGTACATCTACGTCCTCCCCGACCTGGACATCGTTGCGGTGCGGCTCGGCGCGGCGGATGGCAACTGGGATGGGAACGCCTTCCTGGGGCTGATTGCGAAGGCGGTTACAGACGTGGATCAGGAGGGGCCGGCAAACGAA
>DATLAX010000040.1:0-3233 GCA_035527215.1 Dehalococcoidia bacterium
TCTCCCTGGAGCTTGCGGCGAGCGACGGCGAGCATCGTCTCTGAAACGTCCATTCCCGTAACCTGAACGCCGGCCCGGGCGAGCGGCAGGAGCACTCGCCCCGTTCCGCAAGCGATCTCCAACGTTTCGCCCGCGGCTTCCCCGGCCAGCGAGAGCCAGAAGGGCACGTCATTGCCGCGGCCCTGCGTCTGATAATCGTAGACCTCTGCCGTCCATGGATCCTCGTAGCGGTTGAGATCTGCCTTCACGGTGTCCGCTCCCTTCTTGCCTCAACCACGAGCGCCGCGGGCCACCCTCTGAAGCGCTCGATGTCGTGCTCTGACAGAATGCCGGCGGCGCGCTCATCTACGACCGATTCGCGCAGATCAGTGAGCTCGAAGTCGTTGGCAAGCAGCGCGCGGACGTACCCCTCGGTGAGGTTGAGATGGTTCTCGATCCAGTACCTGGCCTCGGGACGGTCGAAACAGGTCCGCCAGCCGATGAGGAGGCAGAACGGATGGAAGTCCGAGATGAGGAGCCGGCCGCCCGGGCGAACCACGCGAGCGAACTCCGCCATCGCCGGGCCGAGGTCGGGGATGTGGCAGAGCGCCAGCGCGCTGAGCACGAGGTCGAAGGACCCGTCCTCGAACGGCAGAGCGTCCAGGTTGCCATGCCGCAGATCGACCGTGAGGTCTTGGTCGGCGGCTTTGCGACGGCCATGCGCGAGCATCTCCTCGGTCGCGTCCACGCCGCAGACGCGAGCGCCGTCCTCCGCCAAGCGGAGCGCGTAGCGGCCGGTGCCGCAAGCGGCGTCAAGGACGTCGAGGTCGGAGACATCGCCGAGGAGCTCCAGCACCACGGGCTCTTCGAGGGCGATAAGCGGGTTCGCCTTCGCTTCGCCATCATACTGCTTCGACCACTCCGCATAGCCTTCGCGCACGCCCATCTCGACGGTCGGCTTGTGCCAGCGCTGGCGGGCGACGGCCTCGGCTCCCTCAGTGAGCTGATCGGGAGTGAGGAGCGCTTCGACGCGGTCACCGAGCGCGACGATCTCGGCCAGCGGAAGGTGCATCACGTCGGTGACGCCGCGCTGGATCATCCGGCGCACCTGGAGGGCCTTGCTGAAGATGCCGTCGGTGAGGCGTTCAATGAGGTTTGTGTCCATGCTGACCCTCCCATTCCTCCCGCAGTACGGCCATCATCACGTCGTCCTGCCACTCGCCGTCCACCTGAAAGCTCTGGCGCAGGATGCCCTCGACCCGGAAGCCGGCCTTCTCGTAGCACCGGCAGGCGCGGACGTTGTAGGCGGCGACCCGGAGATGAACGCGGTGGAGTTGGAGCGTGTCGAAGGCATAGCGCAGCACCAGCCGCGTCACCTCCGTACCGTAGCCGCGTCCCCAGTACTCCGGATTCTCGATCCCGATGCGGTAGCTGGCGCCCTGCTCCGCGTCATTCACCCTGAGCCCCAACCAGCCGATGTAGCGGCCGTCGGCCTCGATGGCGAAGTGATGCTCTCCGCTGGCCGCGACCTGTTCATGGTCGCGCCGGCGGCCTGCGACGCTCGGCCGTTTCGCATCGCGGCGGCTTCCGCCATACATGTGGGTGGACTCGGGCGTCCACACGCGTGCCGACTCCTCCGCGTCGCCCTCTTGGAACGGCCGCAGAAGGACGCGCTCGCCCTGGATCTTCGTCACGTCTTGCCGCATTGCTCCGCCTCCCATTCCTCCCGCAGAATGCCCATGCAGATGACATCGAGCCATTTGCCGCGCTTGAGGAAGTGGCGGCGTCGGACGCCTTCGTGGCCGAAGCCGCATTTCTCGTAGCAGCGGACGGCGCGGGCGTTGCCGCCGAGCGCGGTCAGATGGATGCGCTGGAGGTTCATCTCCTGGAACCCGATTCGGAGGACCTCGCGCAAGGCGGCGGAGCCACAGCCTTTTCCCCAGTGCGCCTTGTCGCCGATGATGATGCCGAAGCCGGCCATCTCGCCGGACTCGTGGAGGTGGAGGGCACAATTGCCGATGAGATTGCCGTCGGCCTCGATGGCCCAGTTTCGCGTGCCGGAGTCGGGGGCCGAGACGCGCGCGAACCACTCCCGCTCGCCTTCGAGCGTGACCTGTCCGGCCTCGATCTGGGTGAACTGCGTCACTTCCGGGTCGTTGAGCCACGTGACGTAGTTCGGCAGGTCGGCCTCGGTATGCGGCCTCAGTCGCACCTGTGCTTCGGGCATCTCACACCTCCTGACATGAAAAAGAAGAGACCACAGGCTTCTTTGGAATTGCCTGTGGTCTCGGGGACGGCTCGGTTAGCTATTGGGTTAGATCATGGAGCGAGACCAGCAGGCGGAGGGTCAATGACGCGCGGAAGACCGCACCCGTACATGGGTCGGGTCGCGTTGGCGTCGAACGCCGTATGCCAGCTCGTCAGCAACATGATGGCGGAGAGAATACCACTCCGGCGGTTGCCTGTCAACCCGATTGCGCGCCCAGTATCTCGCCCACGTATCGCGCATTCTCCTCGACTTGGTTCGAGTACTTCGGGAACATGCCGACGACGACGGCGTCGGCGGGCTTGATGTTGGCGAAGGCGTATTCGAAGGCGGCGCGGACCGACTCGGGGCTGCCGCACTTGCGGTTGGCGGCCATGATCTTGAAGCCGAGGCAGGGCTTTGCGACTTGGCGCATCGTGGCGGTCATACGGTCGGGGTCATCGTCGGGGTAGGCATCCCTTGCGTAGGCGTCGCGGTCCACCGCGGGGGCACTCTTGTAGCTGCGGGCGAGGTTGTAGAAGCACGTCATGTAGAAGTCGGTCTCCCAGCCGTGCTCCTCGGCGTACATGACGACCTCCGGGATATGGGTGCCGATTCCGGCGGGGAGGCCGCGGTCGTGGATCGCCTTGAGGTAGTCCGCGACTTGATCGATCTTGCCCGCGTGCCAGGAGTTGTCGGTGTGGGTGCCGTGGTGGTAGATGGCGATGGGCTCGTAGTCGCAGATCTGATCGATGTTGGCGTAGATGTCGGAGAACTCGGAGGCGGTCTGCGCGATCCACTGCATGCGGCCGCCGTTCTCGCGGTGCTCCAGGTACATGCGCATCGTGTGGCGGTCGCCGCGGGTCTGAAGCGTGTTGATTCCCTGTCGCCAGCATTCGTCGAGCAACTGCTGGAGGCGGGGCATGGTGTAGTAGCGGAGCATGTCCCAGTCCATCTCGTTGGTGAAGTGGGAGAAGCCGCTTATCGGGTTCCCGCCGCAGATCAGGCG
>DATLAX010000041.1:0-2181 GCA_035527215.1 Dehalococcoidia bacterium
GGAGACCGTACAGCTCTCCCAGTGCGCCCCCTCTCAGCGGACGCACGAACGCCGCCGCGTAGACCATCATCTGGTTGACGACCTAGCCGCTCGCGGGCACAGCCTTTGCATCGATCCCGGCGGTGCCCTTTTTCCGGCAAAGGAACCGTACGGTGGCAGTGGTCAAGTCTTCTCGCGTATAGCCCTTCTTGCTGAGCTCTTCTTTGATGGCGGGGGTCAGCAAACCGACCCCCTGGAAGGTCAGTGCTTCGTCAACTACATCGACAGCGTCAGCGAAGATGCGACGGTAATCCTCCAGCCGAAGTCTGTTCAGATGGACATTCGCGGGGTATCTGCTGTCCCGAAGGTGGTCCCAAGCCGGTACCTTTCCGGAGGGATTACCGTCCGGGTCGTGCCAGTCCAAGTTGTGGCCACCAGAGAGACTTGGGAACAGGTGGGCGTTAATCCAGGCGATGCCGGAGGGCCTCAGCACCCGGTTCACTTCGCCGACTGCAGCGGCCACGTCTGCGATGTGCTCGAAAACCCAGGCCGAGGACACGAAATCGAAGGAGTCATCCGCGAAGGAAAGCGCCGTTGCGTCCATCAGGCGCACGTCCAGCTGGTCAAACGGCAGTCTCCCGCCATACGGTGCCGCCAGTCCGCGGAAGAATCTTCTGTCGAACAGCCAATGTCGCAAGAACGACTTGATGGCACGCTCAATCCCGTTTGTTCTTACCACCTTAACGATTGTGCCTAGTCCCATCGCGTAGGTGGGGACTTCGACATCTACGCCGACAGTGTCTGCACCGTCCGCCGTGAAAAGCACCGTCTGTGTGGCTGTTTGACCGCAACCCAGGTCGAGAACCCTTAGCTCTTTGATCTCCTTGTGAAGGTGATCCCCGACTATGCCGCATAGCTCGCGGTGAAAAGCCAAGGCGGATTCCGCGTCTCCGAAAGCACCGGACCGGTAGGCGCGAAAGATCGCCGATCCAGACCGTGCTCTGCAGAAGACCGGAATTCTCTGACCGGCCATTGCGGATTTCATCGAAAGCCTCTCTTGTACGACAATCCTTATCGACTATAGCACGCGTGAGTCTGGTGGCTCTATCAGCGAACTCCCCAATCTATTGGGCAGGCCGTCCTATCTGTGGCCGGCGGAACCGCGGCGAGAAGGTGTGTCTGAGAAGCCGCGAGGTTCATCACGCAGGACTGCAGCTAGCCACCTGGCGAGGCGTCCGGCTTGCCAGCAGCGGCAGCAACGGGAGGACTGAAGTCCTCCCCTACTTTTCCCGTTTGAGGACGGTCATGAAGGCTTCCTGCGGTATCTCCACCTGCCCCACCATACGCATCCGCTTCTTGCCCGCTTTCTGCTTCTCCAACAGCTTCCGCTTCCGCGATACGTCGCCGCCGTAGCACTTGGCAAGCACGTTCTTGCGCATCGCGCGGATCGTCTCGCGGGCGATGATGTGTCCGCCGACGGCCGCCTGCACGGGCACGTCGAACATCTGGCGCGGGATGAGACGCCGCAGCCGCTCGACGAGGGCGCGGCCCTGCTGCTGCGACTTCTCCGCCGGCGTGATCAGGGAGAGGGCATCGACGGGCAGGCTGTTGACAAGGATGTCCAGCTTCACGAGCTTTGACGGCGCGTGGTGGGAGAAGGAGTAGTCGAGGCTGGCGTAGCCCTGGGTGCGCGACTTCAGCGGGTCGTAGAAGTCGACCAGCATCTCCGACAGTGGCAGGCGGTATTCGAGCATGACGCGCGCCTCGCCGGCCGCCGACTGCGTCGATTCCTCGTGGCGCCCCAGGTACTCCATGCGACGGAACTCGCCGCGACGGCCCGTCACCAGCTCCATGACTGCGCCGATGTAGCGGTCGGGCGTGATGACCGATATGTTCATCCAGGGCTCGCGGATGACGGCGATTTCGGTGGGCGGCGGCAGGTCGGACGGGTTGTCGACGACGAGCTCCGTGCCGTCGGTCGTCGTCACCTCGTACTCGACGCCGGGCGCGGTGATGAGCAGCGTCAGGCCATACTCGCGTTCGAGGCGTTCCTGCACGATCTCCATGTGGAGCAGGCCGAGGAAGCCACAGCGGAAGCCGAAGCCGAGGGCGCCGCTGGACTCCGGCTCATAGGTGAGGGCGGCGTCGTTGAGCTTGAGCTTGTCGAGGGCGTCACGGAGGAGGCCGTAGTCGTTGGCGGCA
>DATLAX010000042.1:0-6631 GCA_035527215.1 Dehalococcoidia bacterium
CTCCTTGAGGCGAAGGCGGGAGCTCTACCGCCGAGCTACCCCGACTGAACTGCTCCATTACAGCATGATGTCGGCTGCCACGTCACCTTCCTAGGGTAGTGAGGGCCGTCGTCCGCTCCAGACTGCAACCATTCTGCAACCAAACGCTCGACAACTGGTCGTTACGGCCGCCTACTGACGGGACGGCGCGCCAGCGCCAAAGTCGCCATATTGAATACAAAGGCGGGCGGATTGGCAGGCTTCGTGACGGCGTGGTATGCTTTTCGGGCGGTTGGCGGGCGACTTGAAAACCGCTTCGGGACTTGTCCCGACGGGGGTTCGAATCCCTCCCCCTCCGCCATGACCCCACGACGGGCAAATCCCCAAATCGCTGGGAGCGGGTCGACGCATGAAGGCCCACGAGTACCAGGCGAAGCGTATCCTCGCCGACCACGGCGTCCCCGTGCCGAAGGGCGGCGTCGCGATAAGCGCGGCGGAGGCGCGACGCATCGCTGAGGAACTGGCGGCGCCGGTCGTCATCAAGGCGCAGGTTCACGCCGGCGGTCGCGGCAAGGGCGGCGGCATCGCCCTCGCCGACACGCCGCAGCAGGCGGAAGATTCGGCGTCGCGGATCATTGGCATGACGCTGGTGACGCCGCAAACGGGCGCCGAGGGCCGCCTCGTCCGCAGCGTGCTCGTCGAGGAGCAGCTCAAGCCGGAGCGCGAACTCTACCTGAGCGTCATCATCGACAACGCGGCCGGCTGCCCCGTCGTCATGGCGAGCGCGGCCGGCGGCATGGAGATCGAGGAGGTCGCGGCGAAGACGCCGGAGCTCATTCAACGCGTGCAGGTCGACCCGGCAATCGGGCTGCAGCCGTTCCAGGCGCGGCGGCTGGCCTTCGCCCTCGGACTCGACGGCGACCTCCTGCGACCCACCGTACAGCTCATGTCCTCGCTTTACAGGGCCTTCGTCGCCTGCGACTGCTCCCTCGCCGAGATCAACCCGCTGGCCGTCACCTCCGACCACCGCGTGCTCGCCCTCGACGCCAAGCTCAACTTCGATGACAACGCCCTCTTCCGCCATCCGGAGATCGCCGAGTTGCGCGACAAGGGCGAGGAGGACCCCCTGGAAGTGCAGGCGCAGGAGCTGGGAATCAACAATTATGTCAAGCTCAGCGGCAACATCGGCTGCGTGGTCAACGGCGCCGGCCTGGCGATGTCGACGATGGACGCGATCAAGCTGGCGGGCGGCGAGCCGGCGAACTTCCTCGACATCGGCACCGTCAACGACGCCGCGCGCGTCGTCAACGCCTTCAAGATCCTGACCACCGACCCCAACGTGAAAGCGATCCTGATAAACATCTTCGGCGGCATGGCGCGGGTGGACGTGATCGCGCAGGGCGTCGTCGCTGCCCAGAAGCAGATGAAGATCGACGTGCCCGTCGTCGTGCGGCTGGCGGGCACGAACGTCGAAGACGGCGAGCGCATACTTGCCGACACGAGCGGCCTGATCCGCGCCAAGGGCCTCGGTGAGGCAGCGGCGAAGGCGGTCGCGGCGGCCGGCGGAGTCTGACATGGAACCACTCCCTTCAATCGACATGCTCGTGCCCTTGCTGGCGCTGCCGCCGGCCGAACCCCCGCGAGAGCAGGTGCGGGACGAGGGCATCCTTGTGCGTCGCGCCAAGGTGTGGGAAGCGGGCCTGCTCCGCGAGTTCATCGTCGAGCACTTCTTCCCGTCATGGGCCGAGGAAGCGGCCGTCGCCTTCAGCAACAAGCCGGTGTCGGCGTTCCTTGCCTTCGACGGCATCAAGGTGATCGGCTTCGCGGTGCACGAGTGCACGTACCGCGGCGTGTTCGGCCCGATAGGCGTCGACGCGGCGTACCGGAAGCGCGGCATCGCGAGCGTCTTGCTGCTGGAGTGCCTGGCGTCGATGCGGGAGATGGGCTACATCTATGCCATCATCGGGCAGGCCGGGCCGCGCCAGTTCTTCGAGAAGGCCTGCGGCGCGCTGTCGGTGCCGGAGGACTGGCCCAAGTACGTAACGGACGGATAGGATGAGCATCCTCGTCGACTCGAACACGCGCGTCGTCGTTCAGGGGATAACCGGACGCGAGGGCAGCTTCCAGACGCGTCGCTGCATCGAGTACGGGACGAACGTCGTTGCCGGCGTCACACCCGGACGCGGCGGCGAGACGGCTGAGGGCGCGCCGGTCTTCAACACCGTCCGCGATGCCGTCGACGCGACGGGCGCCAACTGCAGCCTCATCTTTGTGCCCGCGCCCGGCGCCGCCGACGCCGTCCTCGAAGCGAAGGACGCCGGCATCCCAGTCATTGTCTGCATTACGGAGGGCGTGCCGACGCTCGACATGGTGACGGTGAAGAGCCGGCTTCGCGGCAGCGAGGTGCGCCTGGTCGGGCCGAACTGCCCGGGGGTAATCACGCCGGGGCAGTGCAAAGCCGGAATCATGCCCGGCGACGTCTTCCTGCCCGGCAGCGTCGGCGTCGTCTCCCGCAGCGGGACGCTGGTCTACGAGGCGGTGGCGCAACTCACTGCGCTGGGCATCGGTCAGTCGACCTGCGTGGGCATCGGCGGCGACCCGATCGTCGGCATGAGCCTGAAGGACGCGCTGACGGCGTTCCAGGCGGACGACGGGACAGCGGCTGTCGTTCTCATCGGCGAGATCGGCGGCGGCTTAGAGCAGGAGGCGGCGGAGTTCATCAAGTCGGAGATGACGAAGCCGGTCGTGGCGTTTATCGCCGGAAGCACGGCGCCGCCCGGGCGTCGCATGGGGCACGCGGGCGCGATCATCGCCGGCAACACCGGCACGGCGCAGGCGAAGAAGGATGCGCTGGCCGCGGCCGGAGCTACTATTAGCGAGAGTCCGGCGGAGATCGGCTCGACGACCGAACGCCTGCTCCGGCAACGGGGCATCATCTGAAGGACCGAAGCACGAGGAGGGAGTCATCGTGAGCAAGAAAGAGGAACTCGCAGCCGCATTCCTAGCGCAGCTACACGCCAAGCAGTTCGATCAGGCGGCGTCGATGCTCAGCGATACCGTCGCCCTGACGGTGCCCCAGGTGCCGACCCCGATTCAGGGGAAAGAGGGTCTCATCATGGCCCTGAAAATGGCATCGGAGAGCGGTTCCGGCATGGACATGGTCGGCTTCTCGAAGCCGGCGGAGCAGGAGGACGGTGCGGTCCACGTGGCCGGCAAGGCGCCGGGGGGGCCGCTCTGGATTGTCGCTTTCATTCTGCGCAAGGCGAAGAAGGTGTCAGTCACGCTGCGCTTCGGCGAAGGCGACCTGGTCGAGGCGATGGACGTTCAGCTGACGTAGCGGCGGCGAACGCTAGATTATCGTCGGCCGGCGCGAGGAGAAGGTGTAGAGCTTCGCCGGACGGTGCGCCCCGAGGACTATCGTCCGCTCCGTCGGCCGCACGATGCCAAGCGCCAGCATCCTCTTCCTGAAGTTCCGCTTGTCGACTTTCTTCCCCAGTATCGACTCGTAGACCGTCTGGAGCTGGCTCAGCGTGAAGTACTGCGGCAGCAGGCTGTAGGCGACGTTGGTGTACTCCATCTTGGAGCGCAGCCGGCCGAGGGCGTATTCGAGAACGGCGTCGTTCTTGAAGGCGAGTCGCGGCAGGTCGTCGAGGGCGAACCAGGCGGTCGGCCACTCCTCGCGCCTGGGCAGGGAGACGCTGTCGTGGTCGACGAGCGCGAAGTAGCCGATAGCTGTCGCGCCGCCGGCGGCCGAATCGTCGAGATCGCCGAAGGTATAGAGCTGCTCCAGGTACACATCGCGCACGCCCGTCTCCTCGACCAGCTTGCGCGCCGCCGCCTCGTCGAGCGTCTCGCCGGAGCCGAGGCGGCCGCCGGGAATGGCCCACCAGCCCTTGTACGGCTCTACGCCGCGGCGAATGAGCAGCACGTTGAGTCCGTCTTCGACGACCGTGAAGATGACGACGAAGACAGCGACGATTGGCGGGCGGCCGGCCATCTCAGCTCCCATCGACGATGCTCCCCTGCAGCGACCACGAGCCCGCGCGCTCGATGCGGACGCGCACGAGGTCGCCGGGCCGGCAGTCGCCGTCGAAGTGAACGAGCCTATCGGCGCGCGTGCGGCCGCTCCACCTGCCCTTGACGCTTGTCTCCACCAGCACCTCCTGGACCGTGCCGACCAGCGCAGCGTTCATCTCGCCGGCGATGCGCTTCTGGAGCGCTTCGACCGCCTGCAGGCGCGCCCGCTTCGCCTCCCGGGGAACATCGTCCGTCATCTGCCGCGCCGCGATCGTGCCCGGCCGCGGCGAGTAGGCGGCAACGTGCACCTTATCGAAGCGGAGGCGCTCCAGCAAGTCGTAGGTGCGCTGGAACCGGGCGTCGGTCTCGCCACAGAAGCCGACGATTACGTCCGTCGAGATCGCCACCCCCGGGAGGCGCCGCCGGATGCCCTCGACGATGGCCTCGTACTCGTCCGCCGTGTAGCCGCGTCGCATGCGGGCCAGGACGTCGTCGTCGCCCGACTGGAGCGGCAGGCTGAAGCATTCGCAGACCTTCGGCAGCTCCGCGACGGCGTCGATGATCCTCTCCGTGACGTCATTGGGATAGGAGGTGAGAAAGCGGATACGCTCCAGGCCGTCGATGGCGTGCAGGTCGCGCATGAGGTCCGCGAGGTCCGGTTGCTCCGGCAAGCCTGCCTGTCCGGTAGGCAGGTCTCGGCCGTACGCTTCGACCGACTGCCCCAGCAGCGTGATTTCCCTTACGCCGCCGTCGACGAGGTGCTGCACCTCGGCGCGAACGTCGGCCATGCTGCGGCTGCGCTCCCGGCCGCGGCGGTAGGGAACGATGCAGTAGGAGCAGAACTTGTTGCAGCCGTAGACGACGGGCACGAACGCTGTGGGGCCATCGACCGACGGGAAGACGTCGCTCCAGAACTGCGACGGCGCGCAGCCTTCGGGCAGGTCGTCGATGCCGAGCGAAGTCGAGATGTCCGCGAAGGCCTGCGGCGGCGCGAAGACGTCGACGTAGGGGAAACGACGTCGCAGCTCGTCGAGGCGCGGCCCAACCATGCAGCCGGTGAGCACGATCCTGAGGCCGCCGCCCCTGGCCTTCAGCTTCTTCGCTTCGCCCAGCTTGCTCGCGGCGCGCTGCTCGGCGTGCTCGCGCACGGCGCAGGTGTTGACGACGAGCAGGTCGGCGTCTTCTGGGGCGTCGACGGCTTCGTGGCCAAGGCGCGCGAGGCCGGCGGCGAGCTTCGCGGAGTCGGCCTTGTTCATCTGGCAGCCGAAGGTCCAGATATAGTAGCGCAAGCTTGTCACCTCGAAAAAGATAGCCCCAGGAAGGGGCGTTTGTTGAAATGCTGGCGGAGGGAATGGGATTCGAACCCATGACCCCAGTTTCCCAGGGTAACCGCTTAGCAGGCGGCCGCACTAGACCACTATGCGATCCCTCCGCGAAGACGATGTTAGCATGGGACGCGACGCCTTTCAAGCCGGACCCGCATCGCAGCCGTCGATTGACGGAAATGGTACAATTGCCGCGATTCGGTCGAAGCGACTCGTCGCGTCCGGTTTCCGGCCCTCCCGCACAGCCAATCAAGGTACAGGGATGTCGAAACGCTTCCCGGCGGCCCTGCTAGTTGGCGCCTGCGTCCTGGCGATTGCGCTGTTTGGCGCCTGGCACTCACGTGTGCAAGCGCCAGAGCGTTTCTCCGCGAGCGAAGGTATCGTTGAGCGCCGCTCCTCACCAACGCCGACCGCGACTTCCACGCCCGCGCCGGCCTTCCCTTCGCCGGTCGCGGATGATGATGTCGACGGCGACGGCGTGGCGAACGACAGGGACAACTGTCCCTTCGTGGCCAACACCGGCCAGGGCGACGCGGACACAAGCGCCATGGGCGACGCCTGCGATCCGGGAATCGAGGGGTCGCAGGAAGGCCCGGAGGATGTCGCCTCGGTGGGCATGGTCAACACGACTGCGCAGGCGGTCCAGACCTGCTACCGGTCGGGCGTTCCCCATACGGACGGCGCCGGCAACCTGAGGACGGCTTACGGCCCGGGCTCCTTCTTCCTCAACGGCGTCTTCTGGCTGAGCGACCATCCGACGGACGCCGGCGCGGTCTCCGCCCTGACAGCCGCCGGCTTCAACACAGCGCTGACGACGCGGAACGCGGACGTCTCGTTGCTCCTCGACCAGATCACCGACGATACCTTCAAGCTGATCATCAACGAGGACCTCCTGTCCGGCGAGCACTTCGTCAGCCAGGCAGCGACCTTCGACGAGGGCCTCTTCCAGCGCCTGAAGGACGACCCGCGCGTTCTCGCCTGGTGGCTCGACGACGAGCCCCTGCACATGGCGGTGAAGAGCCTGACCATCCCCGATCTCAGCTACGACGCCATCAGCCGAGTGTACCGGGAGCACAAGAGCCAGACAAATCAGCCCTTCTTCATCACCGAGGCTTCGCTGAAGGAGGTCGGCCCCTGGTGGGAGCGTTTCCTCAACCTGGGCGATATCGCCAGCACCTATTCTTACCCCAAGAGCGCATGGTGGAAGGTATCCTGGAGCGGCACGGCCGACGCGGTGAGATCGATGGTCGAGGCCGTCAACGGGAGCAAGCCCGCCTGGTTCGTGCCCCAGGCCTGGATGGGCACTGGCG
>DATLAX010000043.1:0-12197 GCA_035527215.1 Dehalococcoidia bacterium
GACGGAGGTGCGGTAGACGTCGAGGTTGCGCATGGAGATTCGGAAGCCTTCGCCCTCCTCGCCGATGCGGTTGGCAGCGGGCACCTGGCAGTCGTGGAAATGCATCGACCCGATGGGGTGCGGGCAGAGCATCTCCAGCCCGCCGACCGCTTCCAGTCCGGGCGCTCCCGCTTCGACGACGAACGCTGACATGCCGCGACTCCCCGCTTCGGGGTCCGTCTTCGCCAGGACAACGTATTGCGTGGCGTCGCCGGCGTTGGTGATGAACAGCTTGTCGCCGTTGAGGACATAGTGGTCGCCCTCGCGTCGTGCCGTCGTCGTTATGCCGCCGACGTCGGAGCCGGCGAGCGGCTCGGTCATGCCCAGCGCGGCGATGGCCTCGCCGGTGGCGACCCCCGGAAGGTACTTGCGCTTCAGGTCATCGCCGGCGGAGGAGACGATGGGGTAGCTGCCCAGCCCCTGCTCGGCGAAGAGAATGTCGGCGTGAGAGCAGACGCTGGATAGCAGCTCGCGGACGAGGCAGATCCGGACGGATGATACGCCTTCGCCGCCGTACTCGACGGGCACGACATGGCGGAACAGCCCGAACTCGGCCAGGCGGCGAAAGACCTCCGGTTCCACGTGAAACGACTCGTCGGCCTCCGGCGCCAGCGGCGCGATGTCCTTTCGCGCGAAGGCCAGCACCTTCTCCGCGAACGCCCGTTGCTCATCATCGAGAAGCGCGTTGTCAGGCCACTTCAGCATCGTCGTGTCCTCCGATTAGACGTTCTTGCCCGCCGCCGCGCGCTCGAACAGCCGCCGCGGCGCGCGCACCATGATGCCCTCGATCTGCTCGTCGCTCATCCCGGTTTCGCGCAGCCAGGGCAGCACCCGCGTCGGGACCCAGGAGTACGTCGACGGGTCGCGGACGGGCATGGCCGCCCAGAGACCGTAGGCGGCGTGATCGTGCGAAAGGCACACCTGCTCCCCGTAGCCGGCCTCGACTATCGCCTTGGCGGTGGCGGAGCGCACGTGCCAGTGGGGCACGACACCGGGGAAGTAGCGGTCCATGCCCAGGACTGCGCCGCGCGACGCCAGCCCCAGCAGGTACTCCAGGTTCTCGGTGTCATTGCAGTGGCCGATGTAGGCGGCGCCCATGTCCAGCCCTTCGTCGGCGAAGATGTCGGCCAGCGGCTCGCCGAAGCGCGCCGACGCGAGCGTGTGGCAGGAGACCGGCACGCCGGTCTTCTTCGACGCCCTGGCGGCGGCGCGGGCGATGGGCTCGAAGCGCATCTTGCGCATCTCCGGCGGCAGCGCCTCCTCGTCCCAGGCGATCTTGATGACGCCGGCGCGCACGCCCGTGCCCTCGATGCCGTCCTCGATCTCGCGGACGAACAGCTCCGCCAGGCCGTCGGCGTCGAAGCCCCATAGCGGCGGCGGCATCCAGCGATAGACGCCGGTGGCGACGACGATGTTCACCTCCGACTTCTCCGCCACCTTCATGACCAGGTCAATCTGGCGGCCGAGGTCCACGGTCGTGACGTCGATGATCGTGTCGATGCCGTCGCGCTTGGCCTGCGCCAGCGCCTCGATCCCCCACTCGACGGCGTCCTCGCGGTTGAAGAACGGGTAGCGTTCCATGCCGCCGGAGCCGGTGATGATGTGCTCGTGGGCAAGCGTGCGACCCAGTTTGGAGCTGTCGAGGGGGCCCTTTGCAGTGTTGACGATAGTCATGGGATCGCTCCTGGGGCTTTCTGCGCGGCTACTCGGCAGCCTGCTGTCGGAGCAGCGCCTCTTGCTGGCACTCGAAGACGCGTTGCGTGAAGGCCGCCGCCAGGCACTTGTTGCAGCGAATGCACTTCGCCTGTGCCCTATCACCGCTCCGCCAGCGGGCTATGAGGGCGGGCTCGCGAATGAGCGGGCGCGCCAATGCGATAACGTCGGCGTCGCCGGCGGCGATGATCTCCTCCGCCGTCTCCACTCTGCCGATTCCACCGATGAGCATCGTTGGGATGCCGGTGGCTTTCTTGGCGGCTGCGACCTCGGCGCGGAAGTAGACGGATTCGGGGTCGTCCGGAAGCGCCGGCCGCACCGACGATCCCCCCTGTCCGGCGCTGATCTCCACCGCCGAGAGCCCTTCGGCGACCATCGCCTTAAGGGCGTCCAGCCCCTCCTCCAGAGAGAATCCGCCCTCGCCCTCAATCAGGCCGAACTTCGCCCAGACCGGGAAGCCGTCGCCGGCGGCCTTACGGGCCGCGCGCACCAATTCGACGTGGAAGCGGCGTCGCTTCTCCGGCGAGCCGCCCCATTCGTCGGTGCGACGGTTTGACAGCGGCGAGAGGAACTGGCTGCCCAAATAGCCGTGGGCTAAATGAAGTTGAACGGCGTCGAAACCCGCCTTGCGGCCGCGCGCGGCGGCGGCGGCGAAATCGGCGATTGTCTCTTCGATCTCCTCGCCGGTGAACGACCGCTGCGGCCAGGCGCCGTCTTCCACGGCGGACGGGCACAGCGCGACGCGCTCGCTGTGGCCGACGAGTCGCTGGTTATTGCCGCCGTGACCGATCTGGACGGCGATTCGCGCTCCCCCGGCGTGAGCAGCTTCGACGAGGCGTCGCAGGCCCTCGACATGGCGGTCTTCGGAGATACCGTACTGCCCGACGGCCGCCTTTCCAACGTCGGATACGTAGGCGTAGCCGGTCGTGATCAGGCCGACGCCGCCGCGCGCCAGACTGTCGAAGATAGCGACGGAGGTGTCTGTCACCTCGCCGGCATCGGTTGCACTCGCGTCCCAGGTGGCAGAACGCATGAAGCGATTGCGCAGCTCCACGCCGGCGATGACGATAGGGTCGAATGGTGATGGCATTGTTTGCGGTCCTTATCTCTGCCTGAGGCTGTTCGAAGATGCGACTTCATGGTGCATCGACGTGCGCGAATGGGTCAAGGGAAAGGCGGGAGGCTGTTCAGCGGACGGCCGCAAGAAGCGGGTGGTTACGGGACGGCCCGACAGTGAAACAGTGGCGGCATCGAGCGAGAGACGATCCTGATGCTATACTCGCAGGGTAGAGAGACCCCTTGAACACAAGAGCACTCGCTATCCTCGTCGCGCTCGGCTGCATCTGGGGCGCTTCTTTTCTCTTCATCAAGGTGATTGTGGAGGAAACGGCGCCGGTGACGCTTGTCGCCGGGCGCCTGACGCTGGGCGCGCTGCCATTGCTCGCCGTAATCGCCTTCAAGCGGCCGGCGGTCGTCGACCGACGCACGATTCTGCCGAAGACGCTCGTTACCGCCGTCTTCGCGACCGCCCTGCCGTTCTTCCTCATCGCCACCGGCGAAGAGCACATCGATAGCGGCCTTGCTGCCGTCCTGAACTCGACGATGCCGCTGTGGACGGCGATCTTCGCGGCGCTCTTCCTGCCGCACGAGCGTCTGGGGCGGACCGCCCTCTGGGGACTGGCTATCGGCTTCGGCGGAGTGCTGGTCCTCAGCAGCCCCGATCTCAAGCATCTCACCGACAGCAGCTTTCTCGGCCAGCTTGCGGTGCTCGCGGCCGCCTTGTCCTACGGATCGGCGCTCGTCTTCGCGCGGGGGACGCTGGCTCGCGAGGACCCAGTGCTCGTCGCGACGCTGCAGATCGTCATCGGCGCGCTGCTCATGTGGCCGCTGGCCTTCGCGGTTTCCGGCGGCGCCCCGAACCTCGACGTGGGCCTGAAGGCGTGGCTGGCCTGGGTTACGCTGGGCTGCCTGGGCACAGGAATCGCCTACATGGCCTACTACTGGCTGATGGTGAACATCGGCGTGCTCGTCTCGGCGGTGACCTACTTCCCGCCGGTGATCGGCCTGTTCCTGGGATGGCTGGTCCTGAGCGAGACGATCGGCGTCAACGTCGTCGCCGGCGCGGCGCTGATCATACTCGGCGTGGCGGTGCTGAGCGGCCGCCTCAACTTCGCGCTGCAGGCGCTGCCGGGCACGCCGGACAAGCGCGCGACCGTGGACTGACGGCGAGGAGCCAGACCGGCGAGAGCACGGTTGATCGCTCCTGTCAGCGTCGACTGCTTCTCGAGAAGCCGGTGCGCCGGACAGGTCGCTCGGGATCCCGAGCGACCCCCGATGCGGCAGCAAGACGTAGCCCCTAGCGACTCCGCCTGCTCAGCGCGAGAGCATGCGCCGTTCTGCCCGCTTGTAATGCCTCGGTGCGAGCCTTAAGATGAATCTGACGGGCCGGACGCGACTCAGGGAGGAGAGATATGAACGGTCATCCAGTAACCTACGACGTTGCGCCACAGGAGGAAACGCGCAACCGCCTCACGGTCGGCTTCCGCATCATCCTGGCGATACCGCATATCCTGCTGGTCGGCGGTCCCGGTGTCGGCATCGGCACGGGCAGCGACCGAACGGGCGTCCTCGGGCTGGCGGCTGGCATCGCCGCCTTGATCAACTGGTTCATCATCGTCTTCACGGGAAAAGCCAACAAGGACCTTATTAGCCTGCAGCAGTTCTACCTGCGCTGGCGCGCCCACGCCCTCGCTTACGTGGCGCTGCTGCGAGACGAATACCCGCCTTTCGGCGACGGCGATTACCCCGTGGAAGCGGAGTTTCCGGCCGTCACGGAGGACAGGAACCGCTGGACGGTCGGCTTCCGCATCATTCTCATCATCCCGCAGGTCATCGTGCTGTTGTTCGTGATGATCGCCTGGGTGATCACGGCGATAATCGGCTGGTTCGCCGTCCTGTTCAGCGGCCGCTATCCGGACGGTCTGTGGAAGTTCGGCGAGGGCGTGATGCGCTGGATGCTGCGCGTCGAGGCTTACTGGCTTCTGCTGCACGACGAGTACCCGCCGTTCAGCCTCGAATAAAGGCCCGGCAAACCCTGTAGCCGGGACTTTCCAGTCTCGGCCGGCTCAGCCCAGGCCCAGCTTGCGGGCCAGCGCCTCGTTTGATGGCTCGACGAGGAAGGAACCGTCGGGGAAGATAATCGTCGGTATGCTCTCCAGGCCGGCGTTCCTCCTGCGCACGACCGCCATCTCCTCCGGGTGCTCTGCGACGTCGATCCAGTCGTACGAGACCCTGGAGTCGTGGAGGAACCTGAGCGTGCGCCGGCAGTCGGGGCACCAGAGCGCGCCGTAGACCTTGATCTTCTGCTCGTTCATCTCTTCCTCCCCATCCAGTCTACTTCGAGCTTCACCCCTGTCTCAAGAATGCTCCTTCGACCGGGCAGGCGCCCCAGGCAGCGATGCTGTAGAATCGCGATCATCATGGGACAGGCGAAGGACAGCCGCAGTCTCCTGCAGGAGATCCGCTTTCCACCGCGAGAGCAGCTCAAGCGCTATCTCCTCCTCAACATCTACGGCGGGCCGCTGTCGGCGCTGTTCGGCGGTCTGAACACGATAATAGCGCCCTACGCCGTGGAGCGGCTGGTGCCGGCGGGCGAGAAGAACACCTACCTCGGGCTGCTCCTCTTCTTCGGCCTCGGCGTGGCGATGGTCACGCAGCCGATCGCGGGCTCGGTGAGCGACGGCTTCGGCTCGCGCTTCGGACGGCGGCGACCCTTCATCCTCGGTTCCGCGATGCTCGACGGCGTCTTCATCATCCTCTTCGGGATTGCGATCAACTTCTGGTTCGCCTTCGTAGCCTACGCGCTCCTCCAGGTCGTCTCGAACTTCGGCCAGGCGGCGTACCAGGCGCTCGTTCCGGACTTCGCTCCGCAGGCGGAGCGCGGCGTCGCCTCCGGCGCCAAGCAGGCGATCGAGGTCGGCGGGTCGATCGTCGGATTGGGCGCGGCGGGCATTTTCACGAGCATCAACGTCGTTTGGGGGGCCTACGCCGTCATCATAGCGCTGCTCCTGCTGGGCGGACTTACGGTATTTCGCAGCCTGAACGAACCGCCAGCCGTCGGAGTGTCTTTCTGGAGCGGCATCAAGAGGGCGAACTTCAAGACGTTCCTCTTCGACGCGCGCGCGAACATGGGCTTCACCCGATTGCTGGGCGCGCGCTTCCTCTTCTTCCTCGGCTTCGTGTCCATCCAGCGATTCCTGCGCAACTTCCTCTCCGACGTCTTCGATCTATCGAGCCCCGAAGCCTGGGCGGCGGGCATCCTGATCCTTGCGACCGTCGTCGGGATAGCGGGCGCCCTGCTGGCGGGCAGAGTGGTCGACAGGCTGGGGCGCAGGCGGGTCGCGCTCTTCGCGGCGATTGTGGCCGCTGTCTATCTTGTCCCCATTGCCATCTTCCCCAACATCTACCTGATGCTCGCGCTCGGCGCGATACTCGGCCTGGCAGGCGGCGCCTTCGCGGCATCGACCTGGGCCTTCCTCGCCGATGAGATGCCGCCGGGTGAAAGCGCCCGCTTCTACGGCATTGCGAACTACGCGACGGCGGGGGCGGGGGCCTTGGGGGCGGGCATCTTTGGCGTGATGATCGATGCGTTGAACGGCTGGAAGTATATCGCGGGCTACCGGGTGCTCATCCTTGTCGCGTCGGCGCTGCTCGTTCTCAGCCTGCCGGTCCTTCCGAAAGAGAGGCCGCGGCACGACCGGGCCGCTCCGACGGCCGGCCGTCCGTAGACCAACGCGTCACTCCGGCGCTGCGCCCTCCTCGGACAGCGATCGCTCGATGGCGGCGGCGTAGGCGCCCCAGTACTCCCGCGGCAGCAGGCGGCCCAGCGCGACCATGGTCTGTTCGCGAGCCAGGCGGTCAGATTCGTCTCGCGATATGTCGCGCGGCGTCGACAGACGAAGCGGCCGGCCGAGGCGCAGCACGAGCGTCGAGTCCTCCTCGAAGACAGCGAGCGGGAAGAGAGGGTAACCGTGCTCGGAGAGGATCGTCAGGAACAGGCCGCTGCCCGCCGGCGGCTCCGTCAGGTGGCCGGTGCCGATTCCTTCCGGCGTCATGGCGACCGGCCTTTTCGCCAGTGCAGCGAAGACGTGTCGCAGCGACGAGGCGCGCGCCATGACAAGCTCAACGCGTCGCGGCAGCACGATGAAGTCGTAGATTCGACCCACGCGGCCGAACAACCAGCGGATGAGCCACGTCGGAATAAGCAGCAGCCCGAAGCGTCTGCCGTACCACTCGCTGGTGAACAGCCAGCTCAACTCCGGCTGCCCCGGCCTCTGACCCGCCACCGCCGCGCTGGCCGCCATCGCGCAGTGATAGGGATGCAGCCCCGGCCGGTTGTAGTGGTTCATGACGATGATGAACGAGGAGTCCTGCGGGAGCTGTTCGAAACCTTCGAACCGCCGCGGGTACGGGTTCTTCGCCATGACCAGTGCGGAGTCGCGCGCGAACGAGCGGCGCCGTCCGAGAAGCAGGTCGAAGGCAAAGGGGAAACGCGGTAGCCAGGGGAAGTCGTAGCCGGGACGCTGAGGCGTCGCCTCGCTAGCCATCGCCGGCGCTCCCGCCGTCCAGCCGTTCGCAGCTCACGTTCTGGACGGAGCTCAGGCTGTCCAAGTCCGACTCAATCTTGTCGCAGAAGCCGGTCGTGCCGGTCCTCAGCGTTGCATGGCCCACCGGCGGGAAGGTCTCGGTGACAAGCATCTCGGCGCCGGAGTCGTAGCGCCGCAGAATGTGGCTGACCTCGTCCATGTCCGCCTGTGTGACGGACGTGTTGAAAACAACCGTCAGGCGATAGGACGGCGCTCCCTCTCCGCAGGCCGAGGAGAAGACAGCAGCCAGGGATACTGCGACGATCGCGCCTACACACGCGACTCCGCGTTGCCTTCGCATTCGCTCTCCGTTCGATAGCCTCACGCGATGCAGAGATCCATAACCGTGCGCCCCTACGACGTGGCCGGCCCGCCGCCGCTTGCGTTTCGTGGTATCATACACCTAGAACGGAATATCTATCGAATAACATCCGCCCCTGCGGACCCTTACGGAGAGGGGACCGTACGCATGATAGACCTCCGCAGGCAGGAGAGTCTGCCTAATCGAATGCAGCGCCGCTTCGATCTGATCATCTTCGACTGGGACGGCACGGCTGTCCCCGACCGTCACACACCCACGCCTGACCTCAACCGGGCGCTGGAAACACTCCTCCTGCAGGGAGTCTGGATCGCCCCCGTGACGGGCACGAAGGTCGAGAATTTGGAGACGTACTCGCTCTCCCTGCTCTCGCCGCAGGCGCGCACCGACAAACTTGTCGTCTGCACGAACCGCGGCTCGGAAGTCTGGGGCTACAACGGGGCGGGCGAGCGTCGCATCGTATGGTCGCGCGTCTCCACCGAGATCGAGGAGGAGCAGCTCAGCGCGGCCTCGGAAGCGCTCCAACGTCACCTGCGGAGGAAGGGGCTCGAGACGGAGATAATCTACCAGCGTCTCAACCGCCGCAAAGTCGACTTGATTCCCCTGCCGGAATGGGCCGATCCGCCGAAGTCGCGCATAGGCGACCTCATCGCCGCGACACGCGCCCGCGTCCAGGCCGCCGGCTTCTCAACCATCGCCGACGTGATGGACCTGGCGGGCGATCTGGCCCGCGAGGCCGGCCTCAAGGAGCCGCGCATCACAAGCGACGGCAAGTACGTCGAGATCGGTCTCACCGACAAGGGCGACTCTGTCGTCTGGCTGCTGGAAAACGTGGCGCGCCCGAACGGCATCACGAACGACAACATACTGATCGCCGGCGACGAGTTCGGCGACGTCGGCGGCTTCTCCGGCAGCGACGCTCGGATGCTCGTCCCCGAAGCCAGGGACGCCTTCTTCGCTTCAGTTGGTCCCGAGCCGGCGGGCGTGCCGCACCCGATCCTCAACGCCGGCGGCGGGCCCGAGAGATTCGTGGAGACACTGCAATGGCAGTCGACGCTTCGCGCGAGCTAACGGAACGCGGGGACGCCACCTGGGAACTCGTCTCGAAGGGATTCGACCCCCTGAACGAGCGAGGCGCCGAGGCCGTCTTTTCCGTCGCCAACGGGCACTTCGGCGTGCGCGCTACGCTCGAGGAGGGGAACCCTGCCTCCAACCCGATGGTGATCGTCGCCGGCATCTACATGCCGACGAACCTGCCCGCGCAGCAAACGCTGCTCACCGCACCCGACCCGTCAACGCTCTTCGTCAGCGCCGACCGCGTCAGCTTCAGCATGTCCACGGTCCGCACAGACATCCACCTGAGGCAGTTGGACATGCGTCGGGCCGTGCTCAAGCGCCTGTGGTCATTCACCGACAGGCACGGGCGAACCTGGCGCTGGCAATCGCTTCGCGCCGCCTCCGCCGCCCATCCGGAGCTGTACCTCTACCAACTGGTCCTGACGCTCGAGGAGGGCGACGGGCCGATCGGAGTGGTCATCACGCTGCCGAACGCCACGAGTAGCCGCTGGCGGAACCCGGAAGGGGTCACCGCGACGGCCGAGGCCGCCGCTGACCTGATGAGTACCAACCTCTTCCTCAATGGAAAGCCCGCTCAGCTCCAGGACTCGTCGATATCGACGGCCCTGCGTCGCGGTGAACCACTGACGCTGGACATGGTGAGCCGGATAGTGCCCGGAGAAGAGAGCCCCGACGAAAGGGTCCCCTTCAAGGTTCTGCTGGACGAGCACGAGAAGGCCTGGCAGGAGAGGTGGTCGCTTTCAGATGCGAAGATCGGCGGCGATGAGAGGCTGCAGCAGGGAGTACGCTTTGCCACATACCACCTGCTCTCATCCGCGAGTGTCAACGACGGACGCACCTCCATTGGGCCGCGAAATCTCTCGGGGATTGCCTATCACGGGCATGTCTTCTGGGACACGGAGCTGTTCATCCTGCCTTACCTGTCCTTCGCGTGGCCGGAAGCCTCCCGCTCCTGCCTCCTCTATCGCTACAACACGCTCGATGCCGCCCGCAAGCGCGCGAAGTCGTTTGGCTACGAAGGGGCAATGTACGCCTGGGAGTCGACAGACACGGGCGAGGACCGCACGCCCGACTTCGTTTCGCTGCCCGACGGTTCCGCCGTGCGGATCCTGAACGGCGAGCAAGAAAACCACGTCACGGCGGACATCGCTTACGCGGTCATACACCACTGGCGGGCAACGGGAGACAACGACTTCATGCTCCGCTACGGCGCCGAGGTCCTGATCGAATGCGCGCGGTTCTGGCGCAGCCGCGTTTCGCCCTCCGACCATCTCTACTCTATCCGCAACGTGATCGGGCCGGACGAGTACCACGAAGGCGTGAACAATAGCGCCTACACGAACGCCATGGCCCGCTGGGTCCTCCTCCAGGCCGAATCATATCTTTCCTGGCTCCGCGAGTCGGACCCGGAAGCCGCGAACGAGCTGGCGCAGCGGCTGAGCATCGATGACCACGAGCCGCCCGCCTGGCGGCACGTCGGCGAACTCATAATCCGCAGCACTTTCTTGAAGGACGAGGTCGTCGAGCAGTTCGATGGTTTCTCCAGCCTCAAGCCCGTCGACGTGGCGTCCTACCTGCGGGCCGGGGTGCCGCTGGACATCGCCGTGGGCCACGAATCGGTGCAGCACATGCGGGCCGTCAAGCAGGCGGACGTCATCATGGCAGTGCGCCTCCTGCCGGAGCTATGGACGGAGGCTTCGGCGCGCAGGAACTTCGACTACTATGAGCCGATCACGGCACACACGAGCTCCCTTAGCGCACCCACTCACGCCCTGGTGGCAGCCTGGCTGCGCGACGAAGCCGCCTGCTGCAAGTACCTCGAACAGTCGATGTCGATAGACCTCACGGAGTCCTTTCGCGGTGCCGCGGGCGGTGTGCGTATCGGCTCGTTGGGGGGCCTACGTCAGGCGATCATGTTCGGCCTGGCCGGTTTCAAGTTCGACAGCAATGGTATCGGCTTTGATCCCTTCCTTCCCACCCCGATTGAGAGTCTAGACTTCTCTCTGCTCTGGCAAAGACGCCGGATCGATGTTCGAATTCGGTCCGCCGGCTTGCTGGAGATCAAGGTCGACGGCGCGACCTGTCCTGTTCGCGTGAACATGGAGGAGCGCATGGTTGATCCGGGCGAGTGGCAATCGTTCCCATTCGACCCCGCAATCACCTTCTGGTCGGCCATTGGCAGAAAGGGGGACTCTGGTGCTGCTTGATAACGGACCCCTACTCGTTCCTTTGGATGGCTCTGTTCAGGCGGAAAAGCCGCTGCAAGTGGCGGAAGCGATAGCGGATTTGGAGGCGAGTCAAATCGCCGTGCTCTATGTATCCCCCGAGCCGCTGACTGCAAGCCAGACAGCGGAGGGGATAGGCCTGCCCGACGAATGGCTGACTCGCGTCACGGTGCTCAATGCCGTCGGCGAACCAGCGGAAGCGATCCGTCACACGGCGGAGGAGATCGGAGCCCGCGCAATACTAATGTCGACACACGGCCGAGGCGGCAACCTGGACATATGTGCCGGCCACATTACTCTGCACGTGCTGCAAGACCCTCCCTGCCCGGTGTACGTGCTTCGCTCTGCGCTCGATGCCGGCACGCAGGTGCACCGCCTGCGCCACCTGCGCCGCATCGTCGTGCCGCTCGACGGCAGCTTCGAGTCGGTGCGCTCGGTCGAGGAGGCATGGGCGCTGGCATCGCATTCAAACGCGCGCCTGTTCATGCTGCACATCGTCGACTCCCGCCCGGAGACGGAGAGGGCGCCGGCATCTCCCGTCTTCATGGACTACCCTCGCTACGAGCTCGAGGCGTGGCAGGACGAGTTCCTGCGCAGCAGTTTCGCCATAGCCGGCAGGCCGCCGAACGTCAACATGGTCGTGGCATTACGGGTTGGTGACCCCTGTGAAGAAATCGTTCGCTACGCCGCAGACTCCGACTGCGACCTGCTGATTGCGTCCTGGAAAGGATGTCTGTCTACCGGGCGAGCGCGTGTAGTGCAGAGGCTGCTCGAGCAAGCCGCCTTTCCTCTGCTGTTCCTCGTCAGCCGCCGGCCGGACGCCGAGAGCGCGACGAGCTCGCGCCCCGTTGTCGACACCACCGGAAGGATAGGGCAAGCGCAGCAGTCACCCGCCAAGTCAACGGGAGATGAAATCGATGCTGACTCCGGATATGCAGCAAAGACTCAACAATCAGCTTAACGCCGAATTGTACTCGTCATACCTGTACCTCTCCATGTCCGCCTACTTCGAGTCCGCAGACCTGGGGGGCTTCGCCAACTGGATGCGCGTGCAGGCCCGGGAGGAACTGATGCACGCGATGAAGTTCTTCGACTACGTCAACAGCCGCGGCGGACGCGTCGCGCTACAACCGATAGAGGGGCCGGCGACCGAATGGAAGTCGCCGACGGACGCTTTCG
>DATLAX010000044.1:0-5549 GCA_035527215.1 Dehalococcoidia bacterium
CTGCCTACCGCGTCCTCGACCTCGGCCCTACAGGCGCCGCCGCGTACGCCGCCCGCCTCCTGAGCGACGCCGGCGCGGAGGTCATAGCCGTCGAGCGCCCGCCGGCCGGGGCGCGTTCGTCCCTCTTCCGACAGCTCAACCGTAACAAGCTCGGCTGCACGCTGGACTTCGCGACGGCGCGGGGCGCGGCCCTGCTCCTGCGCCTCGCCGCCCGCTGCGACGTCGTCGTCGAAGGCTTCGAGGCGGCGGCCCGGGAGCGGCTCGGGCTATCATACGACGCGTTTCACGTGGCACGCGGCGATATCGTCGTGGCGTCGGTGGGAGGCCTCGACGGAGCGAATTCGACGTTGGGCGACGTTGTTGCCGGTACGGCCGCAGCAGCAGCCGTGTGCGCCGCCCTTCTGCACCACCGCGAGACCGGCGAAGGGCAGCACGTCGAGGTCGACGCCCGCGATTGCGCTCTCAGCTTCCGTGGCGTGTCCGGCGCCGCGCGGCTGCCCCCGCGTGAAGCGCCCTTGGCAGACCCGCGTCTGCGAGAGCGACGTTTCTTCGAGCCCGTCTCGTCGATGGGCGGCGTGGAGGAGACGCCTGCTTTGCCGTGGCGTCTCAGTCTCACGCCCTGCCACGTCCGCCTGCCCGCGCCGGAGCCGGGCGAGCACAATCGCTACGTGTTCGCGGGCCTGCTAGGTCTTTCTGAGGCGGAGATGGAGGACCTGCAGCGCGATGGCGTCATAGGGCCGGCTCCAACGTAGGGTCGGGCCTCTGTGCCCGACCAGCCCAGATATCGGCTACGAGGGCCTTTCCGCGACCATCCAGATGTGGTTGGCGAAGAGCCGGTTCAGCGGCCAGACGAAGCTAAGAGGCCGCAGGTAGCGCACGCTGTCCAGCAGCATCAGCTCGAACATCATCCGGCGCGACATGTACGGCAACTGATGCGGTATCTCCCAGTACTCCGTCTTCCGGACATCGAAGCCGCTTTCGCCCAGCAGCCGCGCGAGCTCCGGCGCCGTCTGCTCGTTGACGTGCACTCGATGCTCATCCTCGCTGCGCGGGAACTCCCGACCGACCGACAGGTTCGGCCCGATGACATAGCTCTGGTAGCCGGCAATCTCGGCCACCCGGCAGACAACGCGGTGCACGTTGCGAATGTAGACCGGGTAGGTGACCTCGTAGACCAGCCGGTTGGGGCAGGTGTGGATTATCAGCCGCCCGCCGGGCCGCAGGACGCGCCGCGTCTCCCGCACCGCCTCGGCCAGCTCCCGCGGGTAGAGGTGCTCGACGACGTCGCTCATGAACGCCAGGTCGAACGACTCGTCGGCGAAGTCCATCGCCCGCGCGTTCATCTGCCGCACGTCCGTGCGGTCGCGTACCTCGGGCGGATAGCCCACCAGCGCTTCTTCGGCGATATGGACCGCCTCTTCGGCGTAGTCGATGCCGACGGCGTGGGCGCCGAGCAAGGCCGCGCGCACGACGAGCTCGCCGCGTCCGCAGCCGATGTCGAGGACGCGTTCGCCGGGGCGTATCCGGGCCAGCTCCAGCGCCTTCTGGAAGCGGGCGCCCAGCTTCCGCCCGCCCGACTCGCGGAACTCCTTGTACCCCTCGCAGGAGGCGAAGAAGTAGCGGTTATCGTATACGTCGGGGGAGACGCTCTCGCCGGCCGGCCGGTCTCCGTCTTCAGCGTTGGACATTCGATGCTCAGTCGCTGTTCAAGAACGTCTTGATGGTTTCCGCGAGCTCATCGCGGTGCAGGCTGAAATACCAGGGATCGGGCGCCACGATGAGCTGCGAGCCCGATATCCGGTCGCGCACGTACTCCGCCGAAGCGACCGGATGCAGCTCGTCGTCCGGGTGCGCGATCAGCAGCGCCGGCGAGCGGACCTGCGTGAAGTCCTCGTCCGACAGCGCCGGCCCCAACACGATGCCGCGGATGGCGGGCACGAGCGCGTTCTCATCGAACGAAAGCAACCAGTGACGTATCCACTGAAAGACCATGGGCGCCGTTTTCTTCACGTCGCACCACGGCTTCAATCGAAGGGCGATGTTCACCGCCTCCTTCAGGCCGAGGCTCTCCACCAGCTTCGCCAGCCCGCCGAACAACGCCGCTCCCGGCGCCGACTGCTGCTGGCCCACCGGCGGCGGCGATTGGAGGACGATCTTCTGTACCATCTCCGGATGTCTGAGAGCGAAGACAAGCGCCGTGCCCCCACCCATCGAGCTGCCGCCGAGGTGCGCCTTCTCGATGCCCAAGTGCTTGAACAGCCCCAGCAGGTCGGCCACCTGCGCGTCCCACTCGTAGTCGACGACGTCGGTGGTGAAACCGGACTGGCCGTGACCGCGGCAATCGTAGGTCACGATGGTGAAGTCCCGCACCAGGGCGATAGGCACCTCTCCGAGAAGCTCCGCCATCGCCATGCTGCTGAGGAGCCCGTGCGCTATTACCAGCGGCGGTCCCTGGCCGCGCACCGCATAGTGCATCTTGAAGCCGTTGACATCCGCGAATGGCATCTCTTCTCCCTCTAAAGGTGCGCCAGCAGGCCGCCGTCGACGAAGACGGCCCGGCCGGTCAGATAGCCTGCGGACTCGGACGCCAGGTAGATGGCCAGCGGCCCGATCTCGTCCGGACGACCCGCTCGACGCATCGGGATGAAGCGGAGCAGGCGGTTCGCCTCCGGGTCCATCTCGCCCAGGCCGGGCGTATCTTCCATCCACGCGGGAGCGATGACGTTCACCGTCACCCCCGCCGCCGCCCACTCCTGCGCCAGCGCCCGTGTCATGTTGAAGACGCCTCCTTTGGCGGCGCAGTACGCGGAGCAGTTCGGCAGCCCCCTCTCGCCCAGGCCGGACGCGACGTTGATGATCCGGCCGTAGCCCCGCTTCGCCATCTGCGGCCCCGCGGCGCGACAGGCGAAGAACACGCTGCTCAGGTTCGCGCTGAGGATGCGCCCCCACTCGGCGTCGGATATCTCCTCCGCCGGCTTGGCGAGGAACAGGTCGGGGCAGGTCACGAGGATGTCGATCCCGCCGAGATCACCGGTTGCGGCGGCGACCGCCCCCTTCACGTCCGCCGACGACGTCGCGTCGATTGCCCGCGCCTCTCCCTTGCCCAGCAGCCGCGCCGTCTCCTGAGCCGCCGCCGCGTCGTCGCCGCCGCTGCTCGACGAAGTCACGGCTACGTCAGCGCCCGCTTCGGCGAGCGCCAGGGCGATCGCCCGTCCCGCGCTCGAACCGGCGCCGATGACGAGCGCCTTCTTCCCGGTCAGGTCGAAACCTTCGACTGCCATCCGTCTCCTCCTTACGCGATGCTCACGTCGGGGGCAAAGCCGACAGGCGCGTAGCCGCCCGCGAGTCCTCCGCCGTCGATAGCGATTCCCTGGCCGGTCAGATAGCTCGAAGCGTCGGAAGCCAGGAACACGGCCAGCGGCCCCAACTCCCAGGCCTCGCCGAGACGCTGCACGGGGACGAACCTGCCCCGCTGACGCCGCTGCTCCGCCTCCTCCGGCGTCGCGGCCGGGGCCTGGGCGACGAAGCCGGGAACGATACAATTCACGCGAATGTTGTGGCGCGCCAGCATCATCGCCAGCGACTTCGTCAGCGAGAGCACGCCTGCCTTCGCCGCGTTGTAGGCCATGTTTTGCGGGAAGCCCCGCAACGCCGTCCCCGACGACAGGTTGATGATGACGCCGCCGCCCTGCTCGATCATTGGCCGGGAGGCCGCGCGCGCGCAGTAGAAGACACTCGACAGGTTCAGATCGATTGACATCCGCCAGTCGTCGTCGGCGAAGTCGCCGAGCGCCTTGCCCGCGCCCCAGCTCTCGCCGATGCCGGCGTTGCTGAGCATGATGTCGACCCGCCCGAACTCGTCGAGGCAGCGCGCGATCAGGCGGTCCACCTGCCGGGAATCGCGCACATCGGTCTGTAACGCCAGCGCCCGCTGCCCGCCGCCCATCGCCTGGACCTGCGACGCCGTGGCTTCGATTTGCGCCTGCGTCCTGGCGGCCGCCACTACGTGCGCTCCCGCCTTCGCCAGCGCCAGCGCCATCTCCCGTCCGAGACCACGACCGGCCCCCGTGACAATGGCCACCTTGCCCGTAAGAGCGAAACGTTCCAGTACCATCGGCTGCCTCCACGCTTTCCGCGCCATCATAGCATCACGTCTCTGACCGGCCAACCGCCGCGCGTAGCCCGTTTGACCCTCCGCCAACCTCCAGCGTACGATTCGAGATGAGCGGAGCCGAATCAGAATGACGATGAAGGTACACCTACCCTACGGCAAGAACGGACTCGACGTCGTGCTTCCCGACTACGCAGACGTCTTCCTGCCGGCGCACTCGCCTCCCGTGAGCGATCCCAACGCCGCCGTGCGCGAAGCTCTGCTCTCGCCCATCAAGTCGCGGCCTCTGCGCGAGCTGGTGCGACCCGGCGACAGCGTCGCCGTGGTCATCAGCGACATCACGCGCCCGGCGCCCAACCGCGTCATCATCCCGCCCATCCTGGAGACCCTGGCCGGCGCAGGCGTGCCCCGCGAGCGCGTCAAGATCATCGTCGGGACCGGCATGCACCGGCCGAGCACGCGCGACGAGCTGGAGACGATGCTCGGCGCGGAGGTCGTTGAACCGTACCCGATCGTGGACCACGTCGCGCGGGACGAGTCGACGCTCGCCTTCCTGGAGACCACGAAGCAGGGCATCGAAGTCTGGCTCAACCGCGATTACCTGTCGGCGAGCGTCAAGATACTCACAGGCTTCATCGAGCCGCACATCTTTGCCGGCTTCTCCGGCGGCGGCAAGGCGGTGCTCCCGGGCGTCGCGGGCGCGAAGACCATCCTTCGTAATCATTCCTACGAGTACCTTGCCAACCCGCGTTCGAAGTGGTGCGTGACGGATGGCAACCCCATCTTCGAGGAAGCGCGGAGCGTTGCCCTTGCCTCGCGGCCAACGTTCCTCCTGAACGTGACGCAGAACGAACGACAGGAGATAACGGGCGTCTTCGCGGGCGAGACGGCGGCCGCCCACGACGCCGGCATCGCCCAGGCGGCGCGGCAGGCGCTGACGCCGGTGCCGCACCTCTTCGACATCGCCGTCGCCACGAACATGGGCTGGGCCGCCGACCTCAACCTCTACCAATCGATGAAGGGGATGTCCGTGGGCGGCGAGGCGGTGAAGCCGGGCGGGGCAATCGTGCTGGCGGCGGAGTGCGCGGAGGGCATCGGCAACGACGACTTCGCAAGTATCCTGTTCAGCGGGCCGTCGTTCGAGGCGCTGATGGAGAAGATAAGCGCGCCGGGGTTCGCCGCCGACGAGCAGTGGGGCGTCCAGTGCATGGGCCTCGTGGCCGGGAAAGCGGACATCTGGGTGAAGTCGTCGATGTCACGCAAGCTGACGGAGAGGGCGCACATGCGCTACTGCGCGGACGTGGGCGAGACGGTGTCGGCGCTCGCGGACGATTTCCGCCGTCGCAACGGGGCGGACCCGAGCGTCGCCGTGTTCCCCTACGGCCAGCTCACAGTCCCCCAACTCAAGCGGTAGGCTCAGTCACGGCTGGAACGGCCT
>DATLAX010000045.1:0-11845 GCA_035527215.1 Dehalococcoidia bacterium
AAGGAGGAGGGCGTGTGGCACGAATGGGATGGCGTGTCTGACCCGCAGCAACTCAACCTGACCTTCTTCTCCCGGGTGGGTGGCATAAACACACCCAACGTAGGCACCGGTGACAGCGCGAAGACTGCCGGAGACCGCTGGGGCATGGCAGCGATTGCGCTATCTATAGCTGGCCTAACCGGAATCGCAACAGCAATCGCGCTTCGAAAGCGTCGGGCGACGACGAGCTAGGGCTCACCGCAGCCAAGAAGCCAAGTTGGGGCTGTCCCATCAATGATGGAACAGCCCCGAAGTTTGCCCTGCGAGACCGGTTACACGCCCAGCGACTGCGCCACCAGCTCGCGGTGGAAATCGACGTCGCCCCACATCAGGTCCGCCATCTTCTGGCGACGGAAGTAGAGCTGTACCTTGTAGTCCTTCGTAAAGCCGATGCCGCCGTGGATCTGCTGGCCGTGCGCCACCACGCGACGCGTCGCCTCGTTGCACCACGCCTTCGCCATATGCACCGACTGCTCCGCGTCCGGCTCGTCCTCCGCTATGGACCACGCCGCCCGGTACATCAGGAAGCGTGCGCCGTCGACGTCCGTCACCATGTCCGCGGCCTTGTGCTGGATCGCCTGGAAGCTGCCGATCGGCCGGCCGAATTGCACGCGCTCCTTGGCGTAGTTCACGGTGATCTCGAAGTCCATCTGCGCCAGACCCACCATGTAGGCGCTCTCCAGGCTCGCCGCCTTCAGCACAATCTTGTTCAGGATCGGCCAGCCCTTGTCGACCTCGCCGATCACGTTCGCCATCGGCACCGACACGTTCTCGAACTTCACCTCGCACTGCTTGTCGCTGCCGATGGTCTTCAAGGCGGTCGTCGTGATGCCCTTGCTCTTCGCGTCGACGGCGACCAGCGTAATCCCGTCCTCAGCGTTGGCGCCCTTCTTCGTGCGCACCGCGACCGTCATGAAGTCGGCGACGTGCGCGTCGCGGATGAACAGCTTCGTTCCGTTCAGCACCAGATTGTCGCCCTGCGCCTTCGCCTCCATCTGCACACCCTCGGCGTCGAACCGCGCCAGCGGCTCGGTCATCGCCAGGGTCCAGATCTCATCGCCGGAAGCGATCTTCGCCAGGTGCGCCTTCTTCTGCTCGTCCGTGCCCCAGCCCAGGAGCGGAATCGAGCCGCCGACTTGCGTCGACAGGAACGGCCCCGGAACGAGCGCCCGGCCGAACTCCTCCGTCAGGATGACGAGGTCCAGGAACCCCATGCCGCTGCCGCCCTGCTCCGGCGGTATGATCAGACCGCACCAACCCTGGTCGGCCATCCCCTTCCATAGCTGCGGCGAGTACCCCTTCTCGTCCTCCTCCATCTCTCGGACAACGCTCTCCGGGCATTCCTTCTCCAGGAAGTCGCGGGCGAAATTCTTCAGCAGCTCTTGCTCTTCGCTAAGACCCAGGTCCATTCTTGGCTCCTTTCCTGTTCTCTTCGGCTCTCCCCGAACCGTCCGAGGTACCGCTATCTCGATCTTGGTCAGAGAAGGCCTGCATCAGTCTCGCGGCAGGCCGAGGCCCCGCTGCGCGATGATGTTCCTCTGAATCTCCGACGTTCCTGCCTCGATCGTGTACCCAACCGAGCGCAGGTACTGGTGACACCATGTCCCCTGCGCCGGCGCCATCGGCTCTCCCGGCATCAACTGGGAGTACATGCCCATCACCTTCGTCTTCGTCCGGGCAATTCGCTGGTGCAGCTCCGCGGAGAACACCTTCAGCACCGACGCCTCGTAGTTCGGGATCAGGCCCCGGCCCTGCATGCTGGCGATCCGGTACGATAGCATCCGCCCAACCTCCGTCTCGATCAGACGGTCGGCCATCTCCAGCCGCAACATCGGGTTCTGCTTCAGCGCAGAAACCGGGCTATCCTGGGACAGGAGCGCGTACTCGACCATCTGCTCCACTTCCTGCCTCATCCCGATCGCCGAGCCCACGCTGGAGCGCTCGAAGTCGAGCGTCGTCATGCCCACGTACCAGCCGCGGTTCTCCTCCCCGACGATGTTCTCCTTCGGCACGCGAACGTTGTCGAAGAACACCTCGTTGAACTCGTGCGTGTCCGCCATGTTCGTCAGCGGCCGCACTTCGAGGCCCGGCGTCTTCATGTCGATGACGAAGTAGGATATCCCCTTGTGTTTCGGCGCCTCCGGGTCCGTGCGCGCCAGGCAGATCATCCACTTCGCCACGTGCGCAATCGTGCTCCAGATCTTCTGGCCGTTGAGGACGTAGTCGTCGCCGTCTTTCACGGCCCTCGTCCGCAGCGAAGCCAGGTCGGAGCCCGCCTCCGGCTCCGAGTAGCCCTGGCACCAGATGTCCGTGCCGGCGAGCATGCCCGGCAGCCAGCGCTGCTTCTGCTCCTCCGTGCCGTGAACGATGATCGTCGGTCCCGCCATGCCGAGACCGATGATCAGGTGAGCAGGACGCGGCGCGCGGCGGACAGCCATCTCCTCATTGAAGATGAACTGCTCGATCTGGCTCATGCCGGCGCCGCCGTACTCCTTCGGCCAGGCGGGCGCGATCCAGCCGCGCTCAGCGAGCTTCTTGAACCAGCTCTGACCCTTCGCTGCCATCGCCTCGAAGGTCACCCCGGCCTCGGCTCTGGGCGCCTCCTTCTCGATGACCTCTATTACCTCTTTCCGGAATGCTGCTTCTTCTTGTGTGTCTCTTAGGTCCACTATTCATCCTCCCTGCTACTCCTGTCTTGGGAAATCGGGCTCCCGTTTCTCCATGAAAGCCCTGATCCCCTCGCGATGCTCCGCCGTCGACATGCACTCAACGAAGACCGCCATTTCAACTTGAAGAGCCTCGAGCCAGTGTCTGTCGAGGTTCTGGTAGATAGTCTCCTTCGCCTTCCGCACGGCGAAGGGAGGTCGTTTAGAAATGGTCGTGGCGACTTCCATCGCTTCGTCCGTCAACCTGTCGTCAGGAACGACGCGATTGACGAGACCCATCTCCAGCGCTTCCTGCGCGCTATACGTCTTGGGCATTAACACCAACTCGAGCGTCTTTGACAGCCCGATCATTCGCGGCAGAAGGTAGGTCGAGCCGAATTCCGGCGTCAAACCGACGTTGAGGAACTGCGTGTTCAGCTTGAGGCTCTCCGCGGCGATTCGCATGTCGCAGTGCATCGGCAATGTCACGCCGATACCCATCGCGTAGCCGTGCACCGCTGCGATGCTCGGCTTCCCGAAATGAAGCAGCTTGACAAGCGACGGGAAATCGCTGGCGACGTTCGCCGTGACCTCCGTCGGTAGCGTCCCAGCGTCCTGCGCGTCGGCCCGGTGCTTAAACTGCGAGATGATGTCGGCGCCGGCGCAAAAAGCGCGGGGCCCCGCGCCCCGGAGCAGCAGGCAGCCCACGCCCTTGTCCTCGTTAGCGCGCACGAGTGCGTGGGCCACCTCGTTCGCCATCTCCGTAGTCCAGGCGTTCAGTTTCTCCGGCCGGTTGAGCGTGATCAGCGCCACGCGGTCCCGAACCTCGTAGAGAATTACGCTGTAATCCACCGGCTCACCTCTCGTCCCGCTACTCGCGCGGCAGTCCGAGACCGCGCTGCGCCATGATGTTGCGCTGTATCTCGTTGCTGCCGGCATATATCGTCTCGCCTATAGTCCACAGGTACAGGTACTTGATCCGGCCTTCGAGCTGCGCCCACTTCGACTTCGCGTCGAGGCCGCCGTACAGACCCATCAGGTCCATCCCCGTTCGGGACAGCCGCTGGTGCAGCTCCGTCCCAAACGTCTTCGCCATCGACGCCTGGTAGGCCGGGATCAGCCCGTGCGTCTGCATGTACGCGACGTTGTAGTTGATGAGCCGCGCCACCTCGATCTCTATCGCCATCTCCGCCAGCTTGTGGCGCGCCGCAGGATCGGCGGCGACGGGCTTCCCGTCGCGCTTCGTCTCCTTCGCCCACGACACCAGGTCCTCAAGCGTTTTCGCCGACTCAGCGGCAAAGCTGATCGACGAGCGTTCGAAGTCCAGCGTCGTCATCGCCACGTACCAGCCCCGGTTCTCTTCGCCGATCATCTGGTCCTTGGGAACGCGCACGTTGTCGAAGTACGTGTCCGTGAAACCAGCCATCCCCGCCATGTTTACGATGGGCATGACCGTGATGCCCGGCGACTTCATATCGACGACGAAGTAGGAGATGCCGCGGTGCTTGGGCGCATTCGGGTCGGTTCGCACCATCATGTGGATCCAGTCGCCGACCGTGCCCGAGGAGGTCCACGTCTTCTGACCGTTCAGGATGAAATCGTCGCCGTCCTTCACCGCGCGAAGCTGTAGGCTTGCCAGGTCGGAGCCGGCGTTCGGCTCACTGAACCCCTGCGCCCAGATGACCTCGCAGCGCGCGATCGGCGGCAGGAAGCGCTTCTTCTGCTCCTCCGTGCCGTGCACCATGATGCACGGGCCGATCATGTGGACGCCCTGGCCATCAAGGATGCGAGCCCCCACGTAGGACATCTCCTCGCGGAGAATGATCTGCATCATGTGAGTGGCGCCCTGGCCGCCGTATTCCTTGGGCCAGTGCATCGTGCGCCAGCCGCGGTCCGCCATCTTCTTCTCGAAGGCCCGCGCTCCCGCGAACGCCTCCGGGTCCTCGATGTCCACGCGCCCCAGCTTCCACTCGCTGCGCATGAATGACCGGACCGACTGTCGAAATGCGTCTTCCTCTTCCGTAAAACTAAAGTCCATGCTTGACCCCCCTCTTTCGCAGGAAAACCGGCTTCTGGTTCAATCGGAGGCTCCTCCTCCTTTCCAGGGCGCCAAGGCCCTCACTCGTAGTTCCGACCGATCACTGCATCACCATGCCTTCAACCGTCGAAGGGACTGAAGGCAGATGATCGTAAGGAACGGCAGCCCCCACCGCTTGAATGCGCCCCTCAGCTTTGTCCGCCCGCAGACAGTCGACAAGGAAACGCACCCACGCCTCCATCCTCTGGCGGGTAATCAATTCGTCGAAGTTGAGAAGGTGCAACGTGTCCAGAGTCAGCCCCATGCCCAGAAAGTGCCACGCGTACACCCTGGCGTCGATCCCTTCCCGCACCAGCTCGCGCCTCTTCCCGTCATCGATGATCTCAGCGACAAAATCGACGAACGAGGAGAAATTCTCCCGCAACGCCTTTCGGATATCCGGGTCGTCTGCCTCGACCAGCGCCTGGAAGTGGAGCTTCATCACTGCGGAGCGACTCTTCAGGTGGTCGTAATAGCTCACACCGATGCTCCAAAGGACCTCCAGCGGGTCGTCGACTTCCGACGCGATCCGCTGCCAGCTATCGATGAGTTCGGGCGCGGTCACCCTTAACGTGGAAAGGAAGATTTGTTTCTTGCTGGGAAAGTAGCGGTAGAGCGCGGGCTCCGAGACATCCGCCGCCCGTGCGAGGTCAGCGGTGCTCACCTTCCAGTAGTTCGAGGCGGCGAACACGCCCCGGGCGCTCTCGATGATGCGCTTCTTGCGCTCGTCGGCCGGCAGCCTTCTTGCCCTCATCGCCCCTTGTTAGTGAACGCTCACTATTACTGCAGAGCGAAGAAACGCTACCACCTACCCCATTTGTCGTCAAGCGCTTTCCCGGGCAAACAAGGCTGCTTGCGCTAGCTTGACTCACGCTCCTCCGGAGGACGCTTCTCTCCTCCCTCCCGGCGCTTCTCCTCCTCCTCCCGCGCCGCCTCCATCTGCTCCTCGAACGCCTCCTCCGGCGACTTCTCTCTCCCCTCCTCAGGCTGTGGGATCCGCGCCTCCATCTTCGGGCCGAGCAGCGCGTACCGGTTGACACCCAGATAATGAAGCGGCTTCTCGTCGTCATCCTCCACAAGCCACGTGCCGTCGAACGCCTCCGCGTCCGCCGACGCCGCCAGCACCTGCCCGACGAACAGCACGTGGTCGCCGGTCCGCAGCGCATCCTCCACGCCGCACTCTACGTAGCCCACGCAGCCTTCGATGAGGGGCGCCTCCACGCGCGTCGCCTTGAACGTCGGCAGCCTTGTCAGCTCCAGCTTGTCGACGTCCGCGCCGCTGACGCTCCCCAGGTACTGCACGTGATGCAGCAGGCGGCGGCTGGGGATATTGAGAGCGAACTGCTCGCTGTACCGGATCATGTCGTAGCTGTGACGAGTGGGGCTTATCGCCACACCGACCAGCGGCGGGTCGAAGCTGAGCGCCGTCACAAACGCCGCCGGCATCACGTTCTGTTTCCCATGCCAGCTACTGGTCACGAGAGTTACCGGCCCGCCCGACAACAATCGCCGGGCATCCGTTTCCGCAATCGGCCGTCTCATGTGGACCTCCTTCGAACAGTCATCTCGCTATACACAGTCACTCGGCTGCCAGCCCCTCCACCGCCCGCACGTCGCCCCCCGAATACGCACAGAGCGTGCTCTCCACGTCCGGGAACTCCGCCATCGCCCGCGCCATCGCCTGCGCCACCTCCCGCGCCGGCACCCCCACGATGCCCGCGCCCAGCAGCGGAAACACCACGCTCTTCAACCCCAGCTCCCGGCAAAGCTCCAGCGCCGCCCGCGTCCCCTGATAGATGTCGTCGACGCTCGCGCGTCGGCCGTGCGCGTAGTCGATCGTCGGGACGTGAATCACGTGGCGCGCCTTCAGCTTTCCCGCCGTCGTCGCCACCGCCTGCCCCAGGTCGCACCAGCCGATGCGGTCGCTCTCCTCCTGGATGACACGACCGCCCGCCCTCACGATAGCCGCCGCGACGCCGCCGCCGTGGCGCAACTGCGTGTTGGCGGCATTCACGATCGCGTCCGCCTCCAGCTCCGTCACAGGCCCGTAGTACACTCTCATGCTCCGCTCCCCTTCGTTCGAACGCCATCCACCGCAACCTTTCACATAATAGTACGTCTCGTCGCGGGGACAACCGGGCGCGGACGGCACGTAACGTGTGTCGTCGCGGTCGTCTCTAGAGAAATGGTGAAGTCGCTTGAGGGGCGAGCGGCGCGGGACTTCTTATTGCCGGCGACGGGCCGGCAGCTGGTCCCCCAAGAGATACGAGGCCTTTGCCCGCGCCGCGCCGCTCGCCTTCCGCTATACTTGAGGTAGAAGTCGGCTCTCTCCGCCGTGCCGATAAGCGGATTGACCGACGGCTGCTGGTTGCCTGCCGCGAAAAGCGAGCAAATAGAGGATAGAACGCCATGTCTCCACCAGACATCAGGGGAAACCCTCGACCAGCCCGACCGCTGCGCCTAAAGCAGCGCTGGAGCCCGCTTCGAAAATGACCGCCCGCATCCTCGTCGGCACCTGTTCCTGGACCGACAAGAGCCTCGTCGACTGCCGCTGCTTCTATCCGCCGGAAGCGAAGACCCCCGAGGCAAGGCTCCGCTTCTACGCCTCACGCTTTCCCGTCGTCGAAGTCGACAGCACCTACTACGGCCTCCCAACCGACACCAGGAACGCCGCCCTGTGGGTCGAACGAACGCCGCCGGAGTTCGTCTTCGACGTCAAAGCCTTCCGCCTGCTGACCCACCATCCGACACCGCCGGAAGCGCTTCCCCGAGATATGCGAGAAGGTCTCGGCGACCTCGCTCGACAGAAACGCAACCTCTACTACCGCGACCTGCCGCAGCCCGTCCGCGACGATGTCTGGCGGCGCTTCGCCGGCGCCCTCCTCCCCCTCGACAGCGCCGGCAAGCTCGGCGTCGTCCTCTTCCAGTTCCCGCCCTGGTTCCTGCCCGGCAGCGACAGCACTGCCCACATCCTTGAGGCCCGAGAGCGCCTCCCCCAGTACCGCGTCGCCGTCGAGTTCCGCAACAACCGCTGGCTCTCCGAGACGAACCGCGCCCGCACGATCGACTTCATGCGCCGGCACAGCATTCCCCTGGTCTGCGTCGATGAGCCCCAGGGGTTCGCGTCCAGCGTCCCGCCGCTCTCGGAGGCAACAGCCGACGTCGCCGTCGTCCGCTTCCACGGGCGCAAGCGCGACACGTGGGAGCGCAAGGGAGCCACAACGGCCGACCGCTTCGACTACCTCTACACCGAGGACGAACTGAGGGAGTGGGTCTCGCCCGTCGAGCGCCTCGCCGCGGCGACGCGAGAGGTTCACGTCCTCATGAACAACTGCGTGCGCGACAAGGCCGTCGTCAACGCGGGACAGATGCGGATGCTACTGGGCGCCTGACGCCACAGCAATGCAGGGCAGGACTTCGGTCCTCCCGCCGCTCCCAGATAAACGTAGCCGAGACTTTCCAGTCTCGGCGTTCATCAGTCGCTGGGGGACCGCGCTCAGGGAGATGGCGTCGCCGTGGCGCCGCTGGCCACCTCCGTGCCTGCCGGTGTCGGCGTCGCGCTGGGTTTCGGCGTCGGCGTGGGCGCCGGCTCAATCTTGATGCTGTTCACCATGCGCAGGACGACCGTCGCGTTCTCCGCGTTGAAAGCAGCGAGTTGCCCCTCGCTCGCCTGCCACACGATGGGGCCGTCGGAAATCCTGGCCCTCAATTCGCGGAACATCCCATCGGAGTACTGCTCCCAGTAGGTATCGCCGTTACGCGGATTGATGATGACCAACGCCGTCGCATCCGCGTTCGTGATCCGCAGCATGAACGGCGCCTCTGCCACATTGTCCGGCCCGATAGTCAGGCCGAACAGCCGCCAGCCGCTGGTCTCCGCGGGCACTTGCACGGAAAACCGGTCGATCACCACCAGGTTCCAGGCCATCCCGGCGTCGTTCTCGTTCTCCACAGGCGCGATCACGACCGCACCCGGAATCGGTGTCACCTGCGGCTCCGACGGAGCAGGATCTGCCGGCTCGGCGCCCTCCGTCGGGCTCGGCTCCTCCCCTGTGGACCCCGCCATTGGAGTCCCGCCCGCCGTCGGCGCTGCCGTGGGCGAAGGTCGAACGGCTGCCGTCAGGCCCCCTTCCTTTTCCCGCTCCACCATTACCACCTGGGCCGCCTTCACGTAGACTTCCGTGGAAACGCTCCTTGCCTGCTCAAGCTCATCACTCGCCTTCTCCTGGACGAGCGGCGCCGCATCCGACAGCACCTTCAGTTGCTGCCTCCCCAGGTCCTCCACCTTCCTGGCATCTTCTCCGTGCAACTGGGCGTTGTCGAGACGGCTCACAAGAGACCCCGTCTGGCTCGCCAGGTCCTTCAGCGGCCCCTCGCCGATAGAGCGGCCCCCGGCCGCCATCTTCTCTATCTCCGACAGCCGCTTGTGCGCGTACTCGATTTCCAGACGCTGACGCCCGCCTTCGCCGAAAGTCAGCGTATACTGAACATCCTCCACCGTCCGCTTCACCGGGTAGCGCCAGTCGCCGGGCAGGGCGTCAGCCGAAGTCGTCACCGCAAAACCGCCGAACCCCATCACAAAGACCACCGCGGCGGCAGAAGCAAACTCAGCCACCCGCAATGGCCGCCAGCCGGCAGGCCAGGCCAACCGCCGGCCCGCCCGCTTCGGCTCCTGCGCCATCCTTTGTGCCGCCGCCAGGAACCGCTGCCGCGCCGCCATCACAAACGAGGGTCGCGGCTCGAACGTCAACTCCTCCTGCAGGCGCGGCGGCGTCACTCTCAAGAACCGCTCCCGCGCCGACGCCGCAAACTCCGGCCGCGGCTGTGCCGCAAGAGAGCCGTGCAGGACCATCGCCATCCGCAGCATCGGCTCCAGACGGAGCGCGTCCTCCGGGTACCTGGACAGGCACTCCTCCAGCGTGCGCTGCCCGCTGGAAAGCGCTTCCAGGCACTCGTTCAATCGCTCCTCGAAACGGTTGCTCAAATCAATCCCTCTGCTGAAGCTTGTTTCGGCTCCGCAAGCAAAACCTTTTGCAGCCTCGCTACCGCCTTATGCTGCAGCATCTTGACGTTTCCCTGCCGCTTCCCCAGCACGTGCGCCGTCTCCGCTACCGATAGACCGACGGCGAAGCGAAGCGCGATGACATCCCTCTGCGCCTCCGGCAGCCTCTGAACCGCCTCCGCCACTTCACCCAACATCAATTGCCTCTCAACGATCGACGCCGGGTCCTGCCTGCTGTCGGCCACCGTTTCGTCGATCGTCCCATGGTTCTTCCGCAGCCCGTTCCTACGATAGTGGCTCACCACGTGGTTCCGCGCGATGCGGAACAGCCACGCCGAAAAAGGCACATTCGTCCGCTTGTAGTCCGCGATCGCGCTCAACATCCTCAGAAATATATCCTCTGTTAAGTCCTCCGCCTCCGCTACGTCGCCGACGCGCGATAGGACGTACCGGTAGACCCGCGGCAGGTACCAGTCATACACCGCCCCGAGCGCCTGCTGATCGCCGGCCCTCGCACGTTCAATTGTCCCTCCCTCGATGTCCGCCGGAAGGGACGCCGCGCCCGACCCCAAATCCAAGGTCCGACTCCTATCATGTAAGAATCGTTGATCACAAACATAACATAGAGGGTCGCACGCGTCCATCTTGGCCGGCTGGGCGGAACTTCTCACGCCACCTATAAGAACGCAAAACCCGTCCAAAAGTTAACGGCAACCGGCCGCAACTTCGCTCACCAAGACAAGTCCCAGTCGCCCCCTCCAGCAAGGACCGCCCGAACGCTGCTGGTTCGGTGATGGAGCGAGAAACACTGGCGCTGGCGCCCCGCGTGTCGATCCGTACGTCGGCCAACTCCCGTCTCTCCTACAACGTCGTGAGAAGACAGCAGAAAGCAGCGAATGTGCGCTCTGTTCCAGTCAAGGTGAAAATGGCGCCTCGTGGCAAGGAAAAAGGAGAGGATCGCTGCAGAACAATCCGGCGTCCACGCAGGCGCTGAGCTCTCGAACTGCTATTCTTCTCCCCCCTTGACCAACCTGCCACCGACCGCCTATTCTTCACGTCAGGTCTCATTACACATTATGGAGCGTGCATGATGAATTCCAATATCAGACGTGGCTCTCTACTGGGCCTGTCGCTGATGGCGGCCCTGGCGGTGCTCCTCGCGCTGAGCGCGGACTGGGGGGGGCGCGTCGCGGGCGCCGAAGGCCCCACGCTAACCCTCGATATGGACACCACGAACGGCAGCGGCCCCTGCAACCCGGTCGACAACGCCCGCGCCGTCAATGTCGGGGATACCTATCAGATAGCCGTCTGCCTTTCCGATTCGCCCAAAGCGCCCGCCGCCTTCAACTTCGATATCTTCTACGACACGTCACTGGTGCAGTCGCCAAACATTGACTGTCTGGACTCTCCCTGCCTGGACGCCAATCCCGACGCGAACGCCGGGACCACATCGTGGGGGCAACCCCTCGGCACCGGCTGGGACTGCGGCTCGATGGGCGCAGTACCGCCCGCAGGAGACATGGGCGGTAAGGCATGGATGTCCTGTTTGACCCTCTTGGACCCCGGCCTACCCGTCGGTCCCGGCGTCTCAAGCCCACTCGCGCTTGTCTCCTTCAAGCAGATGGAGAAAGGGTCCGTCGGATTCAACCTGACGAATGTGGCGTTGGGCGATGCAGACGCCGCGTTGATCGTTGACTGCTACGGCGAGTCGAGCGCCTGCGTTGGCGGCACCGCCGCGACTGACGGGCAGCTTCCGGCGCCGAGCCCCACGGCCGAAAGCGCTGCTCCGAACGAGACTGTGAGTCCAGACGCCGGCCCCGCCGCAACCGCTGCTGCCGCGACCGCCATCGCCCAGGGCACGCCCGTCGAAGCCCTGGATCAGGCCGCGACTGCCACCTCCGCCGCTGCCGCCACCAAGACAGCCGCCTCTACGCCCAGCGGCAAGGCCACGGCGAAGCCCGGTGCCACCACCGAAGATGACGGCGGCTCATCCGGTCCCAACGCTGGTGTAATCGCGGGCATCGTCATCGTCGTTGTCATCGTCGCCGGTGGCGCGGGCTGGTTCGCCTGGCGACGGATGCG
>DATLAX010000046.1:0-3011 GCA_035527215.1 Dehalococcoidia bacterium
GGCTTCGAGGCGGAGGCCTCACTCTTACGGGCGGGGGTTCATCGGGGAGGACAGCTTGAAGACCGACATATATGAGGTAGACGCGTTCACCAGTCGCAAGGACAAGCTCATCACGACGATCGAGAGCGAGTACCGCTTCGAGCGGCAGGACGAGATATTCATCGACGGCGCGAAGTCGATAAAGGTGCGGGTGATCAGCGTGGTCGTGCGGCTGGCCGGCGGTGAGATGCAGCGCGAGCTGCTGGTGATGAAACTCTAGACCAGAAGACGGCTACTCCGTCGTGCTCGGCATCTCCGGGGGACCGCGCTTCTGGACATCGGCCGCGCCACCGGAGGCGGCAGGGTCGCTCCGGGACTCCGTCGACAGACACACCATCTCGATGCTCCGCCCGTTCACCACAATGAATCCGTCATCCCATGTGAGACCGCTCGCGCCTTCGTGGACGGTGCTGGCCTCGGTGATCGCCAGGAAGCTCTCGAATAGCTTCGGCAGCGCGATGGTAGGGTCGGCGTCCTTGATCAGTTCGATGTTCCCGAGGATGCGGAACGGCGGTGCAAAGACGACCATCCGTTGTCTTTCCTTCTCCACGTGGTCAAGGCGATGTAACTCGTTTCGCCTCGCCTCGGCCTCCGGCGATGCCAGCGAACGCCCCAAGACAACTGATTGTTTGTCGATGAATAGGGGGCCTTCACTGGCGATGACCTCCTGGGAAGTCAAGAGATGGCGCACCTTGATGCCGGCCAACTGCAGGTGGGTGACCTCCGGGTTGTTCAGCAGCTCGATCAGGCGGAGGCGCTCGTTGAGCCCGCGACAGCGCGCGACGACCGCATAGCCCTGCGTGACGATCTCCACATCGGCCAGCGACGAGTCCAGATCCCCTGCCATGTGCTCACCCACTCAATCCTGCGCAATAGAAAAGCGAACCGAAGCGGGCCGCCGGCGGGCAGCCGCCTCAATAAGTTCATCGACCTGCGAAGACTTCGGAGCATTGGGAGATTCCCTCACAGGCACCGTTGCCGGAGCCCTCGCTTGTCAACGCCGTCGCTGATAACGTACGATCCCTCTCGAACTGAAGCGAATACTGCACCGGACGGTCACTGACCGCGGCCGTCCACCATCTGGAAAGGCCCGACTCATGCGCTCCGATCAGATCAAGAAAGGCTTCGAGCGCGCGCCGCACCGCGCTCTGCTGCGCGCTACCGGCGTCATCCGCTCGGAGGCCGACTTCGACAAGCCGTTCGTCGCCATCGCCAACTCCTACACCGACGTTGTGCCGGGGCACGTCCACCTGCAAGAGGTCGGACGGATCGTCAAGGAGGCGGTGCGCGCGGCCGGCGGCGTGCCCTTCGAGTTCAACACCATCGCCGTCGACGACGGCATCGTCATGGGGCACTTCGGCATGAAGTACTCGCTGCCCAGCCGCGAGCTCATCGCCGACTGCGTGGAGACGATGGTCGCCGCGCACTGCTTCGACGCCATGGTCTGCATCCCCAACTGCGACAAGATCGTCCCCGGCATGCTGATGGCCGCCATGCGCCTGGACGTCCCGACGGTCTTCGTCAGCGGCGGGCCTATGCGCGCGGGCAGGCTGGCGGACGGCCGCGTCGCGGACCTGATCAACGTCTTCGAGGGCGTGGGCGCGTTCAGCGCCGGTCGCATCGGCGAGAAGGAGCTGCGAGATCTGGAGGTTAGCGGCTGCCCCGGCTGCGGCTCGTGCGCGGGCATGTTCACCGCCAACTCCATGAACTGCCTGACGGAAGCGATCGGCTTTTCGCTGCCGGGCAACGGCACCATCCTGGCGGAAAGCGAGGACCGCAAGGAGCTATACCGGCAGGCGGGACACCAGGTGATGGGACTGCTGGAGGCGAACCTGACGCCTCGGCAGCTCGTCACGCCGCAGTCGCTGGACAACGCCTTCGCGCTGGACATGGCGATGGGCGGCTCGACGAACACCGTGCTCCATGCGCTCGCCCTGGCCCACGAGGGCGGCATCGACTATCCGCTGCAGCGCATCAACGACATGGCGGCGCGCGTCCCCCACATCTGCAAGGTCGCGCCGGCGAACGACGTCCACCTGGAGGACGTCGACCGCGCGGGCGGCGTCAGCGCCATCCTGAAGGAGGTCAGCCGCAAGCCGGGCGTCCTCGACCTCAGCCTGAAGACCGTCACCTTGAAGTCGCTGGGCGATAACATCGCCGACGCCGGGATTCGCGATTCCGAAGTCATCCGGCCGCTGGAGCGCCCGTACAGCGAGAGCGGCGGCCTGGCGGTGCTCTTCGGCAACCTGGCGCCGGAGGGCGCGGTCGTGAAGTCGGGGGCAGTCGAGCCGTCGATGCACGTCTTCAGCGGTCCCGCGCGCGACTTCGACTCGGAAGACGCGGCAGGTGACGCCATCCTGCGGGGCGACGTCAAGGCGGGCGAGGTGGTCGTTCTCCGCTACGAGGGACCGAAGGGCGGGCCCGGCATGCGGGAGATGCTGGCCCCCACGGCGAACATCGTCGGCAGGGGGTTAGGCGACAAGGTGGCACTGATAACGGACGGCCGCTTCTCCGGCGGCAGTCGCGGCGCCTGCATCGGGCACGTCTCGCCGGAAGCGGCTGCGGGCGGGCCCATCGCCGCCCTGCGCGACGGCGACGCCATCAGCATCGACATCCCGGACCACCGCCTCGACGTGGACCTGTCGGACGCGGAGATCGAACGTCGACTGGCGGACGCGAAGCCGCCGAAGCGTGACCTGCCGAGTCGCTGGCTGCGCCGTTACGCCAGTCTGGTGACGAGCGCGAACACGGGCGCGGTGCTGAGGGACCCTTAGACACGGCGGATTTAGCGCCTGGCGCCGATGCCATGACCGTCACGGGATCGACAGCGAAGAGCGAGAGGAGTCACGCCAATGGCATTGGCCGGCGTAGTATTAGCTGCATGTGCCTTGGTTGGGATGATTGGCATGGAATGGCTCAAGCGCCCGAGACTCGAAATCCTCCCCAGATGGTGGCGGGCAAGCCAACCCTTG
>DATLAX010000047.1:0-4009 GCA_035527215.1 Dehalococcoidia bacterium
CCCTTTGGTCTCGAGAATGAGCATTTCGCCGTGAGCAAGTCGGACCAGGAAATCCGGCCGGTACTTGTGCACGACGCCGCGATAGACGTACAGCACCTCGAATCCAAGGTGGTCATTCTTGGCCCAGGCGGAGACCTGCTCGCTGTCGTCCAGCATGAAGGCGTCGGACGCCTCCCACGCGCTGTCATAGATGCAGACGTTGATGTGTGATTTGCGCGTGCGCTCGCACGGCCTGCCCGTGTACCAGGAGCGCATCCCGGCGGTCGAACGGATGGGGTGATCGCGGTCGAAGACGGGTGTCAGGCGTTCCGTGTTCTCCTGGCGTACGGCCTCCCAGATATGCTGTACCACACGCGACATATTGAGGGTAATGATCAGCCGGCGCCGCAGCTCGTCCTGATAGAAGAGCGGCGGGTGAATAATGATCCGGTCGGCGCGGATGAACCGCTCCACGATGCGTACTAACTGCGCAAGCAGCACCTCACGACTGCCTCGCCAATCGTGCTTCATCTGGTCGAATACGTCGCGCGCGACTTCGAAGATAATCCGTTGCGCGCGGAACTCGCGCGCCAGCCGTTCCAGCTCGATGCGACTGATCTTGGTCACGTCCGGCTTACCCTCCAGGATCGGCGCCAGCTCGGCCACCTGGGCGGTCTGCGCAGCGTGCAGCTCCAGCGGTTGCACCGATGACCAGTCCAACGTCAGTCCCGGTTGAAAGACGTGTTCGATCCGCACGACGTTGGGCCATTGGATCTCGAATTCGGCTTTGGCCGCATCCGGCTCGACGGCGGTCTTGGGCGTCGGGGGCCGGGGAGGTGTATCCTCACCGCCCTCGTGCGGAAGAAAGGTAAAGGGCACGCCGAAGATGTTGACGTAGTCCGGCTCGAAGAGCCCCGTTTCGTCATTGACTTCATAGGAAGTGCGGCGCAGGCCCCGGCCGACGACCTGCTCGCACAACAATTGGCTGGTGAAAGCGCGCAGGCCCATGATGTGCGTTACCGTCTTGGCGTCCCATCCCTCGCTGAGCATCCCCACGGAGATGACATTTTGGATCTTCTCACCCGGCTGTCCGGGCCTGCCCACCGTGTCGACCATCCGGCGGAGCAGTTCGGCCTGCTCGACCCTGGTCAGCTTGCGCTCCGCCGGAATTTCGTCGATTTCCGTCTCATCGAATTCTTCCAGCGGCTCCAGCGCTGCCGCCGGCTCCTCACGCTCTTCCGCTTCCTTCAGCACCTTCGAGTCGATGTGCAGGATGCGCTCCGGATCGCACAGCTCGTCTATATGAATGCGTTTGGAATCAAAGGCGCGCTTGACCCGGGCCGCCGTCTCGGTGCGGTTGCAGACGGTGATCATCACCGGCGGGGTGGCATGGCCCGCCGCATCCCATTTCCGCAACGCCTCACGCCAGTCGTAGCCCAAAAGGTAGTAGGCGTTCAACACGAGGTCGGGCAGCGGCTCCTCCGGCCTCGCCCGGTGGTTCAGGTCGTCCTTTACCTCCGGGTCGTTGTAGATGTGGTAGAGGCGCGATTTATATGTCTTGGCGTCGGGCACGGCATCGTCGCGCACCACGACGCGCGGCGTCTTGACGAGCCCCGACTCGATGGCGTCATTCAGCCCGAAATCGTCGATGATCCAGCCGAAGAGCGCCTCCTCGCTGCTCTTCTTGCCCGACGGCGTGAAGGGGGTGGCGGAGAAGTCGTAGCAGGTGAGGATGCCCCGCGTGCGGTGAATGCGATCCAGCCCGCCAATCCACACCGTGGCTTCCTCGGCGCTGTCCCTGAGATCGCGCGTGCGCAGGTATTTCCCCTCAGCCTCCCAGTTGACGCGCCACGCGTGGTGCGCCTCGTCGTTGATCACCAGCAGGTTGCTGGCGCCTCCCATCTCGCCCAACACTTCGCGGGTGTAGGCCTGGTCGCTCTTGACGCCTCGCTTGTCCACGCTGCGGCGCCTCTGCACCTGCTCTTCACTGTCCCAATTGAGCACATGCCAGTTCCGCACCAGCACTTTGCCCTGGCGCAGTTTGTCGAGCAGGGTCGAGGGCACGATGCGAAACGCCTCGTAATAGTTGCCTGTCGACGATGGCTCCAGCACCTTAAGCCGGTTCTTCACCGTCAGCCCCGGCGCGATTACCAGCACGTTCTTGGAGAAGCGGGCGTCCTGCGGATAGGCAACTTTGTTCAGCACGTGCCAGGCGATTGCCATCGCCATTACGATGGTCTTGCCGGAGCCGGTGGCCATCTTGCAGCACCGGCGCGCAAACGCCCCGCCGTCCCCGTGTATCTCGATCCCCACACGATCGGCGGCGGGCGCCTCGGTCAGCCAGATCAGCGTTTCAACCGCCTCCAACTGGCAGAAGAAAAAGCGCCTCGCCTCGTAATCTTCCGGGTCGCGCCAATGCTCGAGCAGGCGCCGGGTGATGCTCGTCACGCCGGGATAGCCCGCTTCCCGCCACGCCCTGACGCGCGGTCGAATCTGGTTGACCAGCGGGATTTCCACGAAGATGCCCGGGTCATCGAATGCCTTGGAATCTCCCGACGCCACCACGTATCCCGCAGGACGGCGCCCCTCGACCAGGTCGAAGGTGCGCGTCTCGCGCTCGTAGCGCCAGTGGCGCGCCGGCTCCTCATAGGGAGAGTTGATGATGAGGCGGTCGATGGTGGTGCGTGCCATTAGCTCACATCCAGAATTTTCAGGCTCTCGATCCCCCGGTCGTCCACGATCTTGACGGCGATGCGGCGATGCTCGCCCGGTTCGAACGGCAGCGAAACCGTGCCCCGGTAGGCCTCGATCAGCTCCTCGTCGATCTCAGCCCTTAGGTTGCGGGCCAGCTTCGCCCAGCCTTCGCTCTCCCCTGCCAGCGGGAAAAAGACCTGGCGAGGGTAGAGGCTGCGACCGTCGTAGTCGGTATCGAGCAACCATACGGCGATCTGTCCCGCGCCGCCCGATTCGATGCCCCCCGTCTTGGTATTATAGTAATCGAAGCCGTGCACGGACACACGGATCTTGCCTTTGTCCTCACCCTCTTCGATGTATTCAATCTGCACGTCCGGCTGGCCGATGAGCCAGAAGGATTCGTTGCTGGCGCGCTTTTTCTTGAGATCGTCGGTCAGAAGATCTGCGTTCATCTGCGCCTTGAGCAGGGTGACGCCCGGCCAGTTGGTTTCGTCGATGTCCTTGGCGGCCTCCGGGTCGAACTGGAAGGCGGCAAAGACGACCAATTTCGGCTTGGGCACGAGCGTCAGCGACTCCTCGATGGCCTGGGCCACCTGGCGCTGTTCAAGAGGGGCGTGCTCGGGACCGAATGAGATAACGATGCGTTGCGTGGCGTAGGCCGGACCGGTTTCGCGCACCGAGTCGGCGCCCTCGTCGCTCGGGCGGGTTTCGCCGTCGGCGTGCAGCCAGCGACACCCGGGCAGGGGCTCGAGCCGCGAGAATCTGATGTGCTGGCCGGCCTTGCCGCGAATGCCGGTACGCAGGAGCTCGTCTCGCCAGTCCCCCTGGCGAATGGTCTCGCCAAAGCGGGCGATGGAGGTATCAGCGGGCTGCGGCGCGCCCTCAAGTAGCTCTTCCACTGACTTGACCGCTGGGGCGGGGACGGCTTCGACGGTGAAGGGGCCGCTGACGCGGTGCCTCTTTCGATCCACCAGCGGCTGGTCGTAGAGCGTTTCGGTGGCGGGCGGCTCGTTGTTGGCGAGTGATTTGAGCGTGACGTGCGGCACCGTCTTGTACTTGAAGCCGCTGCCAACTCCTTCTTTCGGGTGGGCAAGCTCGTAGTAGCCGTAGACGGCAGTCATGAGGCGCTGGCGGGCCAGGGTGAGGGCCACGCGGGAGGTGTCGCAGGTGATCCAGCGCCGGCCCCACTGCTCGGCGACGTAGGCCGTGGTGCCGCTGCCGCAGGTCGGGTCGAAGACCAGGTCGCCGGGGTCGGTGGTCATGAGGAGGCAGCGTTGCACAGCGAGGGTCGCCGTCTGGACAACGTATATCTTTCCTTCGGTTCGACTTTGTATTC
>DATLAX010000048.1:0-2219 GCA_035527215.1 Dehalococcoidia bacterium
TTCGCTAGGCGCTCTGCCCAACGGTCGACGAGCCGCTCGTGCCGCGCCTTACCAGCAGGACGATGACAAGGTCAACGACCAGGGCCAAGGCCACCCACAGGACGCTGCGAAACGGATCGAAGAACGCGAGTGCCAGGATGGCGGCCGCTGCCAGGCCCGCGACCGTCCCCGCTGTGACCTTCCACACGACGCCAGTGTCGCGACGCGGACTCGCGGCGAGGGCGCCGACCAGCACGTAGGTCTGGAGGGAGAAGAGCAGGGCGCCGGCGGCCAAGACAAGCCACTTGAGCCAAAGGCTGTCGCCGTCGGCGACGGAGCTCAGCCGGTCAAGGTTCGTCAGGGCGGCGCGTCTGATCGTCGGAGAGTCGGCTGCCGTGGACAGCTCATCGAGAAGGGCCGAAGCCGCGCCGGTGTCGCCGCGTTCGGCGGCGACGAGGGCCCGGCCCATCTGCGCGTAGTCGTTGGCGGCAGACTGGGTCGAGCGGTCGAAGTCATCGTCGGCGCCGGCAAGATCGCCGCCGGCCAGCGTCGCCATGCCGCGCTGGTAGTAGGCCGCCGCCAGGTTGGCCTTGAGCGCCTTGGCGGCCTCCTTGTCTGCGGGCTCCACCGCTTCCAGCATCGGCAAGCCGGCGTCGAAGTCCCCCAGAGCGCACAACGAGCAGGCCAGCCCGATGCGCGCCTGAGCGGAAGGCGCGACCTTCAGGGATTGCTCGAACGCCGACTTCGCGTCGGCGAAGCGTCCCTGGCGGGCTGCGACCAGGCCTAGATTGTGGTACGCGGCCGCCTCCACCTGCGTGGCGGCCGCGGTCTTGCCGCTGCTCTGAGCGCGCTCAGTCGGGGGCTTCGCGCGCGCGAGATCGTCCTGGAAGAGGTACGCGGCGCCGATGTTCAAGTCGGCGCCCCGATAGCGCGCGTTCAGGCGAAGGACCTTCTTCAGCAGGGGCAGGGCCTTGCTGTAGCCGCCCGCCATCACGTGGCAGACGGCGAGATTGTTGAGGGCGTCTGTGTCGGACGGGCCGAGTTTGACGGCCTTCTGGAACAGGGCCCTCGCCTTCTCGACGTCTCCGCGGGCGAGTGCCTCACAGCCCAGTTTGTACGGGTGCTCCGGCGCGGCCAGTGCGGGGCCGGGCGTCGCGGCGAGCACGGCGACGACGGCCAGCAGGAGAAGGATGATCGCCCGCCAGGCCACCTACATCACCTCCACCTGACAGGGGCAGTTGTTCACGCAAGCGCAGGAGGAGTCGCCGACGCACCCGCAGACGTCGGTGTCGCACCCGCAGGGCGCAGGCGTCGTCCCGCCGCCGGCGGGCTCCGAGTGCGAGACGCAACTGCACGTGGCGACGACTTCGCAGCTGCAGACCAGGTTGCACGTGCAGACCAGGTCGCAGGTGCAGAGCGTGCCTCCGAAGGCATCGTGACCGGTCAGCTTGGTCTTGGTGGCGTTGGTGCGCGTGGCCTTTCCGGGCTTGGTGGTCTTCTTGAAGGTCTTCTTCGGCTCGGCCACCCGACGGCCGGAGCCCTGGGGCGCGACGAACACCTCCGGATCGTCGAAGGCGTACTCGGGTTGGGGAGCGGTCCAGCCCAGCACTTCGGGGGCCTCGCTCGATCTCGGCGCGGCCGCCAAGGTGTCGTCGGGCGGGCTTTCCGCCACGCGGTCGACGGCCCACTCGACGGGCGCATCTCCCTCGTAGATCGCCATCTCCGGCGGCTCGTAACGCTCGGTGTCGTCCCCGCCGGCGCCCTGCTTCGACGCGTCTTGTCGTTCGTCGTCGGGCAACTAGGCCACCCCCCGATCGGCCGTTTCCACCTCGCGCGCTCGCGGCGCACTCGCGACTGCGGACTGCTCACCGTCGGAGTGCGTCGCTGTGGGTCCTCCCAGGACGTGCTCCTCGAGCTGGTCCAGGGTGAGGCGCCGGTTGATCTCGCAACGCGCGATGACCGCATCGTCGGCGCCCGAGTACAGCCGCTTTGACGGGCAGTCCCCGGCGCAGTGGTACTTGGCGAAGCAGTGAGCGCAGCGCGGAGCATCGCGGACGGTGAGCCGGCGCAGGGCGGCGAGGCGCGCTTCGTCAAACAGGAACGACCGGCCGGCGGCGTCGTAGGACCCGTAGATGAACGTCTCGGCGCGCGGATCGTCACGACCGGTGACTTCGTAGCAGGCGGTGAGGTCGCCCTCGGTGGTGACGTTGAAGCTGGGCATGCTGGCCTGGCAGAAGGAC
>DATLAX010000049.1:0-5838 GCA_035527215.1 Dehalococcoidia bacterium
GACGCGGGCGTCGAGCGTGAGCCGCTGCTTCAGCTCCACGACGGTACGCCCCTCGTGCACGCTCCCCACGATGAGCGCGCGGACGGGCCCCTCCGCGTAGGGATGGGCCCACTTCACATGGGGGGTGACGAGGTCCTGCGAATAGACGATGTCGTACTGCGGCGCCGCGGCTGCGCGCCGCGCCTGGCGCTTCTTCACGAGTTCCTCCTCCAATGCGGCCGTGGTTGTTGGCGGCCGCCGTTGGTGGCGGCCGTGGTTATTGGCGGCCATGGGTGTTGGCGGCCGCCGTTATTGGCGGCCGTGGTTGTTGGCGGCCGCCGTCGCCGCGAAACTCCGTGGAGTTGTTAGGCGCTGGCGTCCCGTCTCCTGCCGTAGGGCTTTGTCTTGCCGGCCACAGACATGGTAACTGTTAGTGTCGGCTGAGCCGCGGGTAGCCCCCTTCCCGCGGGCGATTTCGTCACGTCGGGCGGCGTATCACAACTGGTTAGGCCAGGAGCTTGTCTCCGCCTTCGAGGCTCAGACCGCTGCACATGAGAGGTCCGGACACCATGAGAGATCGCTCGCAGTTAGGGGAGGCCCGTCCCCTGCGCTCCCCCGGGCGGCCAATTCCGCTTCCCGCCGAGCCACACCGGCGGCTTCGCTACGAAGTGGTCGGGCTGGCACTGTTTGCGCTCGGGATCGTGCTGCTCGTGGGCGCCGGTCGGCAGTCGGGGCTTGTGGCGCCCTTCCTCTATCACGCTCTGAGCTTCCTCGTCGGAACAGCGGGCGCGTTTGCCGTCTCCGTCGCCCTCCTGCTCCTGGGTGGGGTGATGGTGCTGACCTGGGAACGTGTTGAGTGCGGTCGACTTGCGACGGGATTTGGAATCCTTCTGTGGCTCGCTCTCGCCGTGTGGCAGCTCGCCCGACCGTACGCGGGGTTCCTCGAGGTCGACCTGGCGACCGAGCCGGGGGGGCTGCTGGGAGTGCTGCTCGCGGAGGCGCTTCGGCCGCTCTTCGGCCAGGCGCTGGGCATACTGATCCTCCTCCTGGCCGGACTCTGGGCGGTCGGGTATGTCAGCGACACGCCTCTCATCAAGCTCCTCGCCGGCGCCGCCTGGGTGGCGGGGAGCCTCGGGAAGATGGCGGCACGCTCGCTCCACGAGCTCCCCATCGCCTGGTTCAAGCGACCGGCTTCTCTGCCCGAGCAGCCAAAGCGCAGGCGTCGCAAGGTCGAGCCACCCGGTCCGGCAGCTGCCTCTGACGAAGAGAAGAGCGAGGCTGACGAGAGCGAACCCGGAGAAGCGAGGAGAGCCGCCGGCCCGCCGCAGCTCCAGCTGCTCGACGCCGCTGCCGGAGCAGAGCAGGATGATGCCCGCGAGCCCAGCGCTGAGTATGCCGACTTCCAGCTTCCCACCATCGACCTCCTGCCCGAAATCCCCTCGTCGGAGGAGGCCGAGCGCGACGCCCTCGCAAGCGTCGAAACGCTGGAGAACGCGCTTGCCAGCTACGGCATCGACGCACAAGTCGTCGACGTCGAGCGCGGCCCCCGCGTCACCCGCTACGAGATCATGCTGCCCTCGGGCGTCCGCGTTAGCAAGGTGACGAACCTGGCCGATGACCTCGCCTACGCCCTCAAGGCGCTCGCCGTGCGAGTCGAGGCGCCCGTGCCCGGCAAAGGCGTCGTCGGCATCGAGGTGCCCAACCCCGAAGTCACCTTCGTCCACCTGCGCGAGATCATGGACTCGAAGGCGGCCGAACGCATGAAGTCCAGGATCGCCTTTGCCCTCGGCCGCGATATCCCCGGCCACCCCATGATGGCCGACCTTGCCACCATGCCCCATCTGCTGATCGCGGGGGCCACCAACTCCGGCAAGAGCGTCTGCCTCAACGCCATGATTGCTTCTGTCCTCTTCCGCGCGCGGCCCGATGAAGTGAAGTTCCTGCTCATCGACCCTAAGCGCGTCGAGCTCAGCCTCTTCGAGGGTATCCCCCACCTCGCCGCGCCCGTCGCCCACGACGCCAAGGAGGCGGCCGGACTGCTGCGGTGGGCGATCCGCGAGATGGAACTCCGCTACTCCCAGTTCGCCGACGTGGGCGTCCGCAACATCAAGGGCTGGAACGAGCGCGCCGTCATGGACGAGGACATGGAGCCCATGTACTACCTCGTCATCGTCATCGACGAGCTTGCTGACCTTATGATGCAGGCCGCTGCCGAGTTCGAGACCTCCATCTGCCGCCTCGCCCAGCTCGCCCGGGCGACCGGGATCCACCTCGTCGTCGCCACCCAGCGGCCGTCGGTCAACGTCATCACCGGCACGATCAAGGCGAACATCGCCTCCCGCATCGCCTTCGCCGTCGCCTCTCAGGTCGACTCGCGCACGATTCTGGACATCAACGGCGCAGAGAAGCTGGTCGGCTCCGGCGATATGCTCTTCCTACCTCTCGATGCGCCGACCGGCAAGCCCGTCCGGCTGCAGGGCGCCTACATCAGCGAGCGCGACATCGGGACCGTCGTCGACTTCCTGAAGAAGCAGGCGAAGCCCCACTACTCCAAGAGCGCCGTCGAGAGCGCCGGTTCTGTCGTGCTCAAGGGCGGGCGGGAAGACGACGTCGAAGACGGCATGTTCGAGCGGGCGCTCGACTTCGTTCTCGCCACCAAGCACGCCTCCGCCTCCATGCTCCAGCGCAAGTTCAAGCTGGGCTACACGCGGGCGGCCCGGCTGATCGACATGATGGAGGAGCGGGGCTACGTCGGCCCGCACGACGGCCGCAAGCCGCGCGAGGTCTACGCGACGCCCCAGGACCGAGTTGCCGAGCTTGCGCGCGCCGGCCAGCTCAATCGGGAAGAGCCCGAGGGCGACGAGGTAGACTTGGACGACACCGACGACTTCGGCGAGGAGGAGTAGCCCCCGCCGGCAACTCGTCCCCTCGAGCGGGGTTGCTCCCGCCGCGAGCGGCCGTGGGATTGCGGCTCTCCGCTGTTCGTCGATTCCGGCCTGAGAGGGGTTGACACGCCGCTCGGGCTGGGCTACACTTCCCCCTGGCTGACCTGGAAAAAAACCATAGCTGTACTGCAGGATCCACGCGACGTCAGCCCTCGACGCGCCTGCTCATCGCCTTCCTGCGGTTCGGATGGCGGCGAGGAGGCGCGCGATTCATTTCTCGGTGATCGGGGGACTACAATGGGTAAGCTTCGCATTCGGTAACAGCGGCATATTGCGGTAACTCACCGCCCCACAAGCGCGTTCCGCGCTCGTGGAGGGAACTCGCGCTCGCTCCTGCGGGTTCCGCATTCCCGTCGCCAATCAAGCCGCTCGTCCCACTTCGTACTCGTTCTGCGCCCTTTCCGGCGCTATTCAGTGAGGTCCAGTGCTATGGACGAATACATTTCCATACCGGAAGACGTCCAGGAAGCCGTGGACGGCGTCGTCCCCGACGCCGATATCCGCCTGCTCGCCTTCAGCGACCTGAATCCGGACGGCAGCTTCGGCGAGCAGTTCCTCGCGCTCGCCGGAGAGCGGCTCCTCATCTTCGGCCACAACGGTGAAGCACCGGAAGTGAGGACGGATCTTGCGCTCTCGCGGGTGAGCAAGGTAGAGATCGAGACCCTTGTCGGGGGCGCGGCTCTACGCGCGGTCGTCGACGGCCACCGCGTCGACCTCCTCAGCTTCAGCCACGCTATGTCGGACGCCTTTGGCCGGGTCCGCATTAAGCTCGACGCCCTTATCGACGGCAAGCCACTCCCCGAGGTGAAGGAGCGCGCGAAGCGGTGCGCGACGTGCGGTCTCTTCCTGGGCGAATACACTCGCGTCTGTCCGCGGTGCCTGCGAAAGGGCGCGACGCTTCGCCGACTCCTCGGCTACACGAAGCCCTACACCGGCCGCATGGTGCTCATCGGCTGTCTCATGACGGGCGGAATCGTGGCCGGCCTCGTCCCTCCCTACCTGACAGCCATCCTCGTAGACGATGTGCTGAGCCCACGGGCCAACTACAACCTGGTCATCTGGCTTGTGATCGGTCTCGCCTCGACCAGCCTTGCCCACACGGGCCTGGAGATCTGGCGCAACCGCGTGACGGCGTGGCTCGGAGCGCGCATCAGCTTCGACATACGCGCCCAGCTTTACGAGCGGCTTCAGTGGCTGTCGATGCGCTACTACGACCACCATCCGACAGGCACCATCATCTCGCGGCTGACACAGGACGCCAACGGGATCCAGGATCTGCTTGCCTTCGCGCTCCCCTTCGTACTCGTGAACCTCGTCACCATCGCCGCCGTCAGCGTCGTGCTCCTGGCGATGAACTGGCAGCTTGCGCTCATCGCCATGCTTCCACTGCCCTTCCTCTTCGTCATCGTGCGGAAGCTCTGGCGGCTGCTCCGGCGCGCCTTCCACAACTGGTGGTATCGCTGGGGGCGATTCCACACGCTCGTCTCCGATGCGCTGGGCCGGGTGAAGGTCACGAAGGCATTCTCTCAGCAGCAGTCGGAGATCACGCGCTACGACATCCGCAACGACGACCTGCGGGCCGCCGGTGCCTACGCAGACGCGACTGCCGGCACGTTCTTCCCCCTGATGTGGCTCATCATCGGGAGCGGGTCCCTGCTCGTTTGGTACTTCGGGAGCATGCTCCACATGCATCTCTCCATCACCCTTGGCACGATCATCGCCTTCCTCGCCTATCTCGCCATGGTGCAGCACCCACTCGCGTTCCTTGGGCAGTCGACCCAATGGATCACCCGGGCCCTCACCGCCGCTGAGCGCGTCTTCGAGGTGCTGGACGCCGAGTCGGACAGCGAGCGCGGCCGCGGCGACATCGAGCTGGAGGAGATCCACGGCGAGGTCGAGTACCGCAACGTCGGCTTCGGCTACGAGAAGCACCAGCAAGTCCTCAAGGACATCTCTTTCCAGGTCAAGCCCGGCCAGATGCTCGGTCTGGTCGGGAAGAGCGGCGCGGGGAAGAGCAGCATCATCAACCTTCTCTGCCGCTTCTACGACGCCGACGAGGGCGAGATCTTCATCGACGGCATCCCGCTGCGCGACGTGTCGCTTTGGTCCTATCGCGGCAAGCTCGGCGTGGTGCTCCAGGAGCCCTTCCTCTTCAGCGGCACCATCGCGGAGAACATCGCCTACGCCAAGCCGGACGCCGCCCCCGAGGAGATCATGGCCGCCGCGAAGATAGCCAATGCCCACGACTTCATCATCAGCAAGCCCGACGGCTACGACGAGCAGGTCGGCGAGCGCGGCAACCGCCTTTCCGGCGGCGAGAAGCAGCGTGTCTGCATCGCCCGAGCTATACTGCACGACCCGGCGATCCTCATTCTCGATGAGGCCACAGCCAGCGTAGACCTCGAGACCGAGCAGCAGATCCAGGAAGCCGTCGCCCGTCTCATCAAAGGTCGCACGACCTTCGCCATCGCGCACCGGCTTTCGACCTTGCGGAACGCCCATCAACTCCTCGTCCTCGACGAGGGCCGCGTTGTTGAGTCCGGCACTCACGATGATCTGGAGGCGAAGAAAGGCGTCTACGCCAAGCTCCTCGACATTCATCGCCAGACCTCCATGATCGGAGCCATCAATGGATAAGCGGCAGCCACTTCAAGAAGCATCGTCGCTCGATCTGCGCTACCTGGACCCCGAGGACGTCCGCGTCTGGCGGGGCGAAGACGGCCGCACCTACTGCACCATCGCGGACGAGTTCACCGTGCTGACCCCCATGTTCATCCGCTCCCATCCGCTCAGCGACCTGGATCGCTACCTCTCGATCCGGGGAGTCGAGCCTAAAGAGCGAAGCGTCGCCATGGGAAAAGAGTTCGGCCTGCTCAGAAACTGGCACCGGGTCGATCCTGACTCACAGCACCTT
>DATLAX010000050.1:0-11078 GCA_035527215.1 Dehalococcoidia bacterium
GAGAGTGTCCTCGTTGAACTCAAGCTCTTCCAGCGCAGCCGCAACGGCCTCACGCACGCGGGGCTCCAGGTGGTCGCCGATTTCCTTGAGAGCGCGTTTCGCCTCATTACCACCGATCTCGCCCAACGCCGATATTGCCGCCTCCTGCACCTCCGCGTCGTCGTCCTCGAGCAGCGGCCCCAGGAAGGGGATGGCCACTTCGCCGCAACAGGAGGCGCAGGCCTTGGCGGCCTCGAAGCGCATCTCCGGGACGTCGCTGGCCAACTCCTCCGTGAGGACCGGCAGCCAGTGGGGGTCACAGTTGCGGCACATGGCATGGACGGCGCTGACGCGAAGACGCCAATCGCCGCTGTGATGGGCGTTGTCGATGCTGCTGCGCACCCACGATGCGCTCAGGGCGCCGATCGATTCGAGGGCGCGGCCACGCACCTCAGGTGACTCGTCGCCATCGTCGATCGCGGCCCGCAGTGCCTCCAAGACACGCCGACTGTCCACCTCACTCAGTTGCTCGAACTCAGCGCGCAGCACGAACGAGCCGAGAACGGTGGCAACCGCGGCGCGCACGCCGGGCGAAGGGTCTTTCTTCAGCATTTCGATAAGAGGAGCGATAACGTCCCTGTCCTCGTGCTCCCAGAGGCCCTGCACGGCGAGGGTGCGGGCCTCGGCGTCGTCATCGTTGAGCGCCACCATGAAGACGGCGCCGAAGTTCATCTCCACGTTGTCTTCGGCCAGATCGAGCAGCCGTCTCAGTATCTGGCGCCGGCGCGCCACCTGCGCCTCCGGCCAGACCTGCGAGAGGAGGCGTGACTCCTCCGGCAGAAGCGCCGAAAGCTCACTGAGCCTGGAGGCGAGGAGCGGCCTCGATGGGTCTTTCAGTTCTTGCAGGTATTCCTCGAGAGGCATCTTCAATTCCCCTTCGAATTCAGTCTAGACAGGCGCGAAACGGCTTGTCAATGATAGACGCAATGCGTTGACCACTTTCGGATGGGGGAACTAAAGTGATGGCATGAGCGTGCGCGCGATAAGGATCGATGCCAGAGACAACGTCGCCGTCGTCGTCGCCGACGTCGGAGCCGGCGCGCGCGTGCGCCTCGACGACGGCAGCGAGTTGACGGCGACACAGCCGGTCCCGCGCGGCAACAAGATAGCCCTGACGGCGATCGCGGCGGGCGACGTCGTGATTCGCTACGGTGAGGAGATAGGCGTGGCGACCAGCGATATCGCCGCCGGCGAGCACGTCCACACGCATAACCTGGGCGGCAGAAAATGAGCGACGACTTCACTTTCGAGGGCTGGCGGCGTCCCGACGGTCGCATCGGCATCCGCAACCACTGCCTGGTGCTGGCGACGGTCGTCTGCGCCGCGGGCGTCGTACGAGAGGTCGGGCGGCGGCTGCCCGAGGTGGTCGCGGTGGAGCACCCTCACGGCTGCGGCCGCGGCGGGCCGGACATCGGCCTCCAGTTGAAGACGCTGGCGGGGCTTGTCAACAATCCGAATATCGGAGGCGCGATTCTCGTCGGCCTGGGCTGCGAGCCGGTATCGGTCGGCCTTCTCAGCGCCGTCATCGGCGAGACGGGCAAGCCGCTGAAGGGCATCGTTGTCCAGGAGGCGGGCGGCTCCGGCAACACGGCGGACCAGGTCGAAGCGATGGCCCGCGAGATGCTCGGGGAGCTGGCGGCGATGCCCCGCTCGACCGGCACGGCCGCCGACCTGACACTGGCGCTGGAGTGCGGCGGCTCCGATACGTTCTCCGGAATGACCGCGAACCCCGCCGTCGGGAAGACAGTCGACCGCCTCGTCGCCATGGGCGGGACGGCAATCCTCTCCGAGACGACGGAGATGATCGGCGCCCTGGAGCCGCTGCTGAGGCGCGCCGAAAACGAGGAGATAGCCGCGCAGCTAAAGAAGATGGTCGACGGGCAGGAGGCGGCGACACGTAAGATTCTCGGCGACTTCGCCGACCGCGCGCTGGCGCCGGGCAACGTCGAGTCGGGCCTGTCGACCATCGCCGAGAAGAGCCTGGGCTGCATCGCCAAGGCGGGGAGCACGCCGGTCCGCGAAGTGCTGGAATACGGGCAGCGCCCCAGCAGGAATGGGCTGGTGGTGATGGATACGCCGGGCTACGACGCCGAGAGCATGACGGGCATGGCAGCGGCCGGCGCCCAGGCTATCGCCTTCACGACCGGGCGGGGCAGCCCCGCCGGTTTCCCGGGCGTCCCCGTTCTGAAGATCTCGTCCAATAGCGAGATCTATCAGCGGATGACGGGCGACATAGACGTCGACGCGGGAAGAGTGCTGTCGGGGATGACGCTGGACGAGGCCGGCCAGGAGATACTGGCGCTGCTGCTGCGCGTCTGTCGCGGCGAGAAGACGAAGGCGGAAGTGAACCGTCAGGATGTCTTCGCGATCGCCCAGACGCACCAGGCGCTCTAACAGACATCTACTGAAGAACTCGTCCCTTTACTCCGTGAAGCTCATGCTTTGGGCTTCGTAGCATCAACTCTGCGACGGCGCGGCGCGGGTCCAAGCCTTCGAACAGTACCTGGTACGTCTTCTCAGTGATCGGCATCTCGACACCGTAGCGGCGCGCCAATTTGCGGGCGGCGACGGTCGTCGTCACGCCCTCGGCTACCTGGCCAAGTGAAGACAGCACGTCGTCCAGCGCTTTCCCTTTCGCCAGCTCGATGCCGACGCGATGGTTGCGGCTGAGCGGACTGTAGCAGGTGGCCATGAGGTCGCCGACGCCGGCGAGGCCGAGGAACGTCAGCGGCTGCGCGCCTGCCGCGATCCCGAGCCGCGCGATCTCCGCCAGACCACGTGTGATGAAGCCTGCCCTGGCGTTGTCGCCGTAGCCGAGGCCGTCGCACATGCCGGCGCCGATGGCGATGATGTTCTTGAGGGCGCCCGCGAGCTCGACGCCGGCTACGTCCTCGTTCGTGTAGACGCGGAACAACGGGCTAATGAACGCGTCGCGGATTTTCTCCGCGGTCGCCAGTTCCTCGCCGGCAATGATCGTCGCTGCGGGCAGGCCCCGGGCTATTTCGCGTGAGAGGTTGGGCCCGGACAGGACGCAGAGCGGACGCCGCAACTCCGGCAGCTCCTCCTGGAACACCTCCGACATCCTCTTCCCCGTATCGCGCTCCAGCCCCTTGACGGCACTCAGCACGAGCGAGTGGGGGTCAAGGTGCGGGCGAAGCGCGCGCAAGTTCTCCCGCAGCGTCGATGAGGGGACGGCGACTACGAGAAGGCCGGCGTCCTTGAGCGCGACCTCGCGCTCGTGCGTCACGCTCAGAGACGGCGGGAAGCGGAGGCCGGGCTGCAGGCGGGCGTTCTCGCCGTCACGACGCAGCGCGGCCGCGTCAGCCTCGTCATAGGCGCAGAGGCGCACGTCGAGTCCGTTGCGGGCGAGGAGCACCGCGAGCACGGTTCCCCAGCTCGTCGAGCCGACGACGGCCGCTCTCTCCACTAGGGCCCTCCCGTCCCCTGCAGTTGCTTTTGGCCGATCTTGCGCTCCGTTCCCGACAGGAGCCTTCGGATGTTGTCATGGTGCAGGGCGACGATGAGCACGGCGGCAACTATCGCGAATCCGGCGTAGGCGTATGGCAGCACACCGGCCACCGCCAGCGCCAGGAATAGCGCCGCCGCTATCGGCGCCATCGAGACCGACATCAGCGACATGTAGCGAGTCACGGCGATGACAAGGACGGCCACGGGCAGCAAGGCGAGGCTCGCCAACGGATTCATCGCCAGGAGAGCGCCGTAGGCTGCGGAGACGCCACGTCCGCCGCGAAAGCCTAACCACAACGGCCAGACGTGCCCCGCGACAGCGCCCATGCCGGCCAGCGCCTGCGCCCAGGCGTCGTCGGAGAGGGCGCGGGCGATCGAGACGGCGGCCGCGCTCTTGCCGAGGTCGATGACGAGCACGGCCAGCACGGCCCAGATGCGCAGGGTACGCAGAGCGTTCGTGGCGCCGGTCTTGCCGCTGCCGTAGTCGCGCACGTCGATGCCACGGGTCAGGCGGCCCATGACGTAGCCACCGGGAATGGAGCCCAGCAGATAGCCGATGACCGCCGCGACGGTGAGTTGCCAGACCATTACCGCTCGCTCCTGCTCTTGAAGATGAGCTTCAGCGGCGTGCCAACGAATCCGTATTCCTTTCGCAGCCGGTTCTCCAGGTAGCGTTGATAGGAGAAGTGCAGCAGAGAGGCGTCGTTGACGAAGAAGACGAACGTCGGCGGCGCTATCTGTGCCTGCGTGACGTACAGAACCTTGAACTTCTTTCCCTTCGTCGACGGCGGGCTGCGGTCGCCGACGGCGCGCTGAACGACAGCGTTTACCTCGGCCGTAGGGAGCCGCTTCCGACGCTCTTCACCGACATGCAGCGCTTCAGCGAGCATCGCGTCGATGCCGCTGCCCTCCTTCGCCGAGACGAAGCAGAGCGGCGCCCAGGGCGCGAAGCGCAATCTGTATCGCACGATTCGGCTGAACTCCTTGCGATAGACCGGCTCCGGCGGCGCCAGGTCCCACTTGTTAGCGACGAGCACGATGCCCACGTGGCTGTCGGCGACCAGACCCGCGATGTGGGCGTCCTGCGCCGTCAGCCCTTCGCCGGCGTCGATCAGCACCAGCGCCACGTCCGCCCGCTGCGCCGCCGCCTGTGCCCTCATGACGGCGTGCTTCTCGACGCCTACCTCGACACGGCCCCTTCGCCGAATTCCTGCCGTGTCGATTAGGGTCAGCTTGTGGTCACCGTATTCGAATGGCGTGTCGATGCTATCGCGCGTGGTGCCGGGAGTCTCGCTGACGATGACCCGTTCCTCACCAAGGATGGCGTTGGTGAGCATGGACTTGCCGACGTTGGGACGGCCGACGACGGCAATCGACAGCGCCGTCGACGGCTCGACGAACGGCGTGTCCGGAAGCATGTCAGCCACCATGTCCATGAGGTCGCCGACGCCCATTCCGTGCAGAGCGCTGACGGCGATGGGCTCGCCCAGGCCCAGCTCGTAGAACTCGACGGCGGACTCGCGGCGGTACTCACTCTCGGTCTTGTTGGCGACAAGGAGGACCGGCCCGGCGATGCGTCGCAGCCGGTCGGCGACGTCGCGGTCGCCGGCGGTCAGCCCCTCTTTGCCGTCGACGACGAAGAGAATGACTTCTGCTTCCGCCGCAGCCATCTCCACCTGAGCGCGGACGAGGTCGCTATACGGCAGCGAGCCGTCCATCAGGAGCCCACCGGTATCGACGAGCCGGAACCGCTTGCCGCACCACTCAACGTCGCCGTAGACGCGATCGCGCGTGGTGCCGGCCGCCTCTTCGACGATCGCCTTGCGTCCGCCGATCATGCGGTTGAAGAGCGCCGATTTCCCCACGTTCGGCCGCCCAACGAGCGCCACCACGGGAGGCTCTGTCATTGCTGTCGACTGTTCTTCCGCGGATTCTGACTTTGCCGAACTGCGGCGGCTCATGGAGCTGAGACCGTCACCTGGATATCAGGCGGTGCGGCGCCCACCAGCAGCACGTTCGTGGGAATCTCGATCTTGGGGGATAGCGAGTAAGTGCCGGAACTGAGGCCGGAGAGATCGAGTCTGGCGATTATCGCGTCACCGGCCAGGGAGTCGAGGATGGGCAGATGTCCAGCCAGGGTCACGGTGACTCCGTTGGGAGAAAGACTGACGACAAGTCCTTGTTTCAGACCAGTCGTCTGTACAGCGATCTCGAAGTTGCGCTGTCCCGGCGCAGGCTCGATTCGCACGTTGACGACGACCTCGTCGCTGCCGTCGACGGTGGCGCCTGCGGGAAGGCGCAGCTTGACGCTTCGCTGCACGTCGGACTGGGCGTTGTCCACGGGAATGGTGTCCGTGGTCAGAGTTGAGATGGACTGGAGCACGTCGACGGGTCCACGCACGTTCAGGAATGGCGGATCAGCTTCGACTGCGGCCACGCGGTATCCGGCGGCGACGTTGCCGCTGATGGATGGATTCACGGGAAAGGTCAGCTGCCACTCGGTGCGGGCGATGGTCACGTTCACTTTGGCCGTGTTCGGCTGAATACGCACGTCGACGGGCCGGCCGTCCTTGTCGCGGGCTGTAAGCACGAAGTCGCGCTCCAGGCTCACCTTGACGCCGGTCAGGTTCAAGTCGACCCAGACCGCATCGGTCTGTTCCACGAGGCTCTGGGGACCGGACACCTCGACAGTCTCCGGCGACACCTTCTGGTCAGTGACGGTGAAGCCGGCGGGAGCCACCGCCACGGTGTTCATCTTGACGGGCCGGCTCAAGGTCGTGACGGGCTCCAGGTTGACATCGATGGAAGATGGCACGACCCTGACGATCTTGACGTCGCTGCGGGATGAAGCCACCTGCACGGGCAGGTTGGCCAGCGTCTGCGTCATACCAGAGAGGTCGACCGTAGCTTTGAAATCGTCGATAGATAGCTCGTCCCAGATGTCCCCGTCCGCCGTTATCTCTACCCTGACCTGCGCGGTTTCCGTCGGCGCCTTCCCCTGCGGCACGTTCACTGCCTGCACCGGGATCGTGCCGGCGAAGAAACGCGTCTCGGGCGGGTTCTCGGCGTCGCTCACGACGAACCAGATGACGACCGCCAGTGCAAGCGAGAGAAGGCCCAGCGTCAGCGTGTGCCTGACGACGTCGAGGGTGTCGCGGGCAACCCCCAGGACTGTCCCAGCGAGATCAGTCAGAGACCGCACGTTCCCCCCCATCGCCACCGTGTTTCGCCCAGGCACCTCCCAGCATGCTCTGGAGCGTAGCGCGAAGCCGCACTTCGTCCAATCGCTTCGACAGCCGCCCGTTGGAGGCCACCGACACGTGTCCGGTCTCTTCCGAGACCACGACCGACACAGCGTCGGTCCGCTCTGTGATGCCGAGGGCGGCGCGGTGGCGCGTCCCCATCATGCCGTGCGGAATCTCATCGGCAAGCGGCAGCGTGCAAGCAGCCGCGACGACGCGGTTCTCGCGCAGTATCACCGCCCCGTCATGGAGGGGCGAGTTGGGGAAGAAGATGCCCCGCAGCAACTCGGCGGAGGGAGCGGCGTCCACTCTCACACCTGTGTCGATATAGTCCTCAAGGCCGGTCTCTCTCTCCAGCACCATCAGGGCGCCGTGCCGTTCGCGCGCCAGGTTGTATGCGGCCTCAGCGACGGCGTCGATGACCATGTCATAACCGGGCCTGCCGAGCCAGGCGCGCCTGGTGCGCCCCAACCGCTCGAGAGCGCGTCGGAGCTCGGGCTGGAAAACGATAGGAATAGCGATAAGCACGGCGACGAAGGAGTGTGTCATGAGATAGTTCAGCACCCGCAGGTCGAAGAGGCGGGCGAGAACGAAGACGCCGATGAAGACGAAGGCGATGCCGCGCAAGACGGACATCGCCGTAGTGCCACGGATGAGCAGGAGCAGCCAGTAGATGATTGCGGCGATCAGCAGTATGTCGACGGCGGCGCGCGCGTCGAATCGCGACAGGTTCTGGCCTATTGTGTCGAGGAAGCTTTCCATATGTGGAGCGCGCTATCCCCGGGCATCGCGACCACCGGCCTGGCTGTCCGCGAGCAGCAGCGCCAGTATGGCTCTCTGCGCGTGCAGGCGGTTCTCGGCCTGGTCAAACACCACGGATTGCGGGCCTTCGATCACCTCATCTACTATCTCTTCGCCGCGATGGGCCGGCAGGTCGTGCATCAGGATGACGTCGCGCGATGCGTGCGACAGCAGTTCGCGGTTCACCTGGTAGCCCTCGAATGCCTTCAGACGGTCATCGTAGCTGTCTTCCTGGCCCATGCTGATCCAGACGTCTGTATACACAATATCGGCCTGCTTCACCGCGTCCTGCGGCGAGCGGATCGTGCTGACCTGGGCGCCGCTCTTGGCTGCCGACTGCCGCGCATGGGCCAGAGTCTCGTCCGACAACTCATAGCCCTCGGGCGAGGCGATTATGAAGTTCATGCCGACCATCGCCGCGGCCTGGGCAAGCGACGTCGCGACGTTGTTCCCGTCGCCGATGAACGCCAGCGTCAGGCCGTGGAAGTGCCCTTTCGTCTCATAGATCGTAAGGAGATCGGCAACCGCCTGGCAAGGGTGCTCCTCGTCGGAGAGAGCGTTGACGATGGGGACGGAAGCGTGGGTCGCGAGGTCGACGAGCGTCTGCTGCGAGTACGTTCGGGCGGCTATGCCGTCGACGTAGCGGCTGAGCACGCGCGCGACGTCCGCCACGGACTCCCGCTGGCCGAGGCCGACTTCGCTCTGCCCAAGGTAGACCGCCTGGCCGCCGAGCTGCTGCATGGCTACGTTGAAGCTGACGTTCGTCCGCAACGACGCCTTTTCGAAGAGCAGCGCCAGCGTCTTTCCGGCGAGCAGGTGCTGGTAACCGTCGCGCTTCATGTCGACGGCCAGGTCGACGATGCGGCGCAACTCCTCCGGCGTCAGGTCAGCGATGGACAGCAGGTCCCGGCCCTGCACAGGCAAGCCTCCTTTCAACAGTTCAGAAGTATAGCATAGCGCTATTTGCGTAGACAGTAACCCCACCCACCACGGGCCGCCGGTCTTGACGGGGGGCGAGGCGGGATAGTACGCTCGCCTACGCGCCTCATCCATGCGGCGGAAAGGATTATCCGTGAACTCCTGGCTGGAACGGAATCGCAGCGTCGTACTCAGCGCCCTCGGCGCCGTCATCGTCCTCGGTCTTGTCACCCTCATTCTGCAGCACAGCGGCGGCCCCAAGCCACTGGAGATCCGCTTCGACGATCCCGCGCTCGACGGAACGCCCATCGAAGTCCACGTCACCGGCGCCGTGCAGAATCCCGGCGTCTACCCGCTGCACGAGGGCGACCGCGTCGAAGACGCCATCGACGCCGCCGGCGGCGCCAGCGAGGACGCCGACCTGGAATCGCTGAACCTGGCCCTGCGCGTGCGCGACCAGGACCAGATCGCCGTTCCACGCGCCGGTGAAATCGCCGACGGAGCAGTAGCGTTGACGCCCGCCGCTGACCAGAAGATCAACATCAACTCCGCGACGGCGGAGGAGCTCGACGCGCTGCCGGGCATCGGCGAGGTCTACTCGCAAAGGATCGTCGATTCGCGCGCCGCCGAGGGGCTGTTCCACCGCACGGAGGAACTGGTGGAGCGAGAACACGTGATCCCACGCTCAACGTATGACAAAATCAAGGACCTGATAACGGTCGCGCCTTGACGCTGGCCTACTTCGCCGCTGCCTGGTTCGCCGGGACCATCGCCGCCGCGCTCGGCTGGGACGCGCGGCAGAGCCTCGCCGCGTGTGGGAGCGCGCTGGCGGTCATCGCCGTCGCCGCTCTTGTCCGTCGTCGACCGTCTGCGGCGCTGCTCGGCCTCACCTGCGCCGCCCTGTCCGCGGGCGCGTTCCTCCGCTTCGACGCCTCGAGACCATCCGACGAGCCCTCCGGCATCGCTGCCTTGAACGACGGCGCGCCTGTCACCTTTCAGGCGATAGTCGTCGACGAGCCGGATAGCAGCGGCCGCTACGTTTCGACCAAGGTGAACGTGAGGTCGGTCGAAGAGGAGGCCGTGTCTCAGCCGATGAGCGGCGGCGTCCTTCTGCGCGAGGCGGTGACCGCCGACCACAAGTACGGCGATCTCCTGGAAGTCAAAGGGAGGCTGCAGACGCCGCCCGCGCTGCCGAACTTCGACTACCGGCAGTACCTGGCGCGGCAGGGAATCGGCTCCATTGCATATTACCCGGAAGTCGAGCCAAAGGATTCGAACAGGGGGAACGCGGCATGGACGGCCATCCATCGCCTGCGACGCGACCTCTCGTCGGCGCTGGCGGACGCGCTTGCGGAGCCGCAGGCGTCGCTGGCGCAGGGCATCCTGCTCGGGGAGCGCTCCGCCTTGCCTCAAGACCTTAAAGACGACCTCAATGCTACGAGCACGTCGCACATCATCGCTCTCTCCGGCTACAACGTAACGCTGCTGGCGGGGCTCGTCATCGGCGCCCTCGCCTGGCTGATCGGACGGCGCAGGGCTGCGCTGCTCGCGCTCGCCGCCATCGCCTTCTACGTGCTGCTGACCGGCGCTTCGCCCAGCCTCGTGCGGGCGGCGATTATGGGCGCCCTTTATCTGACGGCAACGCTACTCGGGCGACCGAACAGCGGCCTCGTGTCGCTCCTCATCGCGGCGGCGGTGATGGCCGGCTTGCAGCCGGATGTCGTGCATGACATTTCGTTTCAGCTCAGCTTTGCCGCGGTGGCCGGTCTCATGGTGCTCGTGCCGTTGATGCAGGAGCGGATCGCCGAGGCATCGGAGCGCGTCGCCTGGCTACCGGAGCCGCCACGGCGCGGCATGGGGAGCGGCCTCTACGAGATAGCGATTGTGACGGCGGCGGCGTCCGTCGCGACGTTGCCGCTAATCGCGTTCCACTTCCAGCGCGTGTCGCTTGTCGCCCTGCCCGCGAACCTGGTGGTGCTTCCCGCTTTCCCGTTCATCCTGCTAAGCAGCACTTTCGTCGCCGTGGCCGGGCTGGCGTCGGAGCCGCTGGCACACGTGGCCGGCTATTTCGCCTGGCTCGGGCTCAGCTACATGATCGCGATGGTGCGGCTTCTGGCAGCGCTGCCCTTCGCTTCGCTGGAGGTGCGGCGCTTCAACATGGAGATGTGCGCCGCGTCCTACGCGCTGCTGGCCGGAGTCTGCTGGCTGCTGAGCCGTCGAAGGCCGGGCGGCGAGACGTTGCGGCGTCTCTGGCGGCCCGTCGGGCGTGTCCTGGCCGTGCCGGCGCGGCCTTTGGGCGGCGTCCCGACCGCATGGCTGGCGACGTGTCTGGCGCTGTTCGCTGTCCTGCCGTGGATGGCCATCCTATCGTCGCCGGACAGCCGCGTGATTCCCGGCGTCTTCGCCGCGCCGGATGGACGCCTGACGGTCGAAGTGTTTGACGTCGGCCAGGGCGACTCGATCCTCATTCGCACGCCGGACGGGCAGAAGCTGCTCGTAGACGGCGGCCCGGACGGCGGAGTCGTCGAGCAGGCGCTGGGGGAGGCGCTGCCCTTCTGGGACCAGAAGCTGGACATGGTGCTTCTCACGCACCCCGACAGCGATCACCTG
>DATLAX010000051.1:0-6003 GCA_035527215.1 Dehalococcoidia bacterium
GCTTCGGCGACGCGGACGTGACACAGGTCCGTCCCATTTTCCAGAATGAGCTGTCACCGGCAATAGCGCCCGGCGGCTAGAGCTCACCAGACCAGCGGGAAAACTACACACTTCGAGAACAGGGAAGTCGATGGCAAGAACCCCGGAAGCCGTAATCATAGACCCGGACCTCGGCACCCGCGCCGACATCAAGCGGGCGCTCATGCTGGCCCACTTCACGGTGTCGAGTGAAGCAGGCTACGGCATCGAGGCGGTCACCGTCGCCAAGGAGCAGGTGCCCGATGTCTTCGTCGTGAGCGTCGAGGAGCCGGTAGCCCGCGCCCTCCAGACGGTCGAAGCTCTGGGCGACGCGCTGCCCGATACGCCGACTATCGCCTACTCCTCGCTTGCCGATGCCGCCTCCGTTCGACGCGCTATGGTCTCAGGCGCGCGCGACTACATCATCAAACCCGTCAAGCCCGAGGACCTGACCAGGGCGATCTACGGCGTAATGGAGCAAGAAGAGAGGCGCCGCATGCGCGTCTCGGGCGAGCGCCCGGAGGCTCCGGCGCGCGGCACCGTAGTCACGATCTTCGGCGCCAAGGGAGGCATCGGCAAGACCACGATCTCCACCAACCTCGCCACCGCCCTCGTCCGCGCCACGAGCAGCACCGTCGTCCTCGTCGACATGGACACGCGTTTCGGCGACGTTGCCATCATGATGGACGTGGCCGTAGAGCAGAGCATCGCGGACCTGGCCCGTCGCGTCGACGAGATAGACCGCGACACCGTGCGCGACTACCTGGTCCGTCACCATAGCGGAGTCTTGATCCTGCCGGCGCCCCTGCACCCGACCGAGTGGCGGAACGTCACGCCGCAGCAGATCACCAAGATCATCAACCTGCTCGCGCAATCTCACGACTACGTTATCATTGACACCCCCGGCACCTTCAACGAAATCGTCGCTTCTACTCTAGAATGCGCGGCCCTGATACTCCTTGTCACCAGCATGGACATAGCGAGCATCAAGGACACGGCACTTGCCCTGGAGATGCTGCAGAGCGCTGGCGTCTCCGAAGACAAGGTCAAGCTCATGATCAACCACTCGACCGCGGCCAATACTCTGCGCGAGGAGGACGTGGAGCGCGTCCTGGAATACAGGGTGTTCTGGCGCATTCCCCACGACCTTAACGTCGCCACCAGCACGCAGCTCGGCCAGCCGGTGGTCATCACCAAGCCCTACGCTAGAGTGTCGCGCAGCATCAGCGACCTTGCCGCTGCTCTCAGTGGAACGCTGACAGAGAAAAAAGGTTTCCTGGAGAGGTTCCTCGGGCGCTGATTCGACGAGGCGGACGTTCATCAAGAAGGGTTGAGGCACAATGACTCAGTTTCAATGGCAACCACGGAAGACAGGCGCCGACGACGGCGAGGGCGGCTTTCGACGCCCTATGAGCTCCTCCAGCCTGCTTCAGACAAGCGAGGCGCTCACCGAGCTCAAATACAAGCTCCACCAGCGTCTTATCGAGGAGTTGGACCCCGGCAAACTCGACGGCCTCGATACCGTCAAAGCGCGGGAAGCCGTTGAGACGTCCGCCAGAACCCTCATCGCCCAGGAGATGCCGGGAATAGTCGGTGTCACCAGAGACGAGCTCGTTTCCGCCGTAGCGGACGAGGTCCTCGGCCTCGGACCAATCGAGCCCATGGTAAGAGACAGCTCCATTTCGGAAATCATGGTCAACGCGCCCGACACCGTCTTCTTTGAGAAGGAAGGCCGGCTGTTTCTCAGCCCCATCCGTTTTCGCGACTCCAACCACATCCAACGTATCGCCGAGCGAATAATCGCGCCGCTTGGTCGCCGGGTCGACGAGTCATCGCCAATGGTCGACGCCCGCCTCACCGATGGCTCCCGTGTCAACATCATCATCCCGCCCGTGGCGCCCAAGAGCCCAACCATCACCATCCGTAAGTTTCGCGAAGACAAAATGACGGCGGAGGACCTCATTAGCACGGGCACCTTCACCCGCGAGCTTGCGGAATTCCTGCGCGCCTGCATCCAGGTGCGGCTGAACATCGTGATCTCCGGTGGCACGGGCACGGGCAAGACGACGCTTCTCAATGCCCTCTCCGCCTTCATACCCGACACGGAGCGGATCATTACCATCGAAGACCCCACAGAGCTCAAGCTCCAGCAGGGTCACATCGTCAGCCTGGAGGCAAGACCGCCCAGCCTGGAAGGCAAAGGAGAGGTCACGCAAAGGGACCTCGTCCGTAACTGCCTCCGCATGCGCCCAGACCGGATACTCGTAGGCGAGGTGCGAGGCCCGGAGGCCTTCGACATGATGCAGGCCATGAATACCGGCCACGAGGGTTCCATTACGACCGTTCACTCCAACTCTCCGCGCGACGCCCTCGCACGCATAGAGAACATGATACTGATGGCCGGCCTCGAGCTCCCGATGCGCGCGATCCGCGAGCAGATGTCCTCCGCCGTCCACTTGGTCATCCAGATTGCCCGTCTGCCGGACGGCACGCGCAAGATAACCTGCGTGGCTGAGGTCACGGGCATGGAGGGCCAGGTCGTGACCATGCAGGACCTCTTCCGCTTCGACCAGAAGGGTATCGACAGCGAAGGGCACGTAATCGGCGAGTTCGGCTTCACGGGCATTCGCCCGCAATTCGCCGAGAAGTTCAAGCTAGCCGGCGTCGAACTCCCGCCGGATGTCTTCGGCCCAGGGTGGTGATGATGGATCCTCTTGCACTTGCAGCGGCACTCTCCGTGATGGTAACGGTCGCCATGCTGTTCGTCATCTTCTACATGCTCTCCACAGGCGGTCGCAAGAAACGCGTGGTCTCCCGTCTCGAGAACGTTGTCAACCGAAGCCCGTTTGATGGGAACTTCGCGGCCGTCTCGGCCCTCAAACAGACAGGCGTAGGCGTAATCCCCGCCCTCGGCAGCATGTTCACCGGGAAGGAATGGGCGGAGGCCGTGAACACCGAGTTGGAGAGCGCAGATCTCAAATTCCGTGTCGGTGAATACGTGGCTCTGCGCTTCGCCGTCGCCCTGGTGCTCTTCGCCGTCGTCGTGCTAGTGGCAGGCCGCGGCATGGTCGGCCTACTAGCGGGCGGTGGTGCTGCGCTCGTGGGCTACATGCTCCCCAGATTCCACGTCAAACGCCGCATCAAAGGGCGGCTCGCGAAGTTCGATGATCAGCTCGTGGAGGCGCTCAGTCTCGTGGCCAACGCCCTTCGCTCGGGATTCGGCTTCCTGCAAAGCCTCGACCTGGCCGCCGATCAACTGAAAGACCCCCTGGCTATTGAGTTCAAGCGCACGATTACCGACATAAACGTCGGATCCAGCTTCGAGGACGCGCTCCTCGCGCTGAACCAACGAGTCCGCAGCAAAGACCTCGACATCGTGGTTACTGCGATTCTCATTCAGCGCACCGTGGGCGGAAACCTGGCGGAGATACTGGACACCGTCGCCCACACAATGAGGGAGCGCTCCCGCATCAAGGGCGAGCTGAAGACACTGACCGCCCAGCAGAAGATGTCCGGCTACATCGTCGGCGGCCTGCCTATCGTCATCATCGGTATCCTGCTCGTCATCGGCCAGCTAATGGGCGATACCTACATGCAGACCCTTTTCACAGAGCCTGCCGGCCGGATAGCCCTCGTAGCCGCGGCCATGCTTGAAGGGCTTGGCATCCTCATCATTCGCAAGATACTTGCCATCGAGGTTTAGTGGAGATCGAAATGGCATTACTGGCAGCAGCATTCGTATTCCTCACGGTCATAATGTTCGCGTTCTCCTTCGGCGGGGGCAACTCCGATCCTATCAGAGCGCGTGTTGCCGGCCTCGCGACGTCACACACCTTCGTCGGCGATCGGCCCCTACCGTCCTTCGGCGATCGAGTCATCGGCCCATTAGTCGGCGGATTCGCAGACAAAGCCATATCCTTGCTCCCCCAGACGATGCTCGACCGCCTGAAGCTGAAGATCGCCAGGGCGGGCGATCCGATAACGCCGTCAGGATTCATTTTGATATGTGCGGCTGCCGGTGGCGTCCTGGGTGGACTGGGCCTTTCCGTGGGAATCGCCATGAAGGGCGGGCTGGACGCGAAAGCCATCGGCATTGCCATGGCTCTGGGTGGTGTCGGCGTCTTTCTGCCCTTGATGTGGCTATCGAGCCGCATCAAGCGTCGACAGACCGAGATCATCAGGAGCCTCCCCGACTCCTTCGACATGATCACGACCTGCGTGGAAGCCGGCCTCGGCCTCGACGCCGCCCTGACGCGTGTCGCCGAGAAAGTGAAAGGCGCCTTCTCCGAGGACCTCGCCATCACCCTGCGCGAGATAGGGATGGGTCGCAACCGCTCCGAAGCCCTGCGCGACCTCGCCGATCATTCCGGCGTCCCCGATCTTTCCATGTTTGTGAACGCTATAATACAGGCGGAACAGATGGGCACGAGCATTGGCCAGGTGCTAAGGGTGCAGTCGGAGCAGATGCGGCTACGCCGCCGTCAGCGCGCCGAAGAGATCGCCAACCAGGCGCCGGTCAAGATGATCTTCCCTCTCGTCCTGTGCATCCTCCCGACGCTGTTCATCGTCATCATGGGACCCGCCGCAATCCAGCTCTATGATTCGTTCAGCAAGGGCTAGGCCGAAGCGTGAGGATTGAAAACGCCCTACGCGGCACACAGATCGCGGACCGCGCCGTTCTCGCCAACTCGCCGTTGAAGCGCCTCGTGGGCCTTCTCAACCGGCGTCACCTGGAGCCCGGCGAAGGCCTCGTCCTGGTGCCCGGCGGCGCCATCCACATGTTCTTCATGCGCATGGCAATCGACGTCATCTTCGCCGACAAAGAGGGCAACGTCCTCAAGACGGCCGCGAACGTCAAACCCTGGCGGATGGTGATGGCGCCGCGACACAGCCGCTACACCATCGAGCTGCCCGTCGGCGTCATAGAGGCGTCCGGCACGCAGCCCGGCGACCACCTCGACATCACGTCTGCGTAGCTACCGTCTTCGCCTCCAGCACTTCCTGATAGTGGGCAACATGCCAAGACGCCCGTGGCTCGGCCACAGGCGTCTCACAGCATCATTCTGAGTCAGTCCTTGCGACCCAGTATCGTCACCGAGCACACAGAGCCCGGCCCGCCCAGGTTGTGCGCCAGCCCCAGACGCGGGTCCTTCACCTGCGCCCCGTCGGCGCGGCCCTGCAACTGCTTCGTGACCTCGTACAGCATGCGACACCCCGTCGCGCCGATAGGATGCCCGAAGCACTTCAGGCCGCCGCTGGCGTTCACCGGCAGGTCGCCGTCCACCTCGCTGCGACCCTCCGCGACGAACGCCGCCCCCTGGCCCTGCTCGCAGAATCCCAGGTCCTGGTAGTTCAGGATCTCCGTGATACTGAAGCAGTCGTGCACCTCTGCCAGGCTTATCTCCTTCGCCGCATCCTCGACGCCCGCCTCCGCGTATGCCGCCTTCGCCGCGGAGCGAGTCGCCGGGAAGCCGAGGAAGTCCGTGGAGTTGGAGAACATCGGCCGGCCGGTGGCGGTCGCCAGCGCGTTCGCCTTCACCAGCACGTAGTCGTCCTTGTGCTTGCTCTTCTCGGCGATCTCCGGTCGCGTGATCACCAGCGCCGCGGAGCCGTCCGACATGGCGCAGCAGTCGAAGCGTCCCAGCGGCCAGGCGATCATCGGCGCCGACAGCGCATCCTCCATCGTAATCGTCCGACGGAAGTGGGCCTTCGGGTGCAGGGCGCCGTTCTTGTGGTTCTTCACCGCGACACGCGCCAGGTCCTCCTTCGTCCACCCGTACTCATTGAAACAGCGGGTCGCGGACAGGGCGAAGAGGGCCGGCGCGCTGGCGACGCCGAACACCGGGTGGCTGAAACCCTGCGTCGGTAGTCCGGAGCTGCCCGTGTCCATCAGCTTCTCGACGCCGCAGGCCACTACCACGTCGTACACACCCGACGCCACGGCGTAGCAAGCGTTGCGGAACGCGTCCATGCCCGACGCGCAGT
>DATLAX010000052.1:0-14599 GCA_035527215.1 Dehalococcoidia bacterium
GACTGGCGGAGGAAACGATTCGCGGGTCGCGACTGGTCACGGCGCCGGACCCCTTGTACTGGGGCCTGCATCGCGAAGAGCTTGCCGAGACCATCAGGGGCTTCCTCAACGGGTCCTGAGGCTGCCGCGGACTGCGGCGAACCCGCCGTCGCGCGCTGCCGCGTCGGACTCACTCCTCACTTGCTTTCCCCACTACGGTCGTAGGCCATGCGGTCGATTATTCATTGGAAGCCATGAAAAAGAGCGAAGCGTACAAGATCCTCAGCGTGAAGCCGCCTACCGACCGCCGCTCGGTCGAGGAGGCCTACTGGGAGCTTGCGCACAAGTACTGCGAGAACGTGGACCAGGAACAGCAGGCGCGGGAACGGTTGGTGGAGCTGAACGAGGCCTACTCCGTGCTGACGAGTCGCGAGCGGCTGGTGCCCATAGAGCTGGTCGAGCCTCCTTCGGAAGCTGATCCCTGGTCGCTGGGGTGGGAAGCGGTCGTCTCCTGGATACGGCACCTTTTCCGGAGCACCGCCGCCCGCTGGCCCGGCCGCTCTGCCGAGATCGCCGCGATTTCCGTTTGCCTCTGCGTCCTGACCGGCATAGCCTTGTGGAACGGCGCCAGTCCCCTGTGGACGCTTCTCGTCCTCGCCGCCGGTCTTATCGTCATCCGCGCTCCCTGGCGCCGCCTTGGGTAGGCTCGGAGAGGCCGGCCCGCGCCCAGTTTCGACGTCGACCTACATTTAGCTGTCGCTGCCTCCCTACCCCGGGCGCCAGCGCTGCGACGGCCTGCGACGCAGAATGACGGAGACGGCGAGGTAGACGCCTGAGACGGCCAGCGACCCCAGAAGCGCCGCCCAGAACCCGTCGACGTGAAAGCCGACGCCCAGCTTGCCCGAAAACCAGGCAGTGAAGGCGAAGACCAGGGCGTTGATTATGATGGTGAAGAGACCGAGAGTGAGTATCTCCAGGGGACATGTCAGCAAGATCAACAGCGGCCGCAGAATCGCCCGCGCCACCAGGAAGACGGCGGCAGCGGGCAACAACGCGCGCCAGCCATCGATGTCGACTCCCGTCACCAGCGCCGCCGCGATCAGCATCGCCGGCATTGTGACCGCCCAGCGGAAAGCGATCCGGACTATCCACGGGACGTTCGCCCGTTCCCACGGCGGCTCGGTCGCTCCCCAGTAGCGGACGATTGTCACGCGCCTCACGCGTGAAGTATATCAGACCGCAGGCGGCGTCCGGCGAACAGGGGAGTTTCGCTCGAACGCAGGCGCGGCCGGGGGTTTCAGCGGCAGCACCATGAGAGTTCTTTGCCATAACAGCAGACAGGTGTAAGCTGCGCATTAGCGGGTGGATTGTGATGCGGTTCCGTCAAGGAACGGTCACATTAGTCTCGTCAGAAAGGGTGCTCTGATGTCCCACAGGTCGAAGATTTCGCGCCGAGGCTTTCTGGCCGGGGCGGTCGTGACTGGTGGCGCCGCGGGGCTCGCGCTCGCCGGTTGCGGAGGCGGAGAAGAAGAGAGCGAATCCCCGACTCCCGGCGCCACGGAGCAGGCCGGCGAGCCAAAGACGGGAGGCACGATACATGTCTCCTCTCCAACCGCAATCCTGAGCCTGGACCCACATACGACCGAGGGGGTGCCGGTCGCCACCTACTTCTACAGCTACGTCGTTCACCCGACCGACTGGCACGCGCCGGACTACACCATCGGCGACCTGGCGGAGTCCTGGGAGACTCCCGACGACCTGACGTGGATCTTCCATCTGCGCGGCGACGCCAAGTTCCAGGACCTGCCTCCAGTCAACGGACGGGCAGTCGTCGCTGAGGACGTCGTGAAAAGCATCGACCGTTACCGGGCGCAGCCGGCGGCCAGCACGGCGTGGGACCAGTGGACAGAGAGATACGAGGCGCCTGACCCGCGCACGTTCAAGGAGGTCACCAAGCAGCCGTACGGCTACTTCCTGATGGACCTGGGAAGTCCGCTCACGGCGGTCATGGCCATGGAAATCGTCGACCAGTTCGGCGACCTCAAGACACACATCGCCGGCAGCGGTCCCTATACGCTGAAGTCGTACGACCCCAACGTCGGCCTGGAGACGGTGCGCAACCCGACATACTACCAGAAGTACCCCTACGTTGACGGCTTCAACATAAAAGTCTATACCGACGACTCGGCCGCCCAGGCAGCTTTCCGCGCCGCCCAGCTCGACGCCTACAACGCCACCACCAAGCCCAAGGCAGATAACGTTAGCAGCGTGAGCGGCGTGAGCGTCCAGAAGTTCCTGGACCGCACTTACACCGTATTCATGTTGAACGCCGTCAAGGGGCCGCAGTTCAAGGACGAACGAGTGCGTGAGGCGGTGGACCTGGCGCTTGACCGCAAGCAGATGATTGACAAGCTGTGTTTCGGCGACGGCGAGCTTGCCGGTCCGGTGCCCCCACTCTGGCCGGCCGCCCTCCCGAAAGAAGAGATCGAGGCGGCATACGCGCGGGACGTGACGAAATCGAGGCAACTCCTCTCCGCCGCCGGCTACCCCGACCTGAGCTTCGATCTCTCCTTCGGCAGCTACGCCGATAACCCCGACCGCGCGGCCATCATCAAGAGCAACCTGGCGGAGGCCGGTATCACGGTCAACCTCCAGGCGGCCGACGTCGGCACCTGGCTGAACGACCTGACGAACAATAACTTCGTGAGCACGACGTTCGGCCACTTGCGTTATCTGTCGGACTACATCCAGATCAACTGGCCGCACAGCCGCGGCTGGGCGCACAATGACCTTGGCTACACCGGCGTTGATGACGACGAGGTCGACGCGATGATCGAGCAGGTCAACGGCACGATCAACGACGAGGAGAGGATCAAGCTGGAGCAGGACGTGCAGCGGCTGGTGCTGAAGCGTCACGGGCCCACACTCACGCTGTACGAGCCATATGCCTACTGGGCGGCCTACGACTTCATAAAGGGCTACACGCCGACGTCGTACGGGTTCGGGCTGTACAAGTACGACTACTGGATCGACAAAGGATAGCCGGAACCTGCGCCCTGTCGCCGTCCAGGCGATGATCTGAGCATCGGGCCGGGAGAGCGCGATGAGCCAGGGCTTCGTGCGCAGAGCGCAATGGATTCGCTGCCCCCGCGAGCACGGCGGCCCCGCAGCGATCCTGGACGCGATCTTCAGCACGCGCCATCCCGATACTTCCGGTGACCTGAACGCCTTCTGGTACTTCCGCCGCGCGTTCGATTTGCCGTCGGCGCCGGGGGAAGCCGTCGCGCGCGTCTCCGCCGATGCCCGCTACCAGCTTTATGTCAACGGCGCGTTTGTCGGCCGCGGCCCGGCGCGTTGCGACCCCGCCTTCCAGGACTACGACGTTCGCGATCTCGCGCCCTACCTTCGCGCCGGCCCGAACGTGATCGCCGTCCTCGTCCACTCCTACGGCCGCGAGATGTCATGGTACCAGTTGCCGCCGCCGCTGCACCTGGCGGCCTTCGGCTGCGCCACGCTTTTCTTCCAGTGCGACGTCGCGCTTCAGGACGGCGGCGCCGTCAGGCTCGATTCCGACACGACGTGGCGCTGTCGCCGCGCGGATGCCTGGGAGCAGAACACGATGGCCGGCCCCGTCGGTTTCATGGAGGTCTTCGACGCCCGCAAGGCGCCTTCCGGCTGGACGGCCTCGGAGTTCGACGACGGCGATTGGGATATGGCCATCGCGCCGTCGCTGCCGGCGCTCAACCTGGCCAGCCCCAACCGGCCGTTCCCCAACATGGTCCAGCGATCCATACCTTTCCTCCGGGAAGAAGAGATACTCCCTCACGCCGTCCTTGCCGCGGGCGAGACCGAACCGGCGCGTGACGCAGCCGACCCCTTCGAGCAGGCTGAACGCGAGACGCTCGCCGCCGCGACGCCCGGCCGCATCGAGGGCGCAGACGGAATCACAAGGGGCGACCCTGTGACGATAGCCCCGGACGCCTCCCGCGACGCCGTCATCGTGCTCGACTTCGGCGAGACGGTGACCGGCTACCCCCGGCTCGACATAGACGCCACGGCGGGCACGGTCATCGACATCGCTTACGGCGAGCGGCTGCGCGACGGAAAGCCCGAATTGCCGGCGCGCGGCCCCATCACGTCGTCGACCGTCCATCGCTACATTGCCCGCGACGGCAGGCAGCGCTGGGAGAAGTTCGAGTGGGTGGGCTTCCGCTATCTCCAACTGACGGTCCGGAACGCGCAGGGGCCCGCCGTCCTGCACCGCCTGTCCCTCAACGAGACAACCTATCCGGTCGAGGAGCGCGGAGCCTTCGAGTGCTCCGACCCGCTCTTGAACCGCATCTGGGCGGCCGGCGCCAACACCGTACGGCTGTGCATGCACGACGGCTACGAGGACTGCCCGTCGCGGGAGCAGCGGCAGTGGGTCGGCGACCTGTACGTCGAGGCGCTCACCAACTACGCCGCTTTCGGCGACGCGCAGCTTATTGCCCGCGGCCTGCGCCAGGTGCCACAGAGCCAGCGCTCCGACGGCGTCACGGCGATGGCCACTCCCGGCGACCTGGCCGTCCGGCGCGCTATCACGATCCCCGATTGGGGTCTGTGCTGGGTCTTCGCTCTCGGCGAATACGTACGCTTTACGGGCGACCTCGCCCTCATCGATGAGGTGTTCCCCTCCGCGCTGCGTCTGCTCGACTGGTTCCAGCGCTTCGTCGACGAGGACGGCCTGCTCAACAAGGTGCCGGAGTGGAACTTCGTCGACTGGGCGCAGGTGGACCGCCGCGGCGAGGGGACGGCGTACAACGCACTCTACTACCGCGCTCTGCGGGTCGGCGAAGAACTGGCGCAGGCTCTCCAGATGCCGCTGGTCGCGGAGCGGCTGGCAGGCCGCGCGGAAGCGCTGCGGGAAGCGATAAACGCCCGCCTCTGGGACGAAGAGCGCGGCGTCTACGTGGACGCCCGCCTCGACGGCGTCCAGAGCCGGCGCATCAGCCAGCAATCGAACGCCGTCTGCATCGCCAACGGCATCGCGCCGCGGGAGCGCTGGGACCGCATCTTCGAGACGATACTCGACGACTCCAGGCTGCGCCTTACCACCGTGGGCATGACGGGAGCGCCCGAGCCGGAGCCGCCGCCGTTCGACGAGGAGCGGCACGTTGTCATCGCGCAGCCCTATTTCATGAATCACGTGCATCGCGCGCTCGTCGCCGCGGGCCGCTACGACGACATGCTGGGCAACATCCGCCGTCGCTGGGGCGCCATGCTCGACGCGGGCGCGACGACGATCTGGGAGGTGTGGCACCCCCTGGCCAGCCAGTGCCACGGCTGGTCCACGACCCCAGTTTTCGACCTCTCGCGCGAAGTGCTCGGCGTCGCCCCGCTGACGCCCGGATTCGCTCGCCTTCGCGTCGCGCCGCAGCCGGTCGACCTGGCCTGGGCGAAGGGCGTCTTCCCGACCGTCAGAGGCGACATCGCCGTCTCCTGGCGCCGGGACGACCGTTCGTTCAGCCTGGAGGCGTCGCTGCCGCCGGAAACGACAGCCGAGATTACGCTTCCGGACCGTCCCGGCGGCTGGGCGGCAGTCGAGGTTGACGGCGCTGGAGACATCCTCTCCGACGCTTCGGCCCGGTCGCGCGCGGGCGTCCTGGAGATCGGCCGGACCGAGGCCGGCGTGAGGCTCGTAGTCGCGGGACCGCGTAAGATAGAGCTGACAGCACACGCGTAGCCTCAGGCTCGGGAGAGAGTTCGATGGCCGGTCATCCGGGGTATTCTTTGCTCGCCTCACAGCTTTCGGACAGGGGCATCGACATCGAGGAGGTGAAGCGCCGGCTGCGAGGGCTGCGCATCGAGACGCCCTCCTGGGGATACGGCGACAGCGGCACCCGCTTCAAGACGTTCCCCCGGCCGGGCGCCGCCCGCGACGTCCGCGAGAAACTGGCCGACGCCGCGATGGTGCACCGCCTCATCGGCGCGTGTCCCTCCGTGGCGCTGCATATCCCCTGGGACCGCGTCGAGGACTGGGCGGAGTTGAGGGCGTACGCGGAGTCGCTCGGTCTGAGCATCGGCGCCATCAACCCGAACCTCTTCCAGGACGACGGCTACCGGCTGGGAAGCGTCTGCAACCCGGAAGCGCGGGTGCGCGAGCGTGCCGTCGCGCATATCCTGGAGTGCGTCGAGATCGCGAAGGCGACCGGCTCGACGGTCATCAGCCTGTGGCTCGCGGACGGCACGAACTACGGCGGCCAGGACTCGTTCGCCGAGCGCCGGCGTCGCCTCTTCGACTGCCTGCAACAAGTCTACGCCGCCCTGCCGCGCGGAATGCGGCTGCTCATCGAGTACAAGTTCTTCGAGCCCGCGTTCTGCCACACGGACGTGCCCGACTGGGGAACGGCCTACGCGCTGGCGCTCAAACTGGGGCCGCAGGCGCAGGTGCTCGTCGACACCGGCCATCATGCCCAGGGCACAAACGTCGAGCAGATCGTCTCCTTCCTCCTCGGAGAAGGCAAGCTCGGCGGCTTCCACTTCAACGACCGCCGCTACGCCGACGACGACCTGATGGCGGGCTCGGTGAACCCCTTCGCGCTTTTCCTGATATTCCACGAGCTTTACACTGGCGATGAGGCGCATGTCGCACTCATGATCGACCAGAGTCATAACATCGAACCGAAGATCGAGGCGATGGTGCAGTCGGTGGTGAACCTTCAAGCCGCCTGCGCCCGCGCCCTGATCGTCGACCGCGGGACGCTCTCCGAGCGCCGGGCGGCAGGCGACGTGCTCGGCGCCCATCGCGTGCTCAGCGACGCTTTCGAGACGGATGTGCGCCCGCTGCTGGCGCAAGTGCGCGTCGAGATGGGGCTGCACCCGGACCCGATCGTCGCCCTCAAAGAAAGTGGCTACGAGGAGCGCGTCGCCCGCGAACGCGGCGTCTCGGCCGAGGCCGGCGGCGGCTACCCCGGCGAGTGACGGAGGCGTCGATGCAGGGCTGGACGGGTAAAGCTGTCGAGGTCGACCTCACGAGCGGGAAGAGCCGCTCGTTTGCCCTCGACCCCGAAATGCTACGGCTGTTCATCGGCGGCCGCGGGCTGGGCGCGCGCATACTGTGGGACCTCGTCGGGCCGGACGTTGATCCCCTGTCGCCGGAGAACGCTCTCATCTTCTGCACCGGCCCGCTGACAGCCACCGCCTTCCAGACCAGCAATCGCTTCAGCGTGACCTGCAAGTCGCCGCTGACCGGCACCGTGCTCGACGCCAACTCCGGCGGCTTCTGGGGCATGCGTCTCAAGCGCGCCGGAATCGACGCCCTCATCATCAAGGGGCGCGCCGAGAGGCCGTCCTACCTGGAGATCGGGGCCGCGGGGGTCGCTCTCAAGGACGCCTCGCACCTGTGGGGCATGACGGTGCCGGAGACGACGCAGGCACTAGGCAAAGCGCACGGAAGGAGCGTCCTCTGCATCGGGCCGGCGGGCGAGAAGCTCTCGCGTATCGCCGCCATCATGAACGACGGACAGCGCGCGCTCGGCCGCGGCGGACCGGGCGCCGTCATGGGCTCCAAGAACCTGAAGGCGATCACCGTCGAGAGCGACGCGAAGGTGGAGATCGCCGATCGCGAGCGCCTTCGCTTCGTCCGCTACGAGGCGAGCAAGCAGCTCACCGCGAACCCCCTGACGTCGCAGGCTTTGCCGCAGTTCGGCACCGCCGCCATCATAAACGTCATCAACGTCGTCGGGGCGCTGCCGGCGCGCAACTTCCAGGAGTCGCGATTCGAGCAGGCGGAGGAGATATCGGGGGAAGCGATAACCGACCGGTTGCTGGTCAAGAAAAGCGCCTGCTGGTCATGTCCCATCGCCTGCACGCGCGTGACCAGGACCAGCACCAGGGAAGGCGAAGGCCCGGAGTACGAGACGGTCTGGGCCTTCGGCGCGGCCTGCGGGATCGGCGACCTGGAGACGATTACCGAGGCAAACTACCTGTGCAACGACCTCGGCCTGGATACTATCTCTACCGGCGCGACGATTGCCTGCGCGATGGAGCTGGCGGAGCGCGGAATCATCGACTCCGAGCTTCGTTTCGGTCGCGCCGACCTCTTGCTCGACACCGTGCGCGCCATCGGCTACCGCAAAGGACTAGGCGATGAGCTCGCGGAGGGGAGCCTGCGGTTCGCGCGCAAGCACGACGCCGCCGAGTACTCGATGACGGTGAAGGGCCTGGAGATGCCGGCGTACGACCCGCGGGGGATGCAGGGCCAGGGCCTCGTCTACGCGACATCGAACCGCGGCGCCTGCCATACGCGCGGCAACATGCTTGGTCCGGAAATCGTGGGCCTGCCGAAGCTGGTGCACCGGCTGCAGGTACAGGGGAAGGCTGGCATCGTCGCCCTCCACCAGAACAGCGCCGCGGCCATCGATTCGCTGGCCGTCTGCAAGTTCGTTAGCATGGCTGTCGCCGACGAGTTCCTGGCGCGGGCGCTCAGCGCCGTGACCGGCGTCGCCTGTTCGACCGCCGACCTGCTGCGCGCGGGCGAACGCATCTGGAACCTGGAGCGGCTGTACAATCTCCGCGAAGGCTTCACTCACGTCGACGACACACTGCCGCGGCGGTTGCTGGAGGAGCCGGTGAAGGATGGGCCGAACAAAGGCTGGGTGTCGCACCTGCCGGAGATGCTCGACGAGTACTATCAATGGCGCGGTTGGGACGGCGACGGCGTGCCCGCCGCCGACAAGCTGGTCGAGCTAGGATTGCAGGACCTTTGCGTCGCGACACTGGAAAAGGCAAGGCGATGATCGACGAGCAGATCCAGCGTCAGTTCCAGGAGATAGGCCGCGACCTCTACGTCGCGGACCTCGTATCCTCACACGGCGGCAACCTCAGCGTGCGGCTGGGCGACCGCGTGGTCATCAAGCGTCGCGGCGCGATGCTCGGCCGGCTGAAGGAGGGCGACCTCATCGAGACGGGTCTGGAGAAGCCGGACAGCGGCGTGGTCCTCGCCTCGACGGAGCTGGTGGTGCACCGCGCTATCTACCTGGCGACGCCCACCCTGGCGATAGTCCACGCCCATCCACGCGTAGCCATCGCCCTCACGCTGTCACGCGAGGAGATCGTCCCTATCGACAACGAGGGCTCATACCTCTTGCACAAGGTGCCCGTGGTGGCGGCGGAGTTCGCCTCCGGCTCGGCGGAGATGGTTGAGCGGCTGCCGGCGGCGCTTCGCGAGTACAAGATCGTGATGCTGCGCGGTCACGGCTGCTTCTCCACCGGCCAGACGCTGGAGGAAGCGTTCCAGTGGGTCTCCTGTCTCGAAGAGTCATGCCAGATCATCCTGGCGGCGAAGGGAATCAACGAGCCGTTCGTCGAGTACCGGAAGATGAGCGAGGACTACAAACGCTGGTAGTCCTCTGCCGCCGGTCTGAGTCCCGCAGATGCCGAAACACCTGGACATACTTGCCTTCGACCTGGGCGCCGAGAGCGGCCGCGCCATGCTGGGACGCCTCGACGGCGACCGCCTGCGCCTGACCGAGGTCTACCGCTTCCCAAACGGGCCGGTAGCCGCATCCGACGGCCTGCACTGGGACGTGCGGCGCCTGTTCGCGGAGATCGAGCGCGGCCTCGCCCTCTGCTGCGGGCAATATGGGCGACCGGCGAGCATCGGAATCGACGCCTGGGGCGTGGACTTCGCGCTCCTGGACGAGCAGGGGCGGCTCCTCTTCGATCCCTTCCACTACCGCGACCGGCGCACGGAGGGGGTGATGGAGGAGGCGTTCAAGCGCGTCCCGAGACGCGAGATCTTCGAGCAGACGGGGATTCAGTTCCTGCAAATCAACACCCTCTATCAACTCCTTTCGATGGCGCTCGCCGGCTCGCCGCTGCTGGCCCGGGCAGCGACGTTTCTGACGATTCCCGACCTGTTCAACTACCGGCTCACGGGCCGCGCCGTCTGCGAGTTCACAAACGCCACGACGACGCAGTTCTACGACCCGCGCGCCCGCGCCTGGGCGACGGCGCTGCTGGAGCGTCTTGGTATTCCCACGCATTTCCTGCCGGAGGTCGTCATGCCCGGGACGGTCCTGGGGCCACTGCTGCCGTCGGTTGCGGGCGAGACCGCGGCCAGGGGCGTCCCCGTCGTCGCGCCGGCGTGCCACGACACGGGATCGGCGGTCGCGGCAGTGCCCGCGGACGGCGACGATTTCGCCTACATCAGCTCCGGCACCTGGTCGCTCGTCGGAGTCGAGGTGCGAGAGCCCGTGGTCAGCGACGCCGGCCTGGCCGCCAACCTGACGAACGAGGGCGGCGTCGGCGGACGTTTCCGGCTCCTGCGCAATGTGGCCGGGCTGTGGCTCCTCCAGGAGTGTCGTCGTATCTGGGCCGAGGGCGATGCCGCGCCCTCCTACGACGAACTCGCGTCGCTGGCCGAGCAGGCCCCGCCGTTCCTGTCCCTGATCGATCCCGACGACTCATCGTTCCTCAGCCCGCCCGACATGCCCGCCGCAATCGCCGACTTCTGCCGGAAGACCGCCCAGCCGGTGCCGCCGGACAGGGCGGCGACGGTTCGCTGCGTGCTGGAGAGTCTGGCGTTGAGGTACCGTTGGGTCATCGAACAGCTGGAGGCCGTGCAGACGAAGAAAGTGGGAGTAATCCATATCGTCGGCGGCGGCTCGCGGAACCGGACGCTCTGCCGGTTCACGGCCGATGCCACCGGCCGGCGGGTGCTGGCGGGCCCCGTCGAGGCAACCGCAGCGGGCAACGTCATCGTCCAGGCGATGGCGCTGGGCCGCCTCGGTTCGCTCGAAGAGGGACGCGCGCTGGTGCGCCGCTCATTCGAGACGGCGGCATACGAGCCTGACGACGTCGCCGCCTGGGACGACGCCTACGCCCGCTTCCTCGCCCTCCTCGGCCCTTCCGAGACCGCGTGAGAAGGCCCGCTGGCCATCGATCAATCCCGCACGTCTTGATAAGAGTGGGCCGCCTCAGCTACGCTGGGGTAAGAGCCACCTGAATGCCGCTGCTGAGCCAGTTCCGGCGACCGCTTGACGCGCTGCGCCGCGCCTCCGATGGGCCCAATCACAAGTGGTGGGCCTTCGTTGCCGTGTCCATCGGCATCTTCATGTCCACGCTGGACATCAGCATCGTCAACATCTCTCTGCCGCGCATCATGGTCGGCCTGAACACCGGCTTCGATTCGATCCAGTGGGTGGTGCTCGCGTACCTGCTGACGATCACTTCCCTGCTGCTGGCGTTCGGCCGGCTGGCGGACCTGTTCGGGCGAAAGAGGGTCTACATCGCGGGCTTCGTGGTCTTCACGCTCGGCAACCTGACGGCCGCGCTTGCCCAGAACGTCGTCGACCTCACGCTCTCGCGCGCCTTCGCCGGCATCGGCGGGGCGATGCTGCAGGCGAACAGCATCGCCATCACCGCCGCGGTCTTCCCCGAGAGGGAGCGCGGCACGGCCCTCGGGATAGGCGGGACGATAGTCGCTGCCGGGCTGGTCGCCGGGCCGACGGTGGGCGGGCTGCTTACCGACGCCCTCGGCTGGCGCTCTGTCTTCTACGTCGCCATACCGGTGGGGCTGCTCGGCATCCCCCTGGCCATGGCCATCCTGAGAGAGGACCGTATCTCGACGGCGGCGCGCGGCCGGCGGGAGCCCTTCGATTGGGCCGGATCGATTCTCTGGGCCTGTTTTCTCTTCGCTTTCCTCTTCGCCTTGAACCGGGGGGCGTCGCTTGGCTGGCGGTCGCCGGCCATCCTGTCGACGTTCGTGATCAGCGGCATGCTCCTCGTTTCCTTCGCTGCGGTCGAGTTGCGCAGCGCCTTCCCGACGATGCGCCTCACCCTCTTCCGGGTATGGGGGTTCACCGCGGGCTCGACGTCCCTCTTCTGTTGCTTTGCCAGCCAGCAGGCGGCGGTCTTCCTGATGCCGTTCTACCTGCAGCTCGTGCGGGGCATGAGCCCGCGCGACGCCGGCGTGCTTCTCACAACCGTCCCTCTGGCGATGGCGGTGGCGGCGCCCATCAGCGGCCGCCTCTCCGACCGCTACGGCTCGCGGGGGTTATCGACGGCCGGCCTGCTCATCGTCGCGGCGGGACTCGCACTCCTGGGGCGCGTCACCACGGCGAACCAGGAGAACCTTCCCCTCATCGGGACGTTTCTCCTGCTCGGCGTTGGGCTGGGCATGTTCCAGTCGCCGAACAACAACTTCATCTTCGCGTCTGTGCCGCGGCAGCACTACGGCATCGCTTCCGGCTTCATCGCGACCATGCGCAACGCCGCCAGCTCCCTGGGCATCGCCGTATGGGGCGCGATAATGACATCGGAGCTGACGACGCGCGGCTTCGCCGGCGACCTGCAGGCCGCTGTCGTCAACCCAGCGTTGAAGGGCGAGGTGACGCCTGTCTTCCTGGACGGTCTACATATCGCCATATATGCGGCAGTCGCCGTCCTGCTCATCGGCGTCGTGTTTTCGGCGCTGCGGGGTCCACGGCCCGCGCAGCCAGCCGTCGCCGGGCCGGCGCCGTCAGAAGCGGACCCGCCGCGCGAGCACTCAGGTGAACGAGATGTCCGCTGAGCAGTCGACCGGCGTGATCTTGGGGGCCACGGCGGGCCGTCTGGGTCGACGACCGCCTGGACGTTCGCGGGGACGGGACGGCTCAGCGCCTGTCCAAGGGACGCGAACGCAGGAGCCCTGTCATACGGCAGCAAAGCACGCACGGATCGCGGCCGATAATCATATGTTGCAGTTTTTTCTCACGAATCGACTTGCGCGGTCGACAACGCGGGCTTAGCATTACATGTAAAGTTCTGACAAACAGGCGAAAGGAGGCTGGTTAGGCCCGTCCCAAAATAGGTAACCAGTTGACCGAAGACGCAAGCACGCATACCCCAACAAGGAGGCCACTTTATGGGGGCGAAAAGAAACAGATACCTGGTTCTCACGGCATTCGTCGCCATCCTGACCGTTGCGCTTGTCGCGTGTGGTGGCGGCGAGGAAAAGACTTCTAAAGAGACTCCCGACACCGGCGGATTGGCGCCGCCCGACCAGCAGGTGTTGATCGCCCAGAGCGCTGAGCCCGAGTTTTTCGACCCGCACCGCTCCAACTTCGAGCAGGACATCGCCATCGAGCGCATGCTCTTCCGCGGCCTTTACCAGCTCGTGCTGGACGACGATGACAACGTTGTCGCCGAGCCGGCCATGGCCGACGGCGAGCCGGAGATCAACGGCAACGTCTACACCATCAAGCTGAAGGACGGCCTGACCTGGTCTGACGGAGAGCCGCTAACGGCGAACGATTTCGAGTACAGCATCAAACGCGAGTGCAGTCCGGACGTAGCCGGGCCGTACCAGTACGTGCTCGGCGCGGGGATGCTCGACCTCGTCGGCTGCGACGCCTACTTGAACGGCGAGGGCACGGCGGACGACGTCGGCATCAAGGCCATCGACGACCTGACGCTTGAGATCACGATTAAGGCGCCCAAACCCACTTTCACGACCATCATGTCCCTGTGGGCCACCTTCCCGGTAAGGCAGGACGTCGTGGAGGAGTTCGGCGACAGGTGGACAGAGCCGGGCAACATCGTCGTCAACGGTCCTTACACCCTGACCGAGTTCGTGGCGAAGGACCACGTTACCCTGGCGCCGAACCCGAACTGGGCGCTGGAGCCCAAGCCTGCGGTCCAGGAGATCACCGTCAAGTTCATCGACGACCTGGAGGTGGCGTTCCGCGCCTTCCAGACCGGTGAGCTGGACATGACCAGCATCCCGGCGACCGAGATCCCGACCATCAAGAGCGACCCCACCCTGAACTCGCAGTTCCTCCAGATCGGCTCGCTCCGAATCTGGTCGGTCGAGATGCAGTTGAGTGATCCGGTCTTGAAGGACGAGAACGTCCGGCTCGCTCTGTCCCGCGCCATAGACCGCGAGTCGATGGTAAAGGTCGTCTACAACGACGCCTACCTGCCCGCCACTTACTGGCTGGTCGAAGGCATCCCGGGCCACCAGGGCAACAGCGCCTTCGAGGACAAAATCGGATACGATCCGGAGGCCGCCAAGCAGGCGCTCGCCGATGCCGGCTACCCCGACGGTGAGGGCTTCCCGACGCTGACGATCACGGTGACGGATCGACCGGACCGGAAGGCGGAGGGAGAGTTCCTGCAGCAGGCCTGGAAGGAGACCCTGGGCATCAACACCGAGATCCAGGCGGTAGACGCCAAGACCCGTTCGTCGACCTTCAACTCCATGAACTTCGACCTCTTCCCGGGCGGCTGGCAGAACGACTACCCCGACCCTGAGAACTCGCTCATCGGCCTGTTCGACACGGGCGGGGGCAACAACATGTATGAGTGCAGCGACCCGGACATCGACGCTAAGCTGGAGGCCGCGGGCTCTGAGACCGACAACGAGAAGCGGATTCAGTACCTTGAGGAAGCGGAGACGCTCATCGTCACCAGGCTCTGCGGGGCAGCGCCGATCTGGCAGGGCGCGCAGCTCTACCTGGCGATTCCAACGATCGGCGGTATTCGTGCCACCGGCGCCCTCGACGCCGGGCTGCCGGGGAACTGGTGTCCCGAGTGCTGGTGCATAAAGGCCGAATAATATCCCGTAAAGTCATAGCCTTGTAGTATAGACGTGGGGTGT
>DATLAX010000053.1:0-11611 GCA_035527215.1 Dehalococcoidia bacterium
GATATCGAGCGGCACGCCCACGTAATGCGGAGCGTGGCTTACTTCTTGGGACGGCCGTGGGCGGTCGAGGTCGCGCTCTGGGATATCGCCGGCAAGGCGGCTGGCCTGCCGCTGTACCGCCTCCTCGGTGGCCACAAGAACCGCGTCCGTGCCTACGCGAGCACGGGCGAACTGAGGTCGGTCGAGCAGCGAGTCGAGACAGTCTCCCGCATGCGTGAAGAAGGGTTCACGGCTGTAAAGCTCCGTTTCCACAGTCCTGACCCGCGCAGCGACCTTCCTATCGCGGAAGCCGTCCGTGACGCGGTCGGCGGGTCGATGGAGATAATGGTTGACGCCAATCAGGCCTGGAACTACCCGGGCGACCCGGTGTCGAATCGCTGGGACCTGCAGACCGCAGTGACAATTTCGCGGGAGTTGGAGGCACTCGACGTGTTCTGGCTGGAGGAACCGCTGTGGGCATATGACTACGATGGGCTGGCGGCGCTGCGTCGGAAGACCAACCTCCGGATCGCGGGCGGCGAACTCAACCCGGCGCTGCACGAATTCCGTCTCTATCTGGACAAGGGCTGCTACGACATCTATCAGCCAGATGCCACCTTTGCCGGTGGCATATCCACTGCGCACAAGATAGCCGGCATGGCGGAGGCTGCGGGCCTGAAGTTCTCGCCACATACGTGGACAAACGGTATCGGGCTCATGGCGAATCTCCATGTCGCCGCGGCTGTCCCCAACTGTGACTTCATCGAATACCCATATGACCCGCCGGCGTGGACACCAGAGATCCGCGACTTCCTCCTTGCCGAACCGATCCGCATTGACAGCGAGGGCTACGTGCAGTTGCCCGAGCGGCCTGGACTGGGCATCGAGCTGGATGAAGACAAGCTGAGGCGCTACGAGATCGGCGGCGAGGAGTTCACGGCGCAAGCGTAGGGACGGCGGCTCGCGACACGTGGAGGGATAATTTTTCCAGCATGAATGCCTTCACCACTACCGGGGGTCAGGTAGGCGGTTTCGCTGACGCTTCAGCCACTAAGGAGGGGAACGGCATGATGAAATTACATATCTACAATGAGGCTGGCCTAGGTTCCTTCACCGTCGGCCTTCTCGATAATAAGGACTCCGGGCCATTCCGAACGATCTATCAGGCCTTCGAGTGGGAGGAGCCCGTTCCTGCCAAATGCCAATAATGCCAAAACTAACACCTCTTCGGATAGCCGTTGGAGTTGTAGTAGCTCCGGTCCTTCTTCTGGCGACCGCATGGCTCGTTCTGTTTGCTCTTGCCACCTGGTGTTTGCCCCAGTTTGAGCGGGAGGACCTGGTGGGCGTGTATACTGCCAAATGTCCATCTGGGACGGAGACGCTCACCCTCAAGGCGGACGGGACTTTTCTGCAGGAGTTCACGCTGAAAGAGCCGCGGAATGGCACACCAATCACTGGGACTGGCTCCTGGACGTGGGACGAATCATCACAACGGTTGCGGATGGACAACTGCTGGGGCATTGGCAATTGCAGACACAACCCCCATGATGTGGGCCGTTGCGACACTGGGGCAGATCGTAAGTGGTTGTTTTTCGGCCAGCTTCTGCTCGGCGACCGAGATTCAGGGCCGCTCTGGAAGGTTGACTAATGGAGACGAACCGCCGATACCGCCGGCCAGCGCCCCCAGAATGACTCTGGGTGAGAAGGAGCCTCTACTAACCTGCGGGCGAGGTACCACGACCCGGCGATTGGGCGCTTCAGATTCAGCATAGCCGTCTGGGGGGCCGTGAGGGATTCGAACCCTCGACTCTTGGATGTGCTGCCTCTCGACGCGGGCCAATATGCTGCATACCCCGGCAGCTCCTCTGCAGGAACGGATTGGGAGGGCGACACGATGGGGACTTAGTGTCTGCTTTGGGTATCTCGCGCAAACTAGCGGAAGTTATGCGCCGGCGGCGCCACGAGCGATGCGTCGATCCGCAGAGGACTGAACCTCTCGAACTGCTTCTCTTGGCGGCGGCGCACCGACAGAAGCGGTTCCGTCCGGATGGTGCTGCGCTTCGAGATCCATAGCCCTTGCCTAACAAATCGTAGTCATAACCTTCCCCTTCCGACGCAGTCCATTGACGTGCTTGCTACAATCAATGCGAGTAGGAAGGTGATAGGCAAGCCTGAGTGGACGCCCGCCCGGCATCCACTCAGCAGCGGGAGGTTGTGTCATGTCGAGACAAATCCAAAAGGTAGCTGTCATCGGCCTGGGACGGATGGGTTCGACGATTGCCCGCAGGATCCTCGGTGCGGGATTCGACACGACGGTGTACAACCGGACGGCCGCGAAAATGGACCCTCTCGTGCAGAAGGGCGCCAAAGGCGCTCCCTCTCCCAGAGAAGCCGCCGCCGGCGCCGACGCGGTCGTGACGTGCCTCATGGGCGACGCCTCGGTCTTCGACGTCGTCCTCGGTGAAGACGGCCTGCTGGCCGGGCTGACGCGGGGCGCCGTCCACATCGGCACAACGACCGTTTCACCCCGGTGCTCGACGCAGCTGGCCGAGTTGCACGCCTCGCGCGGGAGCCGTTATCTGGCGGCGCCGATTATCGGGCGGCCGGACATGGCGGAAATCGGCCGCGTCATGGCGTTCGTGGCCGGCGACTACCAGGCGATGAGGAGGTGTGTGCGGCTGTTCAAGAGCTACGCCTCCGGCATCACGAACGTAGGAAAGGACCACGCCGTCGCCAACAGCGCGCAACTCGTGTTCACCTACATGACCGTGTCGCTAATCGAGATGATAGGAGATGTCTACGCCTTCGGAGAGAGGAGCGGGATCAACGGCGCCGTCCTGAACGGCCTCGTCTCGGCCATGCTCGGTCCGCCTGCCTTGAAGGACTACGCGCACCGGATCCACGCCAGAGACTTCGATGATGTGAGCTATGACCTTCTCTCAGGGCTGAGAGACGTGCAACTGATCCTACAAGCCGCCGACGAGACCCGCGTGCCCCTGAGCTACGCCTGCATCATCAGGGAGAGGTTCCTGGCCGCTGCCGCGAACGGCCTGGGTGACAAGGACTGGTGCGCCATCACCGAAATCACGAGGATGAACGCCGGCCTGAACTAGTCGGCCAATCGCTTCGCAGGGCGCTCGCACGCTTGACAGTGCTTCAGCAGAGCCGCCGCCATCACACTGCCCTGCTCCGTGGCAGCGTTGATGATGGCACGCGACGAGGGGTCGACCCGCCAGGAGGTTGGCGGTTGGCGTTCTGCAATTGGTCGCACTTTCGTTAGTCTGATGTCTTGACAAACTTCTCCTGAGGGTGTAGAAACTTGGCATAAGAATACTCGCTTGGGGCCGTCCAACCGAGAGGTGATGCTGCCGGGAAAGCACACCTTCGGGCCTCAGCAGTGATCGTAATCGGCGGCGGTGAACTGCCGATTATCTTTTTCTGGGCCACTGGGACGAAGCGGACGGTCAAGCGAATATAGCGAGCCCGGCGATCGCAATCGCCGGGCCCCAGCGAGTGGGCGGGTCAACACCCTCTCACTATGTCCATGGTAGTTGGTGGCCTGCCGTGGGACAACCTCTCGTCAGGATGGATCGGCGCGGGAAGTGAGTTCGGCCGGCGCTGCCGGGAAATATCGACGAGACTGCCGAGACATAGTCAGAAATGCAGCATTGACGGGGCCATCCAGGGACAGAGGTGGCTACAACGCAGCACCAGCGTAGTGGGGCTCTGAACAACGCCCCAGGAGACAGGGACGATTCTGGCTACAAGGAGGTGGACCGTGGCTACCTACGTCGTGCTATACCGCTTCACTGCCGAAGGACGCAAGAACGCCAAGCGAACTGTCGAACGGGCCGAAGAAGTACGTAAGCAGAACGAGGCACGTGGGTTCAAAGTCATTGGCATGTACTGGACTCAGGGTCGCTACGATATCGTGACCGTTGTGGATGCACCCAGCGAAGAGACTGCGATGGCAGGCATGCTCAACATCGCCGAGGCGGGCAACGTCTCCAGCGAGACGCTGCGTGCCTTCACAGCGGAAGAGATGCGGAAGATAGTGGCCCAAGCCTAGTAACTCCCGAACCCTCGTTTCGGGCGAGCCCGCCAGGAAAACTCGCGTCAGGTGAGCCGGACCTCAGGCCTTCATCGGCAGCAGTTGGCCCGGGAGCGGCGGGCAGGCGCTGTAGGCCTCTCGCACGTCGATGACACCGAATGCCTGTCCCAGGCTATGGCGCATGCCGGCGAACGTGCCCTTCACCTGGTAGGCGACCGGTTCCAGAGTGAGGACGGCGGAAGCGACGGCTGCGCCGTGCGCGAGCGCGGCGAGGTCATGAGCGGCGGTGCCGCCGAACAGCAAGCGTCCGCGTCCCGCCGTCACCAGCGGCAGCCCGGGGAGGCAGTCCGGGTGACCGGAGGCGTCGATGACGGCCAGCGCCTTGGCCGCCCTTAGCCGGTCGAACTTGTCCTGCACCTGGATGGGCATGGACGCTGACGTGCGGCCGTCACGCGAGAGGCCGCGCGCCGGTAGGCGACAGCGGAGCGTCGCCAGGAGCAGGCCGAGCTGCGAGGACTGTGAGACGCGGGTCATGCCCAGCATCTCGATGACGCCGGCGCTCCGGTAGCTGCCGTAGGGGTTATAACGCGCGCTCTCGTCGGATGCGATGCGGTCGAAGTAGGGACCGCTCCGCTGGAAGCCGACGAAGCGGCCGCGGACCGTCCAGGCCCGCAGGCCGGGTGAGAGGACCAGGATTGACAACCGCGGGTCCACCTCCAGGTTCCGGCGCGTCTTCCAGATCATCATCTCCCCGAAGACGATGGTCCGCTCGTCGAAAGCCTCGAGGGAGAGCACCGGCACAACGTTCGGCACGCCCTCGGCGTCGCGAGTAGCGAGGAACTTGGGCACGCGCAGCCCGGAAAGGGCGCGGACCGCAGCCGCGTCGAGTTTGTTCTCCGTCAGGTCTGTGGTCGCCATCTGCTCAGTCTCCCGTTGCGCCTGACCACCTTGCGTTGCGCACGCCGCCCTCCACGGCGACGGCGGCAAGTCGCTCCATCCGCTCTCTGGAGGGGATGTCCGTTTCTTCCAGCGCGTAGGGCAGGTCCAGGCGATGGTACTTGGGCCGCCCCAGGTTCGTGTAGGCCAGCAGGTCCCAGCGCTGGACTACCGGCACCCGTCCGGCGATGAATGCGGCCAGCGCCGCGACGTTCTCTTCGTTGTCCGTGTAGCCGGGGACCACCGGCGTCCGCACCCACATAGGGACGCCGCGGCCTGCGATAGCGGCGGCGTTCTCGAAGATGCGGTCGGGGAAGACGCCCGTTGCCTCGCGATGCCGCTGCCGGTCGGCTATCTTCAGGTCGAACAACACCAGGTCGACAAGCGGCAACAGGCGCTCGTACACGCTCCATTCCGCGTAGCCGCAGGTGTCGATGGCAGTAGCGATGCCCCCTTCGTGGCACAGCACCAGGAATGCCTCCAGAAAGTCGGGCTGCATGGCGGGCTCGCCGCCGGACACCGTCACGCCTCCGCCGGACGTCTCATAGAAGACGGCGTCTTTGGCCACGAGAGCGAAGAGCTCCTGCGGCGTCCAGCGCCGGCCGATGACCTCAAGGGCGGCGCTCGGGCAGGCTCCGACGCAACGGTCGCAGGGTGAGCAGCGCTCACGGTCGATGCGCATGCCCGCCGGCGTCAGCTCCAGGGCTCGGGTCGGGCAGGCGGACAGACAGGCGCGGGCGCCAATGCAGCGCACGTCGTACCAGACCAGTTGCGGATTCGGCGAAAGGCCCTCCGGGTTGTGGCACCAGCGGCACCGCAGCGGGCAGCCCTTCATGAAGACCGTTGTGCGGATGCCGGGGCCGTCCTCAGTGCTGAAGCGCTGCACGTTGAAGGTGACGCCGGTGACCGCTCCTGCGCTACCTGTCGTTTCTCGGAGGGCGTCGCGAGCGTCATGGCTAGTCGTACCATACATGGTCCGCTCCTTCCGGAGCGTTACACCCGGCCCGCTTCGCGAGCGATGATCTCATCCTGGATCTCGCGCCCCAGGGTAACGAAGTACGCGTTGTAGCCCGTTACGCGCACCAGCAGGTTGCGGTAGGTTTCCGGGTCCGCCTGGGCCGCCCGCAGCGTGTCGGGGTCGATGACGTTTACCTGGAGGGCGGTGCCGCCCACGCGGCAGTATGCCCGCAGGAGGGCCGCCAGCTTGGCGACGTGCTCTTCGTCGCGCAGGAGCGATGGGCTGAGGTTCAGCGTGTGGGATGCGCCGTTGGGCGCCGTCTCCAGCCCGAGATGGCCGACCGACTGAATGGCGGCGGTCGGGCCCTCGCGGTCGACGCCGTTGACCGGACACACGCCGTTGGAGAGGAACGTACCCCGCCGGCGGCCGTCCGGCGTGGCGGCGGTCAGCGGCGCGTAGCCGATCCAGTAGTTCCAAGAGAGATAGCCGCCGCGGTAGCGCCGACCGGTGGCCGGTGAGACGTGGCGGAACGCCTCCTCCGTCCAGAACCGCGACACCTCCCGCCCCAGGCCGTCTGCCTCCGGGTCATCCATGCCGAACTTCGGGGCTCTGTTGGCAAGGGTCTGGCGCCGTTCCTCGTGCCCCTCGAAGTTAGCGCGGATGGCGGCCAGCAGTTCGTCCATGGTCAGGCGCCGCTCGTCGTAGACCAGGTGCTTGACGGCGACAAGCGAGTCCACTGCCGTCGCCAGGGCAACGCCCTCGACGGTGATGTAGTTGTGGCGGGCGCCGCCGGCGGTGACATCGCGGCCGTTCTCGGCGCAGCCATCGACCAGCACGCTCAGGTAGGGCGTCGGCTCGAACCCGGCGCGCAGGGCGTCCGCCTGGTTGTTGCACTCGATGAGCTGTTCGAGCAGCGCCTTGAGTTGCCCCTTGAAGGCGGCCAGGAACGACGGGAAGTCCGGGAACGCGCGGGGGTCGCCCGTGCGCGGGCCCAGGCGCTGGCCGGTCGACATGTCGAGGCCATCGTTCAGCGTCAGTTCCACCGCCTTGGCCAAGTTCAGGTTGACGTCGACCGTTCCGGAGCGGTCGCAGCCCTGGAGGGTGTTCTCCAGGCAGCCGACGGGCGCGTAGTCCCAGAGTTGCTCTTCGGGGAGCCCCTGCCAGGCGAGGCCGCGCATCGACGCCTCGTCGAAGTTGAGCAAGAAGGGCGAACCCTGGGTGCCGGCGATCAGCCCGGCGACCCGACGCAGCAGGTCCTCCGGCGTCTTCTCGTGCAGGCGGACGTTGGGCTTGGGCTCCAGCAGGTTCATCTCCTCGATGACGTCCAGCATCAGCCAGGTGAGGTCGTTGCTGGCGTCGCTGCCATCGGGGTTGGTGCCGCCCAGCGTGATCAGTTGCCCGAAGCCGGAGTTGATCCCCTGGTTGCCGATCCGACCCTGGTAGTCGTAGGCGTAGTTGTGCTTGATCCAGTAACACTGGAGGAGTTCCCGGGCCTGTTGGCGGTCGAGCCGTCCGCTCGCCAGGTCCGCCTGATAGTAGGGGTAGAGGTACTGGTCGACGCGTCCGGGCGAGAGGCCGGGGCCCGGGTAGGACTCAGCGGCCATGACCAGCATGTGGGCGAACCAGAGCGATTGGAGCGCTTCATGGAACGTCGCCGCCGGTTCGGCCGGCACGCGGCGGCAGACGCGCGCGATCTCCTCAAGTTCGGCCTGCCGCGCCGCGTCGGTCTCCTCTTGCGCCAGCCGCCCGGCTTCGTCGGCGTAACGTCCGGCAAAGGCGGCGGCGGCTTCGCAGGAGATAATGAGCGCGCGCAGGAGGTCGCGCTTTGTCGTGTCGGGCTCGCGATCGCGCATCTCCTCGATCTCGGCGGCGATGCGGCGGAAGCCCAGTCGCAGCACCCTGGGGTAGTTGGGGATGAGGTGGCCGGGGACGGCGCCGCAGTTGCCGGCGCCGCTGTCGTTGAGTCTTCGTGCCTTCTCAAGCCAGCGGCCGACGCCCTGCTTCCAGGCGCGCGCCTCGCCTCGCGTGTGGCCCTTTGAGAGGGCGGTATTGAAGTACGAGCCAACGATAAGCTCCCCGTCAAGGACCTTCACCGGCAGGCAGTGCTCGACGACCTCGCGGAAAAGGAAGGCGCGGCGGACCGCCAGCGGCTCGTCCCAGAATCCGTCCGGCACGGAAACGGGCTCGGCGGCGGCCAGCAGGCTGTCACGAACGGCGTCGAACATGGCGTACATCTCCGGAACGACTCCCCAGTGGTAAGGAGACCAGACCTCGTCCCAGGGCGTGCCGCTTGTGTAGGGGCGGACCTCGTTGCGAAAGTAGTCGCGGTCGGTAAAGGAGAAGAACTCCTCCCGGAGACGACAAACGCGCGGCGAAAGCGAAGGCGACGGGGACCAGATTAGGCCGGTGGCCCGTGGGGTGCTCATCATTGTCATCATCCACTCCCGGCCGCGCATCGGTCGAGGAGCGCACCGGGCGTGAAACGATTGTACTCGAAGGAGGTCGTGCGGGGGTAGAACCCTGCCGCGTCACACGACGTCTCGCCCAACTGTCAGAATCACCGAAACACAAACCGGACTTCGCGTGCTGAGTGGGCACTTCTCTTTGGGCCGACAAGACCCCATCCAAAGCCGGAGAAGGCGGGAAGATGACATTCTGTCACCCGACAGACTGCCAGCTAACGAAAGTTGTGCGCCGGCGGCGCCACCAGCGATGCGTCGATGCGCAGCGCACTGAACCGCTCCGCGACGACGTTCAACGTCCCTTCCCGCTTCTGTAACCGCCCGCGCACCAGCAGGAACGGCTCCGTCCGGATCATGCTCCGCGTCGACGCGTATAGCCCCGGCTTCACCACCACGTTCGCCAGCCCGAACTCGTCCTCCAGCAGCAGGAAGACAAAGCCCTTCGCCGTCATCGGGTGCTGGCGGCAGACCACCAGCCCCGCTATCTCCACCATCGTGCCGTCCGGCAGCCTGTCGAGGTGCCTGCTCGACACAATGCCCTCATGCAGCCCGCGTCGCACGAAGGCCAGCGGATGCTGCGCCAGCGAAAGCCCCAGGTTCTCGTACTCCGCCGCCATGCGCTCCCAGGCCGTCATGTCCGCCAGCGGCACCATGTCCTGCTCGATGGGCAGTGGCAGCGCCATCTGGCCGTCGCGCCGCCGCGTGACCAGCCCGGCCTCCCACATCGGCGCCCGGCGGCTGGCGCTTAGCGACTCGAACACTCCCACCGACGCCAGGTTCTCGACCGCCGTCTGCGAGAGCTGCGTGCGGTTCATCAGCTCCCATATCGACCCGTAGAACCCGCTGCGACGCCGCTCCTCCTCGACCGCCTGCGCCGCCTTCTCGCCGATGCCGCGCACGTAGCCGATGCCCAGTCGCACGGCGTCGCCCTCCGGCCCATCCTCGACGGTGCAACGGGCGCCGCTGAGGTTGATGTCGGGATTCAGGATGCCCACGCCGTGCCGCTTCGCGTCGTTCGTGAACACATGCGGCGCGTAGAAGCCCATCGGCTGGGCGTTGAACAGGGCGCAATAGAACTCGGCCGGGTAGTACTTCTTCAGCCACGACGACTGATATGCGAGCACGGCGAAGGCGGCGGAGTGGCTCTTCGGGAAGCCGAACTCTGCGAAGCCCAGCAGCTTGTCGAACACCGACTGCACCGTCTCCTCGTCGACGCCGCGGGCCAGCGCGCCCTCCCGGAACTGTTGCCGGAAGCCCTGCATCGCCTCCCGCGACCGCTTGCGACTGATCGCCCGTCGCAGCGCCTCCGCCTGTCCGGCGGTGAATCCTGCCAGCGCCATCGCCACCTGGAGCACCTGGTCCTGGTAGATGATGACACCCAGCGTGTCTTTCAGCGCCGGCTCCAGCGACGGGTGGTCGTAGGTGACCGGCTCCTTCCCCTGCTTGCGCCGCACGAACGGGTTCACCGCCTTGCCGACGATGGGCCCCGGCCGGACGATCGCCACCTCCTGCGTCAGGTCCTCCAGCGAGCGCGGCTGCGTGCGCGGCAGGAGTTGCATCTGGGCACGGCTCTCTATCTGGAAGACGCCGATGGTGTCGCCGGCGCAGATCACGTCGTAGACGGCGGCGTCGTTGAAATCGATGCGGCTGAGGTCGACGCAGCGCCCGCGGCGCTCGGCGATAAGCTCCACGCACTCCTCGACCAGCGACAGCATCCCCAGCGCCAGGAAGTCGACCTTGATCATGCCGGCGTCGTCGACGGAGTCCTTGTCCCACTGGCAGACGTAGCGGCCCTCGATGCCGCCCCTTTCGATAGGAACGAGCTCCGCGACCGGCTTCGAGGAGATGATCATCCCGCCGACGTGCTGCGAAAGGTGACGCGGCATACGGTCGATCTCCGCCGCCAGCTTCACGAAGTCGCGCCAGAGGGGAGCGTTCGCTTTGTGGCGGAACTCCGGCAGCGACGCCATCTCCTCCGGCAGGTCATAGGCGTGGCGCGCCTCCACCCGCTTCGCCAGCTTGCCCAGCTCCGCTTCCGGCAGTCCCAGCGCCTTGCCCACGTCGCGGACGGCGGAGCGCATCTTATAGGTGATGATCTCGCCCACCAGCGGCGCATGGTCCGGCCCGAACTCGTTGTGCACCCGCAGGATCAGCGCCTCGCGGATGTCGCGCGCGAAGTCGAGGTCGATGTCCGGCACCGACGTCCCCTCTTCGTTGAGGAAGCGGCCGAAGAAGAGATTGTAGCGCAGCGGGTCGACGTGCGAGAGGCCGATGAGATAGCAGATGAGCGAGCTCACCGACGACCCGCGCCCGCGACCCGGCGGCAGCCCGGCCAGCGCCCGCGGCGAGCTTCCGCGCACCTTCGCCGCCTCCTCGCGCGCCATCTCCAGCAGTTGCCGGTACACCAGGAAGAAGCCGGAGAGGCCGCGCTTGCGCACCAGCGCCAGCTCCTCGCGCAGGCGGGCGTCGACCTCCGGCGTTATGCGATCGTATCTCTCGCGGGCGGCCTCGTAGCAGATGCGCTCCAGGTGGGAGTCGACCGTCTCGCCCTCAGGCACCGGGTAGTCGGGGAAGCTGTAGCCAAGGTCGCGCGTGAGGTCGAAGGTGCAGCGCCCGGCGATGCGGACGCTGTTCGCCAGCGCCTCCGGCCACTCCGCGAAGAGCGCGGCCATCTCGTCGGGCGACTTCAGGTAATACTCCGAGTTCTCGCGTCGCAATCGGTGCGAGGCGTCGAGCGTCGTGCGGTGGCGGATGGCGACCATCACGTCCTGAAGTCGATGCCGCTCGCGCACGTGATAGTGGACGTTGTTCGTCGCGACGCAGCCCACGCCGAGTCGCTCCGCCAGCGCCGCCAGCGCCCGGTTGCGCTCGCTGTCCCCGTAAACCAGGTTGTTCTGCAGCTCGATCCAGAAGTTCCCCCTGCCGAACGCTTCGACGTAGCGTCGCGCCGCCTGCTCCGCCTCGCGAATATGTCCGGCGGCGATGAGCGACGGCACTTCGCCTTTCTTGCAGCCGGAGAGGGCGATCAGCCCCTCGCTGTGTCGGGCCAGCGTCTCGAAGTCAACCTCCGGCTCGCCGCGCTTGCTCGACAGGTGGGCGTGGGTGAGGAGCAGGCATAGGTTGGCGTACCCCCGCTGCGACTCGCAGAGGAGGGTGAGGTGGTTTGCCGGCCACGTCGCACGTCCGCCTTCGGCGACGGCTCGCGGCCTCTCTTCTTGAACTGGG
>DATLAX010000054.1:0-31178 GCA_035527215.1 Dehalococcoidia bacterium
CGGGCGAAGGCGATCGCTTTCGCCGTATTCAGGCCGATCAGCAGTGAGCCGGAGAGACCGGGACCGACCGTGACCGCTATCGCAGTCAGGTCCCGCCAGCCACAGCCCGCGTCGGCGAGAGCGGTCTCGACGGCCGGCAACAGGCTCTCCAGGTGCCGTCGCGAGGCGACCTCCGGCACCACACCGCCGTAGCGGGCATGCACGCTCACCTGCGAGGCGACGACGTTGGAGAGGATGCGGCGCCCGTCTTCGACCACCGCGGCGGCCGACTCGTCGCAGGAGGTCTCGATCCCCAGGATCTTCATGGGGCGGCGTCCACGCCCTCGCCGGCGGGTGCGCTCGGCGCCGGCGGCAGGTCCGCCGCGTACAGGGAGTCGCCGCTCAGGATGTAGAGGCGCGCCGCCACCTCATCGACCGCCACCGCCTGTGGGTCCGTCAACTCGTTGCCGACGTACTGCCGCTGGAAGCGTCCGTCCGGCGTGAACAGCACTATCCGCTTGTTGCCGCGGTCGACGACGAGCAGGCCGCCGTCGGCGAGGGGCAAAAGCGAAGCCGGCGACGTCAGCGGCCGGTCGATGCCCTCCATCTCGAACGCCATCTCCTGGCCGGCGGAGAAACGGCGGACGCGGCCGTCTTCGTCGAGGAGGTAGATGTCCCCGTTGACCGCCAGGCCCGCGGCCCCCGCCAGGTCCGCGCCTTCCAGGACGACCTCCGGTCCCGCCGCGAAGCCGTCCTCGCCGGAGGGATAGCGCCATACGCGGCTCCCCTCGCTGTCGAGGACGTAGAGGCCATCGGCGCCGGCGAAAACGGCGTCGAGAGAGCCCCAGCTATCCCCTCCTTCCAGGGCAATCGGAACGGGCTCGGCGCCCGGGCGCAGTGAGAAAAGGTGCCGCTCGCCGTCGAAGACGAGCAGGCTGCCGCCGTCGACATCCGGCAGCCAGGCGATACGAGCCGGTCGCGCGGCTTTCGCCATGCCGGCGAGGTCGCCCTCCTGGAGCACCTCCTCCGTCTCGCCCTCCGGCGCTTCCAGCGAGACGGACACTACCCTGCCCTCCTTGGCATCCAGCAGATAGGCGTGGCCGCCTCCCGCGACGAGGCGCTGCAAGGACAGGTCACCGGTGAGCTGAGTCTTCAGGTCGGCGACGACCCGCAGGCCGGTCAGCTCCTGGACACCGTTCATCTCCGAGAGCGCCGCTGCCACCTCACTCTGCAGCGCGGTCATCTCGCTGTCGTCGGAGCGGATGTCCGCAGCTTCAGCCAGAAGGCTATTCACCCGCTCCAGCGCATCGCGCCTGTCCGAGAGATCGGAGAGCATGAGCGCGGCGCTGTACTCCGCCTTCGCATCAGCGAGCAGCGAGTCGAACTTCTCGACGCGGTTCCCTTCGATGGCGCCGGGGATCACCCACCAGGCGAGAAAGACAACGATGCTCAGGAAGAGGGTGGCCGGCAGAATCCACCTCGGGACGCGCCGCGTCATTCTTGCGACCGGGCTCGGCGTGCGGTTACGAAGCGCCGGCTGAGTTCCCCTCAGACGAACCGTCTCGCGGCCCATCTCCAGCGCGGCAACGGCCACAGGCGCCAGTTCCAGCGGCCCCAGGAGATCGAAGGTCGATTCGGTCTCCTCCTCGTACGTGTCCGGCGGCCGGCGCAGGGAAGACGCCTCGGCTGCCGGCGGGGATGGAGGCGCGGCCTCCTGCGGCGGTTCCGCCTGCGGTTCAGCCACCGCTGCGTCGGCCGTTTCTCCCGCTTCCTCGAAGCAGCTAAGCAGAAAGACGGAGAAATCGGGCTGATCGCGGGCGAGGCGATAGAGCTCGGAAAGGACATCCTCCGCATCCCGCGACAGGAGCGTTTCGATCCGCGCCTGGTCCGCCACTTCGTCCAGCGACGGGGAAGCGACGAGGAGGAGGTCGCCCGGCGCGAGCTCGTAGCGCCTGAGTTGCGGCTGCAGCTCCTCGGCAAGGCCGAGGACGGCGCTCGCCCGCGGGTCGTCCGGTACCAGGCGCGTCAGGACGCCGTTTCTTCGCAGGTAGGCGAGGCTGGGGCCCAGCTGCGCCAGATAGGCCATGGCCCCCCGCACGACGAGACAGCTGAGGCCAGCGCCCACCTGGTGCTCGCGCAGGCTGCGACGGTTCCAGTCGCGGAGGTTCTCGTGGGCGGCGCCTATCGCCTTAGTCAGAGCGCCGGTGAGGGAGAGATCCTGTCGTTCGAAGAGGTGACCAACGACGGCGACGAGTTGACCGCAGAACTCCTCGCTGCCGGGCAGGGCGGGCTGCACGAGCACGTACAGGTCGACCGGCTCTTCGCCGGGGGGATGGAGGTCAAACTTCCCTTGCCAGGGCCCGGCTTCCAGCGCCTGCCCCTGCACGATGCCAAACTGCCCAACCCAGGTCCGGACCGCCATCGGTAACACATTACACCACCGGCTTCCGCGCGAACAAGGCGCGCGCCCGCTTCTATTCATCGATGGCCGTCGAATGCTATAATCTCATTCCGGCTCCAGCAACATGTGTGAAGGGGTGACAACATCGACGAACAGGCGCTCCGCGTCCTCCTGCAATCCGTGGCCACCGGGGATACCGACATCGACGGCGCGCTGGAAAGGCTGCGCCACCTCCCCTACGAGGACCTGGGTTTCGCCAAGATAGACCACCACCGGGCCCTGCGTGACAGCCTGCCGGAGGTCGTGCTCGGCCAGGGAAAGACGGCGGAACAGGTCGTCGCCATCGCCGAGCGCCTCGTCGAGCTCTCAGGGCGACTGCTCGTGACCCGCATCGGCCGCGACGTCTTCGAGCAGCTACGGGAGCGCGTCCCCGACGCCGCCTATCACGAGACAGCGCGCACCGCCACGGTAGACCGACATCCCGCCGAGGCGCTGCCCGGCATCTGCCTCATCTGCGCCGGCACCGCGGACCTGCCGGTCGCCGAGGAGGCCGCCGTCACCGCGGAGCTGATGGGAAATCGAGTCGAGAAGGTCTACGACGTCGGCGTGGCAGGGCTGCACCGCCTGCTGGACCACCTCCCGCAGCTGGGCGAGGCGCGCGTCCTGATCGTCGTCGCCGGCATGGAAGGCGCGTTGCCCAGCGTCATCTCCGGGCTCGTAGCGGCGCCGGTCATCGCCGTGCCGACGTCTGTCGGCTACGGCGCCAGCTTCCAGGGGATCGCCCCCCTGCTGACGATGCTCAATAGCTGCGCCCCCGGCGTGGCGGTCGTCAACATCGATAACGGCTTCGGCGCCGGCTACCTGGCCGCCGTCATCAACCGCCTCGCCCATACCGGGGGCCGGGCGCCATCCCACAGGAGCGAAGACTGACTCGCGTAGCCTACCTCGACTGCTTCTCCGGCATCAGCGGCGACATGCTCCTCGGCGCCATCATCGACGCAGGGGTACCGCTCGACGCGCTTCGCGAAGAGCTGGCGAAGCTCAGAGTCGAGGGATGGCGTCTCACCGCCCAAAAGGCGCAGCGCGCCGACCTCGCCGCGACCAAGGCGACGGTGGAACTGGAGCCGGGCGCTCCCACCCATCCTCGCCTGAGCGACGCTCTAGCGGTCATCGACCGCGGCAATCTTCCGCCGGCCGATAAAGAGAAGGCGTCCGCCGTGTTCCAGCGTCTCGCTGAGGCCGAGGCGAGCGTCCACGGCGTCGACGTCGCCTCCGTCCACCTCCACGAACTGGGCTCCCTCGACACGCTGATAGACATCGTCGGCGCCGTGACCGGGCTACGCCTGCTCGGTGTCGAGCAGCTTTTCGCCTCGCCCCTGCCGCTGGGACGCGGCGAAGTCGAAGGCGCGCACGGCGTCCTGCCGCTGCCCGCTCCGGCGACCGTTGAGCTGCTTGCGTCTGTCGGGGCGCCCGTCTCCGAATCAAACGTGCCCGGCGAGCTCGTGACGCCGACCGGCGCGGCGGTCCTGGCGCAGTTCGCCCGTTTCGAGCGACCGGCGATGACGCTGGAGCGCGTAGGCTGCGGCGCGGGCAGTCGCAATCCGCCCGGTCGCCCCAATATCCTGCGCCTCTGGCTCGGCGAGCAACTGCCGGCAACCGGGGGCGCGGTGCTGCTCATCGAGACGAACATCGACGACATGAGCGCGGAGCTCCTCGGCTACGTGCAGGAGCGTCTGTTCACCGCCGGCGCCGCCGACGTCTGGTTCACGCCCATCTTCATGAAAAAGAACCGCCCGGCGACGATGCTCTCGCTGCTCTGCGCCGTCGAGCGCGAGGAGGACATCGTTCGCATACTGCTCGAGGAGACGTCGACGCTGGGCGTGCGCCTGCAGGAGGTGCGACGCCACGAGGCGCAGCGCGAGACGTTCGAGTTCACGTCGAGCCTGGGGAAGGCGTCTGTCAAGGTAAAACGGCTGCCGGGAAGGACGCCGCAGGTCTCGCCTGAATACGAAGCCTGCCGGCGGCTGGCATTGGAGCAAAACCTGCCTCTCGCCGAGGTCTACCGGGCCGTCGAATCGGAGGCGCGGACGAGGCTCGAAGCCAACGGCGGCGGCAAGAGCTAGATACTTGCGTTCGTCTTCAAGCGAAGGGGACACCCCAGCGGGTGTCCCCCAACTTCTTCCTGAGCTTTAACCGCCCGGGTTCGCTTACTGGGTGGCGACCCAGACTCCCAGGCTTGTCGTGCCACCGACTTCCCCGACGGTGATCCAGGCGGCTACCTTGCCGTCGTCCTTCGTCCAGAGACCATACGCGCCAGCCTCGCCTCCGGATCCGCCGCTGGCCGACCCCTCCTCATTCCAGTCGCCCATCTTGTCCTTGTACCAGTCAAAGACATCGTCCAGGCTATCGTCGGTCTCGTACATCGCGAACTCGATCTTCTGAAAGTCCTCCGTGTCCAGTTCAGAGCCGAGCCCGGGGATCATCCCTTCCGAGCCTGACCACTCGCCGCTCGTGATTTCCGTCGCCCCCGGGTAGACAGGCACGTCAGCGAAGGACCCGCTCGACGCCCCATCACCGCTCGACTCCGGCGTCGCCTCCTCTTCCGTTGCCTCCGCCTCGGGTGTGCCGTCCTGCTCCTCCGCGACTGTCGGCTCCTTGCTGTCCTCGTCGCCGTTGTCTCCGCCGCCCCCGCAGGCGACTGCCGCGGCGCCGATCACGAGCATCAACGCGATCAATACATACAGTAGCGACTTCTTCAAAAGGCACCTCCTTGCATTTGCTGCTATCCTCGCCCTGGGCCGAATTATGCCGGTCAACCGGCACGCTGTCAACGCGACCTCCGCGGGTGCAGAAAGCGCGACGCCGCAGCTGTCAGCTCTGCTGCTCGAAGCCGAGCCCCTGCTCCTTAAGACTGACGTAGCGGCCCTGCCCGATCACAACATGGTCCAGCACCTCGATATCGAGCAGCTTGCCCGCTTCCACCGCCTGCTTCGTCATGGCGACATCGTCGCTCGACGGCGTGGGATCGCCGGAGGGATGATTGTGCACCAGGATCACCGCCGGACAGTTCTGGCGCACGGCCTCGCGGAAGAGCTCCGCTGTCCGTATCAGCGAGGTGTTGACGCTGCCCCTGTAGACCTCAGGCACGGCGAGGACATGGTTGCGCTGATTGAGGAGCACGACCCGCAGGTGCTCCTGCTCCAGAAGGCCCATCTCCGTAAGCAGCAAGTTGGCTATGTCGGCTGGTGAGCGCACGATGACGCGCTCCTCCGGCTGCGTCGAGGAAAGCCGCCTCCCCATCTCCAGCGCCGCCTTCAACTGGGCGGCCTTCGCCTCGCCCAGGCCCTTCTCGTTGCACAGCTCGTTGAAGCTGACGCGCGCCAGCCCGACGAGGCCGCGATGGGTCGAAAGCAGGCGCGAGGCCAGCGACAGCACGCTCTCATGTTTGGTCCCGGTCCGCAGGATTATCGCCAGCAGCTCCGCGCTGGAGAGCGCGCTGGCGCCGTAGTCGCGCAACCGCTCGCGCGGCCGCTCCGAAGCGGGGAGGTCGCGTATCAGCGTATAGTACTCGGTCCGCCGACCGCCCTCTGTCGCTGTGGTCGCCTCGCGTTCTTCCATGCTACGCTCCTGGCCCGGCGTCACCGTGCCGCAAACGCTTGACGGTGACGACTGTCGTCGTATGCCGAAAGTGGGTGATCGCAACGACGTCGCCGACTTTGATGTACTCGTAGATGAGCGGCGGCACCTTGTAGATGCTCCTGTTCACATAGAGGTAATGTGCCCGGAAGAGGAGGAACTCGGCGCGCTGCCACTTTCGCAGGACCGGCCCCTCGCTCGTTACCGGCGTCGAACGCAGATCGCGCAGCGACTGGATGCTCTGGAAACCGGCGACAGAGACCATGATCGTGAGCAGCAGAAGCAGCAGGATCCCTCCGCCGCCGCCCTCGGCGACGACGCCGACGAGCGCGGCGACCCAGACGATCAGGAAGAAGACGAAGAGCGGCGTATAGATAATCGCGTCACGGGCTAGGTGGCGTCTGGCAGCAGAGATCTCCTCTTCCAAGAGATTCCCCTGCCCTACTTTGGTATGGTCAGCGTCTGCCCGGGATGGAGGAGCGGGCTAGCCGGATCGAGATCGTTCGCCACGGCAAGCCGGTCCGCGTAATCGGTTATCGATTCGCCGGGCGGCTGGAACAGCGCCGCTATGTCGAACAGCGTATCGCCTTCCTGCACCGTATAAGTCGTGGCGCTGGGCGTGGCAGTGGCCGCCGCCGCGATGGTAGCCGTTGGCGCCGGGGTGCCGGCCGCAGGCGTTCGGGCGGGCGCGGTCGTCGCCGTCGGCTGGACAATGCTGATCTCCGATTGACTCGCCTGCTCCGGCGGCTTGAGCAGCAGCCAGAGAGCAAAGGCCGTGCCCACCAGCAGCGCCAGCAGCGAGCCACGGTACAGGAGAAAAGAAGGCAAAGCGCCGGCGGGCTTCAGGCACTCTGCGCACAACTCGTCGCCGTGCTCATCGCAGTAGAGCTTGCCGCAGCGCCGACACTCCTGGACCGCATCGTTGGAGCAACTATAGCACTTCATGCAACGCGCAATATAGCAGCTTTATCGCTCCTACGCCAGTCGCCCGGATGGAGAGGACCTTTCGAAAGCAAACTGCCTAAAGAGAACGTTATTTCAACTCGACGGTGGCGCCGGCGTCCTTCAACTTGTTGACGGCCACTTCCGCCTCTTCCTTGCCCACGCCTTCCTTGACGTTCACAGGCGCGCTCTCGACGAGGTCCTTCGCCTCCTTCAGTCCCAGGGTGGTCACCTCGCGGACGGCCTTGATGACGTTTATCTTGTTCGCCCCCATGTCCTTCAGGACGACGGTAAACTCGGTCTGCTCTTCCGCCTCCTCGGCGGGAGCGGCCGCGGCGGGAGCGGGACCGGCAGCGGCGGCAGGCGCCATCGCGACCGGCGCAACCGCGGTCACGCCGAATTCCTCCTCGATCCGCTTGTTGAGATCGCGCAGCTCGAGGATGGTCATCTCCTTGATCAGGTCGAACGCCTGATCAACGCGGTCGCCCTCTTTCTTTGCTGTCTTCGCTGTTGCCATGCTGATTCTCCTTTCGAAGCAATAACCGTAGAAATGCGCCGATTACGGCTGGGCCTCCAACTGCCGCGAACGTGCGTCCAGGAGACCCTGGAACTGGACGAGACTCGAATTCAAGAGCTGGCCCGTCGGCTGTACAAGGGCGCTCGACAGGAGCTGCGCCAGACGGAACACAGGGCTGCGCAGAGCGCCCATGACCTGGCCCGCGAGGACCGGCCGCGATGGCAGCGATGCAAACTCCGCGATCTCCCGCCCCGACAGCAGCCGCCCTTCAACGAAGGCGCGTCGCAGCGCGAAGGCGTTCTTCGCCGACTGCGCGTAATCCGTGACCGCTTTCGCCGCCTCGACGGCGTCGCCGTAGCCGAAGACGAGCGCCGTCGGGCCCTCGCCCAGCTCGGCGATCTCCGGCTTCTCCGCGGCGGTGGCAGCCAGACGGAGGAGCGTGTTCTTGGCGACGCGCACTTCGACGCCCTTGGCCTTGAGCTGACGTCGCAGTTCGTTCATCTCCGCGACGCGCATCCCCTGGAAGGCGGCGCCGATGGCGATGCTCGCCCTGGCGAGTCGCTCAGTCAGCTCCTCGACGATTTGCAGTTTCTTTGGTGCCGGCATATCTCTCCCTCCGGACAACGAAAATGGCCCTTGCCGCCACAGACAAGAGCCAAGCAGTCGGGGCGTCTCCACCCCTGACCAGTCTTACTCGCCTCGGCGGGCAATCATTATCCTTCCGGAGAAGGACCCGCTGTCTGTGGCGCGCTACCTATTCTATTTGCGTGAGCACGCCGGCGCAACCCGGCGACCGAAACGAAGATCGTAGCCCAGGCTTTCCAGCCTCGGCGTCGCCTAGCTGGTGCTCAAACCGAGCGTCGAGCCCAGCTCCAGCTTGATGCCGGGGCCCATCGTCGTCACCAGGGTTATTCCCCGTATGAACTGACCCTTGGCGCCCGCCGGCCGCGACTTGACGATTGTCTCGACGATTGAGGCCAGGTTCTCCAGCAGCTTTTCCTCGTCGAAGCTGATCTTGCCGATTGGGACGTGAATGATCGCGGTGCGGTCCAGGCGGTACTCGACGCGTCCCTGACGGGCGTCGCGCACGGCACGGGCCATGTCCTGCTCGTCGACGACCGTGCCGGAGCGCGGGTTGGGCATGAGCCCGCGCGGCCCCAGGACGCGGCCGAGGCGTCCCACCTTGCCCATCATCTCGCGCTGGGCGAGAGCAACGTCGAAGTCCGTCCAGCCGCCTTCGACCTTCTTCACCAACTCGTCGCCGCCGACGAAGTCCGCGCCCGCTTCCAGCGCCGCCCTGGCGCCTTCGCCCTCAGCGAAGACAAGGAGGCGAACGGTCTTGCCCAGGCCGTGCGGCAGCAGCACGGAGCCGCGCAACTGCTGATCGGCGTGACGGACGTCGAGCCCGGTGCGAACGTGCAGCTCCACCGTCTCGTCAAAACGGACGTGGGCCGCCTTCTTGGCTAGCGCGATCGCTTCCACGGGCGAGTAGGTCGTCTGTCCGTCCACCAGCGAAAGCGCCTCGCGATGCTTCTTTCCGACCTTTGTGACCACTACTTGACCTCTATTCCCATGCTACGGGCCGTGCCCTCCACCATCCTCATCGCCGATTCGATGTCGCCCGCGTTCAGGTCCCGCAACTTGATCCGGGCGATCTCGCGGATCTTTTCCCGGGGGAGTTCGCCCACCTTCTCCCGTTTCTGGGTCGGGCTGCCCTTCTCCACTCCCAATGCCTTCTTCAGCAGCTCGGAGACAGGCGGCGTCTTCAGGACGTAGGTGAACGAGCGATCCTCGAAAACGGTAATCTCTACAGGTACGATCGTGCCCGCCTGCGAGGCGGTCTTCTCATTGTAGTCCTTGCAAAAGGCCATGATGTTGACGCCGTGCTGGCCCAGGGCGGGCCCCACCGGCGGCGCGGGGTTCGCCTTTCCCGCGTCGATCTGAAGCTTAATGATCGCCCGTACCTTCTTCGCCATCCTATAGCCTCTCCACCTGAAGGAAGTCCAACTCAACCGGCGTCTCGCGGCCGAAGAAGGATACCAGCACCCTGACCCGGCCCTTATCCAGGTTGATCTCGTCAACCTGGCCGACGAAGTCCATAAACGGACCGTCGATGACGCGCACACTCTGGCCGATCGCAAAGCCCACCTTGACGCGCGGCTCCTTCGTCCTCATCTGGCGCAGGATCTTCTGCACCTCCGCTATGTCGAGCGGCGTGGGCTTGACGCCGGAACCAACGAAGCCGGTCACGCCCGGCGTATTCCGCACGACGAACCAGGCGCGGCTCGCCTCCGGGTCATCGTCGCGCAGCTCGATCATGTGCACCAGCACGTAGCCGGGGAACACCTTCTTCTCGACCGTGCGGCGCTGGCCATCGCGGATCTCTATCTCTTCTTCCGTGGGCACTATCACCTGGAAGACCAACTCCCGCGCGTCCATCGACTCGATGCGGTGCTCAAGGTTCGCCTTGACCTTGTTCTCATACCCCGAGTAGGTGTGGATGACATACCACGCGCGTCCCTCGACGGGAGCGCCGATATCCTCCTCGACGGCCTGCGTCTCCGCGGCGGCCTCTTTCGTGGTCTTTTCTTCCGCTACGGCGACCTTCTTTTTCCTCGGCACCTGAACCTATCTCCGCTGCGCTAACGCAAGATCGTGTTTGTCATGAACCAGTTGAAGAAGATGTCGATCCCGCCGAGCAGCCCACCCACGGCCGCCGACACCACAACCACCACCAGCGTGAGGTTGACTGTCTCATTGCGGGTGGGCCAGGTGACCTTGCGGAGCTCGCTGACGATATCGTCGATCCAGCGGGGCAGGAACCTCCGCCAGCCGCGCCGCCCTTGGGTAGGGCCTCCTCCCTTGGGTGGGCGGGTCGCCCGGATGGAAGCCCCCTTTTTCGACGGCTTGCTGACGGCAGGATGCCGTCTAAGCGCACGACTCATGCAGCTCGCCTCCCACGCCCTTCACCCCCAAACCCAGCCAATCCGTTCGGCATCGACGACCTACCTGACCTCTCGGTGAGGGCGGTGAACGCGGCAGCGCGGGCAGTATTTGCGCAGCTCAATGCGTTCGGAGTCGTTACGCCGGTTCTTCTCCGTGACGTAGTTCCGCTCCCGGCATTCCGAGCATGCCAGGGTGATTATGACTCTCTCTTCTTTCTTCGCCATTCAGTCTTGCCTTCGGGTGTGAGCCCTTCTTCCCCTATTCCAGCACCTTCGTCACCACGCCGGCGCCGACGGTGCGCCCTCCCTCGCGGATGGCGAAGCGTAGCCCCTCTTCCAAAGCAATCGGCTCGATCAGCCGCACCTTGACGTCGACGTTGTCACCGGGCATCACCATCTCCATGCCCTCAGGCAGCTCACAGCTTCCCGTGACATCGGTCGTTCGCAGGTAGAACTGCGGGCGGTAGCCGGCGAAGAACGGCGTGTGCCTGCCGCCCTCCTCCTTGGACAGGACGTAGACCCTGCCTTCGAAGTAGGTGTGCGGCTTGATGCTGCCGGGCGCCGCGATGACCTGCCCGCGCGCCACGTCCTCACGCTCGATACCGCGCAGGAGGAGGCCCACGTTATCGCCGGGCTCGCCGTAGTCGAGCGTCTTGCGGAACATCTCGACGCCGGTCACCACGGTCTTGCGCGTCTCCGCCAGGCCGACGATCTCGATCTCCTCGCCGGTCCTCACGACGCCACGCTCGACACGGCCGGTAACGACGGTGCCGCGTCCCTTGATGCCGAACACGTCCTCCACGGGCATGAGGAACGGCTGATCGCGCGCCCGCTCCGGCTGCGGGATGTACTCGTCGACGGCGTTCATCAGCTTCCAGATGGGCTCGAACTCAGGCGCGTTCGGGTCCTTGCTCTCAGACTCCATCGCCTGAAGCGCGGAGCCGCGGATGATCGGAATCTCATCGCCGGGGAAATGGTAGCTGGTAAGCAGCTCCCGCAGCTCCAGCTCCACGAGGTCGAGGAGCTCCGGGTCGTCCATCTGGTCAATCTTGTTCAGGAAGACGACCATCGCCGGCACCTCGACCTGGTAAGCGAGGAGGATGTGCTCCCGCGTCTGCGGCATCGGCCCATCAGGCGCGGCGACGACGAGGATAGCGCCGTCCATCTGTGCGGCGCCGGTGATCATGTTCTTGATATAGTCGGCATGGCCGGGGCAGTCGATGTGAGCGTAGTGCCGCTTATCGGTCTCGTACTCGACGTGCTGTACCTGGATTGTGATGCCCCGTGCGCGCTCTTCCGGCGCATTGTCGATGCTCCAGAAGTCGCGGTACTCGGCTAAGCCCTTGAGCGACAGTACTTTCGTGATCGCCGAGAGCAGGGTCGTCTTGCCATGGTCTACGTGACCGATGGTGCCGACGTTCACGTGGGGCTTCGTTCGCTCGAACTTCTTCTTGGCCATGTCGTCAAATTCCTCCTAGTAAATGGAGCCCACACTCGGACTCGAACCGAGGACCCCGTTCTTACCAAGAACGTGCTCTACCTGCTGAGCTATGTGGGCACCTGAACTATTGGCGGCTGGCTCAACGGCAACCCTGCCGCTATAGCCGTCTGCTGCCTTGCTGCCGACCCACCCGGGGCGGGTAAACAGGCAGGCGGTCCGGTGCTTCGTTCTTCGGTTTCCCGACTCGCCATTGGCGGACGGGTCTGAGCCTTGAGTGGTGGAGGGGGCAGGATTCGAACCTGCGTAGCCTGTTAAGGCAGCGATTTTACAGACCGCCGGTATTAGCCGCTCACCCACCCCTCCGCTTGCCCTGAAGCTGGAGCCCGAGGGGGGATTCGAACCCACCAACCTACCGATTACAAGTCGGTTGCGCTACCATTGCGCCACTCGGGCCCGACCCCTTCCAGGCATAACAAAAGTAGGCCCCCGACAATCGGGGCTCTTAGCATTAAGTAGTATAGGGAATCGGCACGATCAAAGTCAATCCTTGCGTTTCCAGACCGTGCCCTCGCGGCTGTCTTCGAGGACGATCCCCAGACCCTCCAGACGGCTGCGTATGCCGTCGGCGAGGGCGAACTGCTTCGCCTGCCGCAGCTCCTCTCGCACGGCCATCAGCGCCTCGATGAACGGCGCGGCCGCAATCTCCCGCTCCTCTTCCGCCAGCGTCAACCCGAAGATGCCGCCCAGTTCCAGGAGGACCGACTGGGCGGCCTTGATGTCGCACCCTTCGTCGCGGGAGCGGTTGATGTCGCGCGCCAGGTCGAAGAGGGCCGCCAGCGCCTGGGCCGTGTTCAGGTCGTCCTCCATGGCTTCGATGAAGCGCTCGCGGAACGGGGCCGCGTCCAGCGACGCGCCGTCGCCGGCGGACGTAGCATAGGCCGCGGTGCGGAGCCGCTCGACGCCCCGTTTCGCCGCCGCCAGCGGTTCGTCGCCATACGTAAGCGGACTGCGATAGTTGGAGCTGAGGATGAACAAACGGAGCGTATCGGCGCCGTGCCGCTCCAGCGCGTCGCTGATCGACACGAGGTTGCCCAGGGAGCGCGTCATCTTCTCCTCGCCGTCGCTGAGGCGCGCCAGTCCGTTGTGCACCCAGAAGCGCACGAAGGGCGTGACGCCGGTGTAGCTCTCCGACTGCGCCAGCTCGTTCTCGTGATGGGGAAAGATGAGGTCCTGGCCGCCGCCGTGGATGTCCAGCGTCTCCCCCAGGTAGCGCAGCGACATCACGGAGCACTCGATGTGCCAGCCGGGACGCCCCGGCCCACAGGGGCTCTCCCACAACGGCTCGCCCGGCTTCGACGCCTTCCAGAGGGCAAAGTCCATCGGGTGCTCCTTGCGCTCGTCGACTTCGATGCGCGCGCCGGCCTGGAGGTCGTCGATCGAGCGGCCGGAGAGCTTGCCGTAGTCGTCGTCGCTGGTCACGCGGAAGTAGACGTCGCCGTCGACGGCGTAAGCGTGCCCCTTGGCGATGAGTCCCTGGACCATCTCGATCATGCCGGGGATCTCGTGTGTCGCCAGAGGGTAGACGTGGGCGCGCTGGATGTTGAGCCTGTCCATGTCAGCGAAGAAGCGCTCCACGTACTGCTGCGCCAGCTCGTCGGTGGTCACGTTCATGGCCTGGGCGCGGGCGATGATCTTGTCTTCGATATCGGTGAAGTTCTGGACGTGGCGGACCGTATGGCCGCGGTACTCCAGGTAACGCCGCAGCACGTCGAAGACGACGTAGCTCATGGCGTGGCCCACGTGGCAGGGCGCGTACAGGTTGGGGCCGCAGACGTACATCTTGACGGTATCGCCCGCCGGAACGAACTCCTCTTCCTCGCGTGTCAGCGTGCTGTACAGCCTCATGCTTCGCTATCCTCGCTAGTCTTGCTCTCCGATGGTCTCTCAAGCGCCCCGTCGGTCGGTTCCATTTGCCTCTCCAGACGTCCAACCCTCTCTTCGAGGTCCTGAATCCGGTCCCATTCGGGGTCCGGCAGGTGCATCACAGTGGCGTCGCCCGGATCGTGATAAGCAACCACATGTCCCGGCACGCCGACAACGGTGGCGTTGGCGGGAACGTTGGTGACGACGACGGAGCCGGCGCCGATACGGGCGTTCTCGCCGACATAGATGGCGCCGATCAACTCTGAGCCAGCCCCCACGACGACGTTGTCCGCAAGCGTCGGGTGCCGTTTCTCTTTCCTCGTGCTGGTGCCACCCAGGGTCACGCCCTGGTAGAGATGGCAGTCGTCGCCTATCTCCGCCGTCTCGCCGATGACGACACCCATGCCGTGGTCTATGAACAGGCCCTCGCCGATCCTGGCGCCCGGGTGGATCTCGATGCCCGTCAGAAACCGCCCCACATGTGACACCAACCTCGGCACGACCGGCACGCGCCTCTCGTACAGCGCATGCGCCAGGCGGTGGAGCTGTCGCGCGTGAAAGCCGGGATAGGCGAAGATCACTTCAAGGTTGCTGGCAGCGGCCGGGTCCTTGCGCCGCGCCGTGCGGATATCGCGGATAATACTGTCAAGAACGGTCATCGTGCCCTCCACGTCTGCTGAGGAGATTGCCCGCGAAGTGGCGGACTACGCTGCCCCGGGTGCCGCGGTGCCGTGCCTACCGGCAGGCCGGCCGGGACACCCGTTGCCACAGAGGCAGCGGCATCTCCTGCCCACGAAGGAGGGCCGCGGAAGCGCGCCCGAACGGCGCACCGGGTATCGGGAGGGATTAGAGTGTCTCACCTGTAGGTCTACTCTATCAGCGCGACGGCCATCGCGGCAATCCCTTCGCCTCTGCCTATCGCTCCCAGCCCCTCATGAGTGGTCGCTTTGACGCTTACGCGCGACTCATCGATTCCGATGACACCGGCGATCGCGCTCCGCATCTCCGGCAGGTGGGGCGCCAGACGCGGGCTCTCAGCGATCACCGTCGCGTCGATGTTGCCCGCTCTGTACCCCTTCTCGGCCAGCAGGTCCCGCGTCCGTCGCAGCAGTTCCCTGCTATCGATATCTTTGTAGGCCGGATCGCCCGCCGGGAAGTGCTGGCCGATATCGCCAAGCCCTGCCGCGCCCAGCAGCGCGTCGATAACGGCGTGGAGAAGGGCGTCGGCGTCGCTGTGCCCGCTCAGCCCCGGCGAACCGTCTATGCGCACCCCGCCGAGATGGAGCGGCCGCGTCGCGTCGAACGGGTGAACATCGTAGCCGATACCGATTCGCATGTCAGGAACGGCGCCGCTTCAGCAGCATTTGGACGAGCACGAGATCGTCCGGCGTGGTCACCTTAATGTTTTGATAGGACCCCATGAAGACCTTCACCGGGTAGCCCAGCCGCTCCACCAGACCGGCGTCGTCGCTGGCTGCGAGCCGTCCGTCCGCCTTGCGGTGCGCCTCCAGCAGCATGTCGTAGCGGAATACCTGCGGCGTCTGGATAAGCCAGAGGTGATTGCGGTCCAGGCTCTTCTCCACCAGGTGCTTCTCATTCACCAGCTTGATCGTCTCGTGGAGAGGCACGGCGCAGGTTGAAGCTCCGGTCTCACGGGCGGCGGCCAACCCCTGCTCGATGAGCCTCGCCGTCACCAGCGGGCGCGCGCCGTCATGCACGACGACCCACTCGCACGGGCCCAGCGCCTCCAGCCCGGCGCGCACGGACTGCTGCCGTTCCTCGCCGCCCAAGCAGATGCCGGCCACCTTGCCAAAGCGCGCGCCCTTCACGAGCGACATCCCGAGTCTCTCCCGGTCGGCGGAGAGGACAAGTACTATCCGGTCGATGGCCGAGCTGGACTGGAAGATGGAGACCGTGTGGGCGAGCAGCGGCCTGCCGCTCAGCGACACCCATATCTTGTCGCTGCCCATGCGCAGGCTCTTGCCCGCGGCCACGATAATGGCGCCGACCCTCTTTCTTGCCGGCTTTGTCTCCTCTTCTGTCTCCGCCAAAGCTAACCGTTACCTTTCGGCTGCGCGAAGATCATCCTCCCCGCAACCGTCTGCAGGACGCGCGTGACGCTGATCTCGATCTCATCGTTCAAGTGGCGGCGCCCGCCTTCCACCACCACCATCGTCCCATCGTCAAGAAAGCCGACGCCCTGGCCCGCCTCTTTGCCTTCCTGGATAACGCGTATCGCCATCTCCTCACCGGGCAGGACAACCGATTTCACGGCGTTGGCGAGCTGGTTGATGTTCAGCACGCGTACGCCTTCCAGCTCAGCGACCCGGTTCAGGTTGAAATCGTTGGTAATGATCGGGCAACCCAGCAGCGACGCCATTTTCACAAGCTTGCTATCGACTTCCTGGATGTCCTCGAAATCGCTGTCCGTGATCTCTATCGGTACAGGCGACTCCTTCTGAAGGCGGTTCAGGATGTCCAGGCCACGTCGCCCCCGGTTGCGCCGCAGCGCGTCCGGCGAGTCGGCGATATGGCGCAACTCGTCGAGAACGAAGCGGGGCAGCACCAGCGAGCCCTGGATGAAGCCCGCTTCCGAGATGTCCGCTATGCGGCCGTCGATTATCGCGCTCGTATCGACGACGAACTTCTGACCGTTCCTCCAGCTCTTGCCGGGCAGACCGTTGCCGGGGGGGTCGTACCGATGCCCGAACAGCGCAGTCAACTCACCCGTCCGGCCGGCCATCAAGAGGGTACCTGTGCCGCCGGCGACGATCGCGGTAACCAGCGGGGCAATCCAGTCAGCAGGCTCCGGCAGACGGGAGAGCACAGGCACCAACAGGGCCGAGACGATCAAGCCCCCTGTCAGACCCACACCTCCCAGGCCGATCTGGAACAGTGATAAACGCCTCAACCTTCGCCGCGCTCGTTCGGCAGGCCGGAAGAAGATTATCGGGAAAATACCTGCTGCCAGGACCGCTCCCGCCACCAGCAATGCCAGCGACAGCGCCAGCTCCGTTGGGCTCGTCTTCTCCGCCGCCACCACGCGGCCCATCCAGAAGCCGCCGGCGCCCAGGAGAAGAGCTCCCACGCCACGAACTAAGAGTCCCTTCATGTCGATCGCTCCTCTCGATCGCGAAAACAAAAAGAGCGTACCTCGGTACACTCCTCATCAAGACAACAGCCTTTCCAGCCTTAGCGATAACTCGAAACCACCGGGCCGAGAGCATGACCGTCCAGCCCATCCAAGAAACTTCTTTACAGCATGAATGATAGCAGCCGGCGGGTCGCCTGTAAAGGCAGAATTTGTTTCCTATTCGAAGATATGCTCGATGACGGTCAGGCTGGCCACGCCCGTCGCGGCGATGACGATATCCTTCAGCGTCTTGCCCAGCAAAACGGAAACAAAGAACTTCCAGAGCGGCATCTTGACCGCCCCGGCGATCGTTCCCGCCACGTCGAAAAGGGGATTGGGGACCGCTGAGAACACAAACATGATCACCGAGCCGTGACGATGCATCCATTCCTGCATCGACCGGTAGAACGCGCGCTCGCGGACGACGGCGCTGCCGCCGTAGCCCGCCGCGTACCCCGTGAACTCGCCCACCGTCTCGCCCAGACCCGCGACGACGCCGACGACGATCGGCGCGGGAACGCCAAGGACGGGGTGAAGGATGGCGCCGCCGCCGAATACCGCCGCGATGCTCGGCATCGGCAGGAAGATCGACGCCGAGCCGATGGCGCTTATCGCAAACACGCCGACGTAGCCGTAGGTCCGCAACCGGGCAAAGTCTACGTCGAAGTAGAAGAAAGCGAAGGCGAAGGCGGTTACAAGGAGGACGGACGCGGCAAGAAGGGCGAGGTCGCCCCGCCAGAGAAGGCCTTTCTTCCCTCCTGCGAGTACAAGCTCTGGCTCAGCAAGGGCCGGCTCGTCTGGCGGTTCCGTCATCCTCTTCCATGGGCTTCCAGCACTTGACCGCTTCGAGCCTACTGTTCGTTTGCTCGCCAAGTCAAGCCTGCGTTCGGCGGCGCCCTTACTGAAATTGCGGCGCCTGTCTCCCTTTCGTTATGATGTTCATAGCCTACATGCGTCGAAAGCCGCTCCCAACATGCTCGACATCGATCCCATCCTGCGCAAGGTGACAAGACCCGCCCGCTACAGCGGCGGCGAATGGAACGCCGTCGTCAAGGACTGGGGCGGCACGCCCCTGCGACTGGCCCTCGCCTATCCAGACGCCTACGACATCGGCATGTCCAACCTGGGAATCGCCATCCTCTACGATATCCTCAACGCGCAGCCGGACGTGCTCGCCGAGCGCGTGTACGCGCCCTGGCCGGACATGGAGAAGGAGCTGCGCGGTCGCGGCCGGCCTCTGTTTAGCCTGGAGACGCGGCACCCCCTCGCCGAGTTCGACGTCATCGGCTTCTCTCTCGGCTACGAGCTCACCTACGCCAACGTGCTGAACATGCTCGACCTCGCGGGCCTGCCTCTGCTCACGGCCGAGCGCTCCGAAGCCCATCCCCTGGTCATCGCCGGCGGCACGGCCGCCCTCAACCCGGAGCCTCTCGCCGGCTTCATCGACGCCTTCGTCCTCGGCGACGGCGAGGAGGTCACGCTGCAGATAGTCGATGTCCTCCGACGCGCCAAGTCCGCCGGAAAGACGGACCGCCGGCGCCTTCTCCGCGAGCTGGCGAAAGTCGGCGGCGTCTACGTTCCCAGCCTGTACAGCGTCGAATACAACGACGACGGCACCGTGCGGGAGGTCCGCCCTCTCGAAGGCGCGCCCCCGCGGGTCCGGCGGCGCTTCATCGAGCGCCTGCAGCCGCCGCCGCTGCAACTCATCGTCCCCTTCACGCAGACGGTCCATGACCGTGCGGCCGTCGAGGTCCAACGCGGCTGTGTCCGCGGCTGCCGCTTCTGCCAGGCGGGCATCGTCTACCGGCCGCGACGGGAAAGGCCCGCCGCCGAAGTGGTCGATGCATCCAAAGCGATCCTCGCCAGCACCGGCTACGACGAGCTCTCCCTGCTCTCCCTGAGCACCGCGGACCATTCCGAGATCGGGCCCATGGTAGAGGCGCTGCGCCGCGAATTCGGCGAACGGCTGGCCATCGCCCTGCCCAGCCTGCGCGTCGATAGCTTCTCCGTGCGTCTGGCGGCAGCGACATCTGGACCAGGGCGTCGCAACATCACCTTCGCCCCGGAAGCGGGAAGCCAGCGCCTCCGCGACGTCATCAACAAACCGACGACCGACGGCGACCTGCTCGCGGCTGTGGAGACGGCCTTCGACCACGGCTGGACGAACGTCAAGCTGTACTTCATGGTCGGCCTGCCCACGGAGACGATGGAAGACGTGCAGGGCATCATCGACCTCGCGACCGCCGTGCGGGAAGCCGGCCGGCGTCGCCACGGCGGCCGTGCCCAGGTCAAGGTCAGCACGTCGATATTCATCCCCAAGGCGCACACGCCGTTCCAGTGGGTCGCTCAGGCGACTGAGGCCGAGCTTCACGAGCGCCACGAGTGCCTGCGACGCGGCCTCAAACGGCTGGGCATCGCCTTCTCCTGGAACGACACACGCCAGAGCCTCCTGGAAGCAGCGCTCTCGCGCGGCGACCGGCGCCTGGGCAGCGTCATCCGGCGGGCGTGGCAGCTCGGCGCGCGCTTCGACGCCTGGAACGAGCTGCTCGATTGGACCGCCTGGCAGACGGCGCTCGCGGAGGAAGGCCTCGACGCCTCGTTCTACGCCCACCGTCAGCGCGACGAGTTCGAGACGTTGCCCTGGTCGCACATCGATACCGGCGTCAGTGAGGCGTTCCTGCGCGGCGAGTGGCGCAAGGCACTCAACGGCGAAACGACGCCGGACTGCCGGCTCGGCGACTGCGCCGTGTGCGGCTTGCAGGCGCACTCGGAGGCCTGTGCGAACAGAGTAGCGCAGCTTCCCTCGCCCGGACGGCGCTAGAACCCGACGCTTCGACAGGCGCACCTGACACAAATCCCTCGAAGACCACCCTCCAGGAGCTTGACAATTGGCCGCCACCATCCTATTCTAAGAGAGTGAACGTTCGTTTTTAAGAACGAACGCTTGTTACGCTGGTACGGAGCCGGACGAGCATGCCGAAGATGAGCACCGCCCACCTGGACGCCCGCAGGGGAGAGATCCTCGACGCCGCCGAGACGTGCTTCATCCGCAAGGGACTCCATCAGGCGACGATGCACGACATCTGTGAAGAGTCCCTGCTCAGCCCCGGCGCCCTGTACCGCTACTTTGACAGCAAAGACGACCTCATCGACGCGGTCGCGGAGCGACGCACGCAGCAGGAGATGCAGCTCATCGATGAGGCGAAAGCTCAGACGCCGGAGGCGGCCGAGGCCCTGACCATACTCGGCGACCGCTTCTGGGGGCAGTTCCTCAGGCCGGACTTCGAGCACTGGGCCCGCCTCGACATCGAAATCTGGCCCGAGACGCTGCGGAACCCGCGCCACCAGGCGCGCGTCAGGGAACAGAGAGCGACGCTGCGGGCCGCCCTCACCGAAGTCTGCCGCCTCGCCATTGAGCAGGGCACGATGCGTGTGGAGGCGGACCCGGTGACAATGGCCAACTTGCTGATGGCCCTGTACAGGGGACTGCAACTGCACAAGGCCATCGACCCAACGGTGGACACTCAGGAGATATTCGGTCTGCTCCAACTCAACGTGTTGACGCCGGACATACGCAAGAGCAGGCAACAGTCTCACACTTAGCCGCTGCCGGCGGCCGCCGGCGGCGAGCGAATAGGAGGATCAGGAATGCTGGAAGTGGTGGCTGAATACTACTTGAAGGCGCGGGCCGACGAGATGACTCGATGCGCCGAGCGCCTGGCCCGCGTAGCGATGGTCAGGAAGACAAAGAAGACGGCCTCCGACGGGCCCGAAGGCAGTAATCATTAGTTCGGACGTCCTCGCTGCGCTCGCCCGCCCGAGCCTGCGGCGAGGCTTGTTCCCCGCCAAATGAGAAGGCCCCGGTTACCGGGGCTTTCTCATGTCTAGAGCACTGGCTCTGTTATTCCTGTTCTTGTTCTTTGTCCTCCGCCTCGGGCTCGGGCCCCGGCTCCGGCTCCGCCTCGGACTCGTCCACGTTCTCTTCGGGCTCGTCCGGCTCCGCGAAGTACGTCTGCGGGATGTCCGGCGATCGTGGCGTCTCGTCTTCAGCAACGGGCGCGGCTATGCCGGTCTGAAACGGCTCCGCCATCAGCGCTTCGATCTGCAGCTCACGCGTCTCCCCTTGCTCGTCCTCGTCGCCCATCGCCACCGCCAGCTCAGGTAGCATCCCTTCGGGCCTCTCCAGACCCGGCAGGAAGAACTGCCTGACCGGCTCCGGCGGCAACTCAACGGTCGCCCGCGCCGGTATCAGCTTTCCGATGATGACGTTCTCTTTCAGGCCGAGCAGCCTGTCCGTCATGCCGCTGATCGACGCCTCGGTGAGGACGCGCGTCGTCTCCTGGAAGGATGCCGCTGCCAGGAAACTCTCCGTGCTAAGCGACGCCTTGGTGACGCCCAGAAGAATCGGCACAGCCGTCGCCGGCTCGCCGCCTTCCGCCAGCACTTTCGCGTTCGCCTCCTCGTAGCGGAAGCGGTCGACCAGCTCGCCGGGCAGGAAGCCCGTGTCGCCGGGGGTATCAACCCTCACCTTGCGCAGCATCTGACGGATGATCACCTCGATGTGCTTGTCGTTAATGTTCACGCCCTGGGAGCGGTAGACCTTTTGCACCTCCTCGACGAGATACCTCTGCACCGCCTCCGGACCAATGATGCGCAGCACGTCTTGCGGATTGAGCGAACCGTCCGTGAGCTTCTGGCCGGCGTGTACCGACTCGCCGTTATCGACGAGGATTCGCGCCATGGCCGCCACAGGGTACTCACGCTCCTCCTTCTCCTCGTACACCAGCGAGAAACGCCTGCCCTTCTCAATATTCACCTGTCCGGCGATACGGGCCACAACCTCGGGGACGACGGCGGTCTCTTCCACCTTCTCGGCTTCTTTGACCTCTTCGCCGGCCTTAGCCGCTTTGGCTGCTTTGGTCGTCTTCTTCTTCTCTTTGACCTCTACCCGGGCGAGGACAGCGCCCTGGTCCACCCAGTCGCCGTTCTCGACGAGCAGCTTCGCGCCTTTCGGCAACTCATAGTGGTCGCTGTAGAACTCGGAGCTCGTCACCTTGACCCAGCGGGACTCGCCGTCCTGGGCGACCTCGGCGACGCCGTCGATCTCCGAGATGATGGCGTGCGCCTTGGGGACGCGCGCCTCGAACAACTCCTCCACTCGCGGCAGGCCGCTGGTGATATCCAGGCCGGCGACACCGCCTGTGTGGAACGTCCTCATCGTAAGCTGCGTGCCCGGCTCGCCGATGCTCTGCGCGGCGACGATGCCGACGGCCTCATTGAGCTGCACGACATCGCCGTGGGCAAGGTTACGGCCGTAGCAGAGGCGGCAAATGCCGCGACGCGCCTGGCAGGTCAACGGTGAACGCACGTGCACACGCGCGATGCCGGCGGCCTCAATTCGTTCCGCCGCATCCTCGTCGATCTCGTGATCACGCTCGAGAATGATCTCGCCTGTCTGCGAGTCGGCAATGTCGGAGGCGGCCCAGCGACCGAGTATCTTATGGCGGAGAGACTCCAGGACGCCCTTATCGGAGGGCTCCGAGAGCCAGACGCCGCTCTCGGCGCCGCAGTCCTCTTCCAGGACGATCACGTCCTGCGCGACGTCAATGAGGCGTCGCGTCAGGTAACCGCTGTCGGCCGTGCGCAGCGCCGTGTCGGCCAGACCCTTCCGGGCGCCGTGGGTAGAGATGAAGTACTCCAGCACGCTCAGCCCCTCGCGGAAGCTGCTGCGAATCGGCAGGTCGATGATGCGGCCGGAGGGGTCGCTCATCAGGCCACGCATGCCGGCCATCTGACGGATCTGCGTGATGTTACCTTTGGCGCCGCTCGACGCCATCAGGTAGACGGAGCCGTAGCGGTCGAGGCTGTTCTGGATCGCGTCCTGGACCTTGTCGGTGGTCTCGGTCCAGATCCTCACGGATTGGTCGTAGCGCTCCTGCTCAGTGATGAGGCCCATCGCGTACTGGTCGTCGATCTCGGCGATGCGCGCATCGGCCTCCTCCAGCAGTCGCGCCTTCTCGACCGGCGTCTTGATGTCGTTGATGGCGATGGTGACGCCGGAGCGAGTGCAAAAGGTGAAGCCGACGTGCTTGATTCTATCCACCACTTCGGCGGTGCCTTCGCTGCCCAGCGCCTGGTGGCACTCCGCGACGAGCGATTTCAGACCTTTCCTGTCCATCACCTCGTTGTGGAAAGGCAGCTCGGGCGGCAGCACCTCGTCGAAGATAACCCGCCCGACGTTCGTCTCCACGAACTGTCCTTCCGTCCGCGGGTCGCGCACCTTGATCCGCGCCTGGAGGTCTATCAGTTTCAGCTCGTAAGCCAGTTTGGCTTCCTCGAAGCTGCCATAGACACTCTGCAGTGGGATCCCGTCGTGGTATTCGCCGCGGCTGCCCGGCTTGATCATCGTCATATAGAAGCAGCCGAGAACGATGTCCAACGTCGGCGCCACCGTCGGCTCGCCGCTGCTGGGGAGAAGCAGGTTGTGCGTTGAAAGCATCACCTGCCTCGCCTCCGCCACGGCTTCCCGCGACAGCGGCACGTGGACCGCCATCTGGTCACCGTCGAAGTCGGCGTTGAAAGCGGCGCACACAAGGGGGTGAATCTGGATAGCGCTGCCCTCGACGAGCACGGGTTCGAAGGCCTGGATGCCGAGACGGTGGAGAGTCGGCGCGCGGTTCAGGAGCACCGGCCGGCCCTCGATCACCTCATCCAAGACGTCCCACACCTCGGGGCGCCCACGCTCAACGATGCGCTTCGCGCTCTTGATGTTGTGCGCCATCCCCTTGGCAACAAGGCTGTGCATTATGAACGGCTTGAACAGCTCCAGCGCCATTCGCTTTGGCAGGCCGCACTGGTGCAGCTTCAGGTTCGGGCCGACGACGATCACCGAGCGCCCCGAATAGTCGACACGCTTGCCGAGCAGGTTCTGGCGGAAACGCCCCTGCTTGCCCTTGAGCATGTCGGAGAGAGACTTCAGCTTGTGGTTCCCCTGTCCGGACACGGCGCGTCCGCGACGGCCGTTGTCGATCAGCGAGTCGACCGCCTCCTGGAGCATGCGCTTCTCATTGCGGATGATGATCTCCGGCGCGCCCAGGTCGAGCAGTCGCTTCAAGCGGTTGTTACGGTTTATTACCCGGCGGTAGAGGTCGTTGAGGTCGCTCGTCGCGAAGCGCCCGCCGTCGAGCTGCACCATTGGGCGCAGGTCGGGCGGCAGCACCGGCAGGACAGTGAAGACCATCCACTCCGGCTTGTTGCCGCTCTTGCGCAACGCCTCGACGACGCGCAGCCGCTTCACGGCCTTCTTGCGTCGCTGGCCGCTGCTCGACTGCGTCTCCGTCTGCATCCTCTCCGCGAGCTTGTCGAGATCCAGGCGCTGGAGCATCGTGTAGACGGCTTCCGCGCCCATGCCGGCGGTGAACACGTCGCCGACCTTCTCCTGCAACTCCCGGTACTTCGCGTCGGTCACCAGGGTGATGCGGTCGTGGGTGATGGGGTCCTTCATGTCCTCCAGGTCCACCATCCTCTCGCGATGGGAGCCGGCGACGCTCTCCCGCTCCTCCTGCATCTTCTTCCGGAGCGGCTCCGTCTCGGCGGCAGCGGCCATCTGCTTCTCCTCGACCGCAGCCTCCGCCTTCAACTGGACGTCGGCCCGCTTCTCCGCCGCCTCGTTCTCCAGCTCGGCGACGCGCTCGCCGGCAAGCGCCTTCAGGCTTTCCAGCGCCTCTGCCTTTATCGCCTCGCCCTTGCTGACTATCTTGTGCTCCCCGAGCTTGACGTCCTTCGTGGCGGACTTGCCGGTGCGACCGCTCATGTAGGCCTCCAGGTCGGAGGCCTGCTTCATTATGGCGTCGACCTGCTTCGGGAAGTCCTCCTCGAGGGCGAGCAGCGCCTCGTCGCGCTCCGCTTCCAGCTTTGCGATCCCCTCGTCGCGCGCCAGCTCGATCTCGGTGATGCTCTCCACATACGGCTTCTCCCGCTCCAGCGACTCGCGCTCCAGCTCCTCGTTCAGCCGCTCGACGGCCCGCTCCTTCGCCGCCTCGTCGACGTACGTAATGATGTGCTGGGCGAAGTAGAGGACCCGCTCCAGGCTCCGCGGCGAGATGTCCAGAAGGAGGCCAAGGCGGCTGGGCGTGCCCTTCACGAACCAGATGTGGCTCACCGGCGAGGCAAGCTCGATGTGCCCCATGCGCTCCCGGCGCACCTTGCTGCGCGCCACCTCGACGCCGCACTTGTCACAGATGATCCCCTTGTAGCGCACGCGCTTATACTTGCCGCAGTAGCACTCGAAGTCCTTCGTGGGGCCAAAGATCTTCTCGCAGAACAGGCCGTCCTTCTCGGGCTTCAGCGTCCGGTAATTGATGGTCTCCGGCTTCAACACCTCCCCATATGACCACGACCGGATCTGCTCCGGCGATGCGAGGGCGATACGCACAGCATTGAAATCGTTAACTTCCAGCACTTAGCAAGTCCTCCCCTTCGAACCCTTGCAGGTTGATGCCCAGCTCGGGCACCTCAGGTGACTCCTCGACGAAGGTTACCCGTTCCTCATCCTCATTCAGTACTTCCACGGCCAGACCCAGGCTCTGGAGCTCCTTCACGAGCACCTTGAAGGACTCCGGCACGCCGGGCTCCAGCACGTTATCTCCCTTGACGATCGATTCATAAGTCTTCACACGGCCGACCACGTCGTCGCTCTTTACCGTCAGCATCTCCTGCAGAATATGGGCCGCGCCGTAGGCTTCCAGCGCCCACACCTCCATCTCTCCGAACCGCTGACCGCCGAACTGCGCCTTGCCGCCCAGCGGCTGCTGCGTGATCAGCGAGTAGGGGCCCGTCGAGCGGGCGTGGATCTTGTCCTCCACCAGGTGGACGAGCTTCATCATATAGATATAGCCGACGGTCACCGGCTGGTTGAACGGCTCGCCGGAGCGGCCGTCGTACAGCGTTTGCATCCCGAATATCGGCGGCGCAAGGCCCTTCGTCCGGAGCACCACCTCCGCCCTCTGCGTCAGCGTCTCCAGCGGCAGGCCGCGAACCTTCTTCTCTCCCGCCTCCTCCAGCCACAGCTCCAGGCAGGCCTGCTTGGCGACGCCGACCTTCTCGTCGTCCATCACATCGCGGGCGACGTAGCCGCGCTCCGTCAGCCACGGCTCCAGCTTCTCCAGATCGACCTTCGTGCCGTACGGCTTGCCGTCGCCTTGCCCGTCCGACTCGGCCAGTACCGCGCCCGCCTTCACGGCGAGCCAGCTCCGCCCGAGTGCATCCTCGATCCGCTTGTCGTCCGCCCCGTCGAATACCGGCGAGACGGCGCGGAAGCCGAGAGTCTCCGCCGCCCAGCCCAGGTGCGTCTCCAGCACCTGTCCGACGTTCATGCGGCTGGGAACGCCCACCGGGTTGAGGATGATATCGATGGGTGTGCCGTCGGCGAGGTAGGGCATGTCCTCGACGGGCAGAATGCGCGCGATGACGCCCTTGTTGCCGTGGCGACCGGCCATCTTGTCGCCTTCCATGATCTTGCGTCGCTGCGCTATGGCCACGCGGACGAGGCGGCTTACGCCGGCCGGCAGCTCGTCGTGGTCGTCGCGGGAGAAGACCCTGACGTCGATGACCTTGCCCTTCTCTCCGTGCGGCACCCGCAGCGACGTGTCTTTTACATCGCGCGCCTTGTCGCCGAAGATGGCGCGGAGCAGCTTCTCCTCCGCCGTCAGCTCCGTCTCGCCCTTGGGCGTGATCTTGCCGACGAGGATGTCGCCGGGGTCGACCTCGGCGCCGACGGAGATGATCCCCTCTTCGTCGAGGTTGCGCAGGCTCTCCTCTCCCACGTTCGGTATGTCGCGCGTTATCTCTTCCGGGCCCAGCTTCGTGTCGCGGGCCTCGGTCTCATGCTTCTCAATGTGGATGGACGTGAACTTGTCGTCCTGCACCACCCGCTTTGAGATGACTATCGCGTCCTCGAAGTTGTAGCCCTCCCAGCTCATGAACGCGCAGAGCATGCTCTGTCCGAGCGCCAGCTCGCCCTGGTCGGTCGATGAGCTGTCGGCGAGAGGCTGGCCGCTCACCACGCGCTGGCCTTTCTCGACGATCGGCCGCTGGCTAATGCACGTCCCCTGGTTGGAGCGCACAAACTTGACCAGCGGGTAGGCCTTCTCCTCCCCGGAGTCGTAGAGGACCCGGATCTCGCGCGCCCTGACACTGACGACCTCGCCCTTACCCTGGGCGCACACGACCTGTCCGGAGTCCTGCGCCGTCTGGGCCTCCATGCCGGTAGCTACCAGCGGCGCTTCGGGGCACAGCAGAGGCACCGCCTGACGCTGCATGTTGGAGCCCATGAGGGCACGCGGCGCGTCGTCGTGCTCGAGGAACGGTATCAGAGACGTCGCGACGCTAAGGATCTGCTTCGGCGACACGTCCATAAAGTCCAGGTTCTCCGGCACCTCCATGTGGAAACGATCGCCGATGCGCACCTCCACCTTCTCCTCGACGAAGTGGTTCTCCTCGTCGAGAATGGCGTTCGCCTGGGCCACTACGTACCTCTCCTCTTCATCCGCCGACAGGTAGACTATCTCGTTGGAGACGTAAGGCTGAATGGCGATCATGGCCGGCGCCTGCGACGCCAGCTTCTTGGCCAGCGCCGGAGTTACGCTCTCGCCCTTCTCCGCCAGATCCTTGCCCCTCTTGGCGGTCACCGGCTCACGCAGCACCTTTCCTACCAGCGCCGGCGAGTCCGCAGGCAACTCCTTGACGACTTTGCGATAGGGAGTCTCGATGAAACCAAACTCGTTGATGACGGAGTAGGTCGCCAGGCTGCCGATGAGGCCGATGTTCGGTCCTTCCGGTGTCTCGATAGGGCAGATGCGTCCGTAGTGACTGTGGTGCACGTCGCGCACGTCGAAGCCGGCGCGGTCTCGCGACAGACCGCCGGGGCCGAGAGCGGAAAGACGCCGCTTGTGCGTCAACTCCGCCAGCGGGTTCGTCTGGTCCATGAACTGCGAGAGCTGCGAGCCACCGAAGAACTCCTTCATCGCCGCCACGACGGGCCGGATGTTGATCAGGGCGCTCGGCGTCGCCTGATCGGGATCCGTGATCGTCATCCGCTCTCGGACGACGCGCTCCATGCGCAGCAGGCCGACGCGGAACTGATTCTGGATCAGCTCGCCCACAGCGCGCACTCGGCGGTTCCCCAGGTGGTCGATGTCGTCGGACTGGCCCTGCCCGTTCGTCATGCGGATCATCTCGCCGACGATCGCCCGCAGGTCCGTAGGCGTCAGCGTGCGCGTCGCCTGTGGCACGTCCAGGCCGAGCCGCTTGTCCACTTTGTAGCGGCCGACGCGGCCGAGGTCATAGCGACGCGGGTTGAAGAAAAGCGAGTTGACAAGACCGCGCGCGTTCTCCAGCGTGGGCGGATCGCCCGGGCGAAGACGGCGGTAGAAGTCCATGAGGGCTTCCTGCTTATTGCTGCACGACTCACGTTCCAGCGTCGACTGGATGTAGCGATGGTCCTGGTTCGTATCTACGTCTTCAAGAAGGGTAAGTATCTGCTCGTCGAGACCCAGTTGCGTGTCGTCGGTGACGCCCTCTTCCGCGTGGATGGCCCGCAGCAGCGTGGTAATCGGTATCTTGCGCTTACGGTCGACCTTGACAGAGATGATGTCCTTATTGCTCACCTCAAACTCCAGCCACGCGCCACGGTTGGGGATGAGCTTCGCTGCGCAGAGCTCGCGGCCGCTGCTGGGGTCGCTGTCGAGCGTGAAATAGACGCCCGGCGAGCGCACGAGCTGCGATACGACGACGCGCTCGGCGCCGTTGATGATGAAGGTGCCCTGATCGGTCATCAGGGGAAAGTCGCCCATGAAGAGGAGCTGTTCCTTCACCTCGCCGGTCTCCTTCACCGTGAGGGAGACCCATACGCGCAAGGGCGCGGCGAAGGTAACGTCGCGTTCGCGGCACTCCAATTGCGAGTACTTCGGCTCGCCGAACTGGTAATCGCCGAAGCGAAGCTCCATGCGCGTGCCCGTAAAGTCCTGGACGGGGGAAATCTCGTCGAACAGCTCCCGCAGACCCTCCCGCTGGAACCAGCGGAACGAGTCCAACTGCACCTGCACCAGGTTGGGCATGTCCAGCACCTGGGCTATGCGGGCGTATGACTTGTCGATGCGGTGGGCACGGGTACCCGCACGGACTAGTTCTCTGGAGATTGTCATATTAGTCTTCTCCTCAAGAGCCGTTGAGTCCGCAGTCTCTTGTGGTCAAAAGGCAGAAACTACCATTGATCCTTTTGTGGGGAAATGGCGATAAAGGGGATTCTTCTGTCTATCTGCAACCAGACGGAATTATAACAGACTCAGAAGCGCCACGTCAACCAACAAAAATATACTCTTTTCACCGATACCGCAATCCCCACGCACCTGAGACCAGCCCCTCACTCGTCCGGCGGGTCCGCGCCTGTTAGAATCCAACGTATGGCCGCGCAGAGATCGACGCCAAAGAACTCGCTGGTCATCGTCTACACCGGCGAAGGCAAGGGCAAGACCACCGCCGCCCTCGGCATACTCCTGCGCGCGCGCGGGCGAGGGCTGCGCGTCCTCATGCTGTCCTTCATAAAAGCGGTAGGCGGCGACTACGGAGAGCACCCGGCCGCCAAGAAGCTGGGCGCCGAGATCGAGGCCGTCGGACGCGGCTTCACCTGGCTCTCCGACGATATCGACAAGGACAAAGCGATGGCCCAGTTCGGCTGGCGACGCGCTCGCCGCGAGATCGCGTCCGGCGCCTACGACGTCGTCATCCTGGACGAACTCACCTATCCGCTCACGTTCGACTGGCTTCCGCTGGACGAAGTGCTCGACGCCCTGCGCAACCGTCCCGACAACGTGCACGTTGTCATCACCGGCAGAAAAGCGCCACGTCAACTGGTGGAGTTCGCCGACCTCGTCACGGAGATGCGAGAGGTGAAGCATCCCTTCCAGCGAGACCTGCCGGCGGTCCCCGGAATCGACTACTAGGAAAGGCGCCGCGCAACTCCGGATAGCCCCTGCCATCGAAACGCTCGTGATGGTAGTAGATAATGGGCACGAGCGCAGCCAAGAAGCCGGCCTGCTTCCCCAACCGGCCCATCCGCTCCAGGTCCGCCCGACTGAACCGACCGCCCCTGCCACGCAGGCGGCGACAAACCAGCCCGCCGTTACGGGCTCGGCCACTCCCCCAGCGTCACGTCGATGTCCGTCTTATCGCTGTCCCGGATGACGTGCAGCGTCACCTTGTCGCCGGGCTGCCTGCTGTCTATGTACGAGGCCAGGTCGTCGAACTTGGCCGTCGTCTCACTATCCATGCCGGTAATCACATCGCCGCCCGGTGGCGTCGCCAGGGCGCCCTGCCCGGCGCTATCCGCTCCCTGCACGCCCGCTTCGCCCGCCGCTCCGCTCGGGTCGACCTCCACAACATACACCCCCTCGCTGACCGTCAGGTCCAACTCCTTGGCCAGGCTCGCTGTGACCGTCCGGCCGGAAACGCCGAGTCGAGCATGCACGATCGTCTCGCCGGCAAGCATCCGGGGCAGAAACTGCTTCGGCAGGTTAATTGGAATGGCATAGCCGATGCCCGAAAACACGGCCGCTCCCGATGGGTTCTCGATAGCCGTGTTGATGCCGATGACCTCGCCCCTGAAGTTCACCAGCGGTCCGCCCGAGTTCCCCGGGTTGATCGCGGCGTCGGTCTGAATGAGCTCGCGCAGCGGCCGGTTCTGCTGCTCCGCGAGCGTCCGGTCCAGACCGCTGATAATCCCTTCAGTCACCGTGCCGTCGAGGCCGAAGGGATTGCCGATGGCGATCACCGACTCGCCCGTGCGGATCTGGTCCGAATCGCCGAGGGTAGCCGGAACCAGCTCGATATCCGACGGGAAGTCGGCCTTGATGACCGCCAGATCGCCCGCCGGGTCGGTGCCGACGACTTCCGCCCTCGCGCTGGACTCGTCACCGAGCGTCACTTCAAGTTGCCCGGCATTCTCGACCACGTGAAAGTTGGTCAGTATGTGTCCCTCGCTGTCGAGGATAATCCCCGAGCCCAGGCCTTCGCTTTGCTGCGTGCCAAAGGACGTGCGGGTAGTGCTAATGCTGGTGATCCGCACGACGGACGGGCGAACGCTATCGTAGAGATCGGGCACCGAGCCCTCGTCCCCACCGGCGGACGGCGTCGACTGGGCCTGCGCCGTCGGCGACGTGCTTTGCTCGGTGCTGGGCTTGTCGGACTTGCAGGCGACCATCGTC
>DATLAX010000055.1:0-2477 GCA_035527215.1 Dehalococcoidia bacterium
AGCGCCAAAGCCGACGTTCCCAGCGCGGCCGTTGCCCCAGTCAGGACGCGTCGCCGCGATACCCTGCGTTGTGCGAATCGTTGCCAGTAGGTGGACGCACTCATCGCCTTCTCCTTCGCTATGTCAAGCCGTCGAGGCAAACATCATATCGCGCGGGACGAACGGAGGGAATCCTTCTCAAGGAGATCTCCCAAGTCTTTCCCCGGTGAGGCCGGCACCATTGCGGTTGCCGGTTGCCGGTTACGGCGCTTATCGGAGCCTCCCGTTCTGCTATACTAGGGTACCGGAATCGAGAGCGCACGGTCATAGGATGGTCGGAATGCAGGCGATACTCATCGTCGGCGAAGGCGAACGGGCCAACCAGATGGCGCAGGCGCTTGCCGAGAGCGGCTACCGTGTGGAGGTACACTCCTTTGGCGAGATGGGTGCCGTTCCGGCGGGCACCGCGGCAATCGTTGCCGACCTGACGTCCGAGGGTGGCCCCGGCAGCCTGACCGGCCCGGCCGGAAGCGGCGCTGATCGGCTGCCCGTCCTGGCCGTTCTTCCGGAGGAGATGCTCGCCTCGATGCCGGTCGATCTCGCCGCAGACGACATCGCGTTCTATCCGCTGCGCCCGCGCGAGCTGGAGACGCGCCTGCGCCTCCTCCTCAGCCGAAACGGCCTTCCCGATTCGCCGGATGTGCTGCGCTACGGAGCGCTGGCTATCGACACGGCGGGGTACAGGGTCTTCGTCGACGGCGCGCCGGTGGAGCTGACGTTTAAGGAATACGAGCTGCTCCGCTTCCTTGCCACTCATCCCGACCGCGTCTATACGCGCGAGGCGCTGCTGGACAAGGTCTGGGGCTACGACTACTTCGGCGGCGCTCGCACCGTCGACGTCCACATCCGGCGCATTCGCAGCAAGATCGAGCGCGGCGGTCTCACCTTCATCGAGACGGTGCGCAGCGTCGGCTACTGCTTCCGCGCCTCCCCTTGACCAGCGGCAATCAGGTTTGACACTCCGTCACGCTATATGGCACCATTTTTGCGAGCAATCGCGGCCGTTTCGGCCGGGCGGACGGCCATCTCACCGCGAGCGCTGGAATCGGGAGGCCACATGCGTCGGTACATTTCCCTGAGTGCCTTTGCGGCGATTGCTCTTATGATTTTCGGCTCGACCATAGTCGCTTGCGGCGGCGGAGGAGATGAGGCAAAGGCGACGCCGGCGCCCGCGACAACTTCGACGCCGGCAGCCAGCGGAACCAGCGCCTCTCCAACCGCAGGGACTGATACCGGGTTCAACTGCCCTCCCGAGTGGACGAAATATACCTGTCCGACTCTCTCCGCCAACAAGGGAGCGTTGACCGCCCCTTATCGCGCCGGCGTCGAAGTTGAGATGATGTGCCAGAACATCGGCTTCTACACATCGGGCGTTATCAACGACCGCTCGATCCTGTACAAGCTGCCTCCCAACACCGAGCTGGTTTCGCCCATAAACGGGACAGTGGTCAGCGTGCGGTCAGCGCCGGCGCCCCACGAATATACGAAATCCGTGGCCATCACCGGCCTGCCCTTCTTGACCTATGTCTACTTCATCGGCGATATCAAGGTGGCAGCGGATGCGCCGGTCGTGAGGGGCGACGTGATCGGCGTCAGTACCGGCGCTTTCCCCACCGACACTCTTCCTGACTCGAAGCTCAACGGCGCGTCGGTGCTCATCAACCTGCTGCGCAGCGATTCCAGGATGGTTGATGCCGCCGACGCGGAGGTCTGGGCCGGCAGCGTGCCGAGCTGCTTCGCGCCGTGATCTTCGTATCGCGCGAACCTGCCAACCGGCGCTTCCCGTCAAATCCTTCTGATTGCCTGCGGATGGGCGGGTCCTTCCGCGCCTCCCCATAGACTTCGATCTGGTTTCACGAACTTAACGCCGCCGTAATACGACGGAAACGCTCGCCCTCTACACTCAGGGCACAGAGACAGCGCTGAGAGGGGGATGGGCATGCCATCACCTGCTATCGACACCGGCGATAGCGATCGGCATTCGTGCGGGGATGTTCTGCTATCTCGCTGTTCGGATGCGCCATCGCCTTCATCTGGACGACACACTGGACGTTGTCGGCGTGACGCTCGGCTACTCGCTGGTGGCCACTCTCGTTATCTTGCGCGTCCTGGACCTGGTCCTGGGGCTAAGGGTCTCCGAAGAAGAAGAGAAGCTGGGCCTCGACATGTCGCAGCACGGGGAGCGCGCCTACGCATTCCAGGGCCTGAGCGTTCTGAAGGTAGCAGACCTCACAGTTCCGCGCCCCGCAGGAGCCAGCTATAATGGACACGGTCCAGGCACAAGCGGCGCCGGCGCTGTCGAAAGACCAGGAATAAGTCGGCAAACCGGCAGATGACAGGAGCGCCGAATAGCGCCCGCCCGGACATAGAGTTATCGGAAGGAGAGAGGCATGGCCGCAAACGGCAAAGACAAGGACTACGTGCTCCAGACCTGCAAG
>DATLAX010000056.1:0-7984 GCA_035527215.1 Dehalococcoidia bacterium
TGGCGGGAACCGATGAGCGGGGATAATCAGTAGCGAGCCACCGATGCGCGGATTATAGCACTGCCTGCGCGCTTGTCAACAGCGCGTATGTAGGAATCTTCGTGGCGTCCCTAGAGGATGGGCTTGACGATTATCGCCTGCTCGCGCTCCGGGCCCACCGAAACCAGCGCCACCGGCACCCCGATGAGCTGCTCCAATCGCTTCACGTACTCGCGCGCGTGCCGCGGCAGGTCCTCGAAGCGACGGATATGCGTCGTCGGCTCCTGCCAGCCGGGCAGCTCTTCGAAGATGGGCTCGCAGCAGGCCAGGCGCCCCAGGCTCGCCGGGAAGCGGTCGACGGGCATGCCGTTGACCTGGTAAGCGGTGCAAACCTTCACGCTCGGGAACGTGTCCAGCACGTCGAGACGCGTGATCACGGCGCCCGATAGCCCGTTCAGGCGCGCCGTGTAGCGGGCGGCGACGGCGTCGAACCAGCCGCAGCGACGCGGCCGGCCGGTGGTGGTGCCGTACTCCTGCCCCTTCTCGCGCAGCTCGACGCCGAGGTCGCCCTTCAGCTCCGTCGGCATAGGGCCGTTGCCGACGCGCGTCTGGTAGGCCTTGTACACGGCGACGACGCGCGTGATCTGCGTCGGTCCGATGCCGATGCCCAGGCCCGCGCCCGATGCCGTTGACGACGGCACCGACGACGTCACGTACTCGTACGTCCCCGCGTCGAGGTCCAGCAGCGAACCCTGCGCCCCTTCGAGCAAGACCGTCTCGCCGCGGGCAAGCGCCTCCTGAACCATCATCGCCGTGTCGGCGACGAACGGCGCCAGGCGACGACCGTAGTCGTGGTATGCCTTGTAGACCTCGTCGAAGTCGAGCGGCTCCAGCCCGTACAGCTTCTGGAGCACCGCGTTCTTGTAGGGCAGGACCATCGACAGCCGCTCGCGGAAGGCGTCCGGGCTGATGAGGTCGACCATGCGGATGCCGATGCGCCCGACCTTGTCGACGAACGCCGGCCCGACGCCGCGGAAGGTGGTGCCGATGGCCGCCGGACCGCGCAGCTCCTCGTCGGCGTGGTCGATGAGGACGTGGTAGGGCATGATGATGTGGCAGCGGTCGCTGACGTAGAGGCTCTTGACGCTGACGCCCTTCGACTGCAGCTCCTCGATCTCCTCCAGCAGCACCGGCGGGTCGATGACGACGCCGTTGCCGATGACGCACGTCTTGTCGCCGTAGAAGATGCCGGCGGGAACGAGGTGGAGGCGGAAGGTGCCCATGTCGTTAACGACGGTATGTCCGGCGTTGTTCCCGGCCGAGTAGCGGGCCACGATGCTGGCGTTCTGCGCCAGCAGATCGATAGTCCTTCCCTTGCCTTCGTCGCCCCACTGGCCGCCGATTACTACTATTACTGGCATGAATTTACCCCGATGCGATCGGGGCATACCTCCTTTCCGCCTTCGGCGGACTTTCGCGCCGCGCCAGAGTATAGCAGAGACGGCAGCCGAAGGGAAGAGCCCGGCAAACGCCGCCGTGAACATCCACCATAGACACCTCACGCAAACACCCCACGTAGCCGAGGCTTTCCAGCCTCGGCTACGCTCTTGGCATCCGCCGGGTGCTACGTCGCTTGGGAGTGGGCAAAACACCCTCGGTGATTCACACCTATCCCGAAAGGAATTCCGCCAAGTCCGTCTTTGCGGATGCGTGCGCTGAAGAGAGACGGTATTCTTCGGCCGCTTGTGCCAGACCTCCCACCACTGGATTTGAGTGGATGTACTCGAGCGTTTCGAAAAGCTGGGATTCGTGCCTTATCGCCCTATCATAAAAACTACGCTGCCAGACTGGTCCAGAACCGCCTCGCCTCGCGTTGATGATTCGAGCGGAATAGCCCTTGATGCTGTGCATCAGCTTCGAAATGGTCGCATCACCCCTGGGAACAACAATAACGTGCAGGTGATCGGGCATCACCACGTAGCCGAGGAGATAGGCGCGTTCATAGCGAAGAAACTGGAGGGCATCGACCACGATGGTCGCATCAGCAGTGTCTTTGAACACAGGCATGCCCTCGCGCGTCCTTGTGATCGCGTGGTAGCAGTGACTCTCGGCCAGGTATCTGGTTAACGTTCCCATGTGCCTGGTGTCGCCGAGGCTGGAAAGCCTCGGCTACGGAGAGAGATCGGGTGGCGGCGCGCGTTCCCTCTCCCGCCCCGCCGCAAGCGCCATCCGATCGCTTATCAGCAGCGCCGCGAAGATCGCTACCACCGGGAGCACCGCGGCCACCACGAAGGCGTCGTGGAACGCCATCAGGGCGCCGCTGCGGGTCGCGGGGCTGACAAGCACCGCGCCGTGAGTGATGAGACGGCGGCTCAGGACCGTCGCCATTAGCGCGACGCCGAAACTAGCGCCGACCTGCGGGATCGCGCTGCCGATGGCCGTCGCGCGGCCGGTGTCCTGCGGCGGGATCGTCACGTAGGCGGCCGCCGCCGCCGGCACCATCACCAGCCCGAACGACATCCCCCGCAGCAGCATGATCAGCCTTATCCACCACGCTCCCGTCTCCAGGCCGATGAGCAGAAACGACAGCGTCGTGAGGCAGAGGCCGACCATCCCCGCCATCACCAGCCGGCGAGGGCCCACATGCGGGTACACCCGGCCCATGACCGGCGCGATCATCGCTATCCCGACCGCCTGCGGAAACGTCGCCAGGCCGGATTCCAGCGGGGAGAACCCCATCTCCAGTTGCAGCAGCAGCGGCACCAGGAACAGCGCGCCCACAAACGCCGCCTGACCGGGTATCCAGAGGATGCTCACGGCCCGGAACAGCGGGTCGCGGAAGAGACGGAGGTCGAGGAGCGGCTTCTCCGTCCGCATCTCGACGACGGCGAACAGCGCCAGGAGGGCGAGACCCGCCAGCGCCATCAAGATGACACGCGGGTCGTCGAGGCCGCGCGTCCCGCCTTCGGCGAGGGCGTACATCAGCACCGCAAGCCCGGCGCTGGACAGGAGGAAACCGGGCACGTCGAGCCGGCCGGGCCGCGGCTGCCGCTCTTCGCGCAGGACAAGACCGGCGAACACGATGGCCAGGATGCCGATGGGGATGTTGATGAGGAAGATCCAGGGCCACGACTGGTACTCCACCAGGTAACCGCCCAGCACCGGACCGGCAGCCGGCGCCACGGCCGTCGGGATCGAGACCAGAGCCCCCGCCGCCGCCCTCTCCGACGGCGCGAACGCCCGGAAGACCATCGCCATCCCGACGGGCATCAACATGCCGCCGCCCATGCCCTGGATGACGCGAAACGCTATCAACTCGTGGATGTTTTGCGAGAGCGCGCAAAGCAGCGAGCCGAGCGTGAACGCGGCGAGCGCGGCCATGAAGGTCCGCTTTGTGCCGAAGCGGTCGCCGACCCAGCCGCTCATGGGGATGAACACCGCCAGGGCCAGCAGATAGGCGGTGACCACCCACTCGATCGTCGTCGTTGAGGCGTTGAACTCGCGCGCGAACGTGGGCAGGGCGACGTTGACTATCGTCGTGTCCAGCAGGTTCATGAACATGCCGAACGCGAAGACGATGCCGACCAGCCACTTGTAGTCGAGGCGCCTCATGCTGCGCGCCCTTTCGTCGCAGCCTCCAACATACCGGAAACCGCCGCATGAACACACCACTCCCAAAGCCCTCGATACTTGGGGGTGTCCCCCTGACTCTCTCTCGGGGAAAAGACATGTGTGGGCGGGTGGGCGGGAAAGATCAGCGTTGTCTTCCTGAAGCGGCAGCGCTACGCCGGCAGCGAGCGGCGAATGCGGCCGGCGCACCCCCGAATTGATCTTCGCCCAACGCTGATGCTACGATCATATAGGGTCTGGCTCGCGGATGCGCGCGGCTCGACCTTGCGCCCCCAGGGCCGGCGTACTATGATTTGGCTGTCGGTTCTGCGGAGATCCGCCCGTGGCGGACAGGTGTGGCTGCCTTACGGCAGGAGGTAGGTGTGCACTCCAGTCCCCGGGAGTATTGCGGCGTCTTCGGCGTCCACGCCGCCGACGAAGACGCGGCAAGAGTGGCCTTCTACGGCCTGTACGCGCTCCAACACCGAGGCCAGGAGAGCGCGGGGATTGTCACAGCCGACGGTCATGAGCTCCACAGCTACCTCGGCATGGGCCTCGTCTCCCAGGTCTTCAACGAAGAGGACCTCCGTCGCCTCCGCGGCGACATCGCCATTGGCCACAACCGCTACTCCACGACCGGCTCCAGCCGGCTGAAGAACGCCCAGCCGTTCCGCGTCTCCGGCCCCAACGGCGACATCGCCCTCGGCCACAACGGCAACCTCGTCAACGTCGAGACGCTGCGCGCCGACATGGAGGAGGAGGGCCACGAGTTCACCACGACGACCGACTCCGAGGTCATGGCCCGCATGCTCGCCTTCGCCCCCGGCAACTCCTGGTCGCAGCGCTTCGCCCACATGATGCGACGCATCCAGGGCGCCTACTGCCTCGTCGTCCTCACGCCCGACGCTCTCTTCGCCGTGCGCGATCCCCTCGGCGTGCGACCGCTCTGCCTTGGGCGCCTCAACGGCGGCTGGGTCGTCGCCTCCGAGAGCTGCGCCTTCGACCACATCGGCGCGAGCTTCCTGCGTGAGGTCGACCCCGGCGAGGTCATCCAGATCACCGCCCGCGGCGTCCGCAGCTTCCGGCCGCTGGAGAGCAACCGCAGCGCTTTCTGCGTCTTCGAGTATATCTACTTTGCCCGGCCCGACAGTGTCATCCGCGGCAAGCTGCTCTACCCCGTGCGCATGGCGATGGGCGCCCGCCTCGCCCGTGAGTACCCGGTCGACGCCGACGTCGTCATGGGCGTCCCGGACTCCGCCATCGCCGCCGCCATCGGCTACTCGCAGGAGTCCGGCATCCCCTTCGTCGAGGGGCTCGTCAAGAACCGCTACGTCGGCCGCACGTTCATCATGCCCGACCAGCGCATCCGCGAGGTCGGTGTCCAGCTCAAGTTCAACCCGCTGCCGGAGATCCTCGGCGGCAAGCGCGTCATCGTCGTCGACGACAGCATCGTGCGCGGGACGACAACGCCGCGCGTCGTCGAGATGCTGCGACGCGCCGGCGCCCGCGAGGTTCACATGCGCATCACGGCGCCGCCGCTCACGTATCCCTGCTTCTTCGGCGTCGACATGGCCACCCGCTGGGAGCTCATCGCCGCCCAGAAGACGGTGCCCGAGATACGCGAGCACATCGACGCCGACAGTTTAGGCTATCTCAGCCTGGACGGCCTCGTCGAGTCCATAGGTCTGCCCGGGGAGACGTTCTGTCTCGCCTGCTTCACCGGCGATTACCCGCTGCCGGTGCCCATGCAGATGGACAAGCTCACCCTGGAGCCGCCGGTTACCGCCCGCGACCGCCATGACTTCGAGTGGGTGGAGAGCGCAACCGCCCCGCACTCAAGCTGACCCTCCAGAGGCGGGTAAACCTCCGGGGCTAGCCCCCGGTCCAAAGGCACTTCAATGACCCTGGAAAGCGGCGGCAGTGAGACGTATGCTGCCGCCGGCGTCGATATCGATGCCGGCAGCCGTCTCGCCGCCCGCATCAAGGAGATCGTCCGTTCGGCGGGCCGGCCCGAGGTGCTCGCCGGCGTCGGGCCCTTCGCGTCGCTGTTCCGGCTCGGCAGCTACCGCGAGCCCGTGCTCGTCGCGAGCGCCGACGGCGTGGGCACGAAGCTCAACGTCGCCGCCGCCATGCGACGCTTCGACACCGCCGGCGTCGACCTCGTAAACCACTGCGTCAACGATATCCTGACCACGGGCGCCGAGCCCCTCTTCTTCCTCGACTACATCGCCAGCGCCGGCCTCAGCGAGGATGACAAGATCGCGGTCGTCCAGGGAATAGCGTCAGCCTGCCGGAGCGCCGGCTGCGCCCTCATCGGCGGCGAGACGGCGGACATGCCCGACGTATACCTGCCGCACGCCTTCGACCTCGCCGGCTTCATCGTCGGCGTCGTCGAGCGCGACGGCGTCATCGACGGCTCCAAGATCGAAGAGGGCGACGCCCTGCTCGGGCTGGCGTCGAACGGGCTACACACCAACGGCTACTCGCTGGCCCGGCGCGTCTTCCACGTCGGGCTCGGCGGCGACCCGGAGGCGGAGAAGGCGGCGCTGTATCGCAGCTACCCGGAACTGGGCCTGACGCTCGGAGAGGCGCTTCTCCTGCCGCATCGCTGCTACTATCGCGAGGTGAAGCCGGTGCTCACCTACCTGAAGGGCATCGCTCACATCACCGGCGGCGGCCTCGTCGACAACGTGCCTCGCATCCTGCCGGAGGGCCTCGCCGCACGCTTCGACAGGGGCACGTGGAAGACGCCGCCCATCTTTACCCTCATCCAGCGAGAGGGTAAGGTGAGCGACGACGAGATGTACCGCGTCTTCAACATGGGGCTGGGCATGGTGCTGGTCTGCTCGCAGGCGGACGTCGAAGCCGTGCGGTCGCTCTTGCCGGAAGCGCGCGTCGTCGGCCAGGTCGTCCCGCAGGCGGGCGGCAAGCGCGTGGTCCTGTCCTAGCTCGACAACAGCATCGGCAGAGGGGGAGTGGTGAAGGGAATCATCAGCGTCCACGATAAGACAGGCCTCGCGGAGTTCGCGCGCGGACTCGCGGCCCTCGGCGTCGAGCTCTACTCCACCGGCGGCACCCACAAGGCCCTCGCCGGCGCCGGCGTCGCCGTCAAGTCCATCTCCGATCTCACCGGCTTCCCCGAGATCCTCGACGGCCGCGTCAAGACGCTGCATCCCGTCGTCCACGCCGGCATCCTCGCCCGCCGCGACCTGCCGGAGCACCGCGCCGAGCTGGAGCGACAGGACATCGCGCCCATCGACCTCGTCGCCGTCAACCTCTACCCGTTCGTGCAGACCGTGACCAGGCCGGGTGTCACCCTCGAAGACGCGCTGGAGAACATCGACATCGGCGGCCCGACGATGCTGCGGGCGGCCGCCAAGAACTACCCCAGCGTCATTGTCGTCGTCGACCCGGCGGACTACGCCCCCCTGCTCGAGATGCTTGCCGCCGGCGAAGTGCCCCAGCCGGAGCGACGGCGGCTCGCGCAAAAGGCGTTCCAGCACGTTGCCTCCTACGACACCGCCATCTCCCAGTACCTTCGCGAACCCGAGGAAATACTGCCTGAGTCGTTCACCATCGCCCTCAGCAAGCTCTTCGACACCCGCTACGGCGAGAACCCGCACCAGCGCGCCGCCTTCTACGCCGAAGAGAGCGTCACGAATCCGAACCCCGGGGGGATCGTCTCCGCCGAGCAGCTTCACGGCAAGGAGCTATCCTACAACAACGTCATGGATGCCGACGCCGCCTGGAACGCCGCCTGCGACTTCCCCGGCCCGACGGTCGTCGTCGTCAAGCACACGAACCCCTGCGGCCTGGCCAGCCATGACGACCTCGCCGAGGCCTACCGTCGCGCCTTCGCCGGCGACCCCGTCTCCGCCTTCGGGGGCATCGTCGCCGTCAACCGCCGCTTCACGCTCGCGATCGCGCAGGAGATCGGCAAGACGTTCTACGAGATCGTCATCGCGCCCGACTTTGAAGACGACGCGCTCGCCCTCCTGCGCAAGAAGCGCGACCTGCGCATCCTCCGCGCTGCCCCGCCCTCGCTGGCCGGGCTCGACTACCGGCGGGTCGTCGGCGGACTGCTCGTGCAGGAGCGCGACAACATCCCGGACACGCGGATCGAGCCGCAAGCCGTCACGCAGCGAAAGCCCACGGACGCGGAGATGCGCGACCTGCTCTTCGCCAACCGCGCTGTCAAGCACATTAAGTCGAACGCGATCGTATTCGTGAAGGACTCGACGCTGATGGGCATGGGCGCGGGCCAGCCGAACCGCGTCACGAGCGTCATGCTCGCCGCGCGCGCCGCCGGCGACAAGGCGAAGGGCGCTGTCATGGCCTCCGACGCCTTCTTCCCGTTCCCGGACGGCATCGAGACGGCGGCCGGGGCGGGAATCAC
>DATLAX010000057.1:0-2714 GCA_035527215.1 Dehalococcoidia bacterium
GGGGAAAACCTGAATGCGAATGTAGCCTGCGCGCCTCGCGAAGCGCCGCAAGACCGCGGCGAGGACATCAAAAGCCAGCCCGTGATGAGCCCTAATGTCAACGGGGAGGGACGCCGCCGCGGCGACGCCTATTGCCGCGGCAGGCCGAGGCCGCGCTGGGCGATGATGTTGCGCTGTATCTCCGACGTCCCCGCGGCAATCGTCATGCCGAGCGTGCCGAGATAGAAGTATGGCATCGTCCCCTTCTCCGGCGCGTCCTTGCCGTACAGGCCGCCGTGCAGCCCCATCAGCTTCATGCCCGTTTCGGCGACGCGCTGCGCCGTCTCCGACGCGAACGTCTTCAGCATGGAGGCCTGGTAGTTGGGGATGAGCCCGCGGCCCAGCATCGACACGACCTGGTAGGCTATCATCCGCGTGACCTGCACCTCGACCATCCGGTCGGCGAGCTCCAGCCGCAGCGATGGATTGCGCTTGATCGGGCTCTGGTCGCCACCGGCCTTCGCCATGCGGATGAGGCGATCGACCTGCTGCCGCAGCGTCACGACGGAGCCCATCGAGCCCGCCCTCTCGAAGTCGAGAGTCGTCGCGGCGATGTACCAGCCGCGGTTCTCCTCGCCGACCATGTTCTTCGCGGGAACGCGAACGTTGTCAAAGAAGACTTCGTTGAACAGCACGTCGCCGGTTATGTCCGGTAGCTCGCGCACGTCGACGCCGGGTGTGCTCATCTCGAGGAGGAAGTAGGTGATGCCCTTGTGTTTTGGCACTTCGGGGTCGGTGCGCGCCAGCACGAACATCCAGTTAGCTTGGTGGGCGTTGCTCGTCCAGATCTTCTGGCCATTGATGACGTACTCGTCGCCGTCGCGGACGGCGCGAGTGCGCAGGGACGCAAGGTCGGAGCCGGCCTCCGGCTCGCTGAAGCCCTGGCAGAAGAACGTCTCGCCGGAGAGGATGGTCGGCAGGAACATCTTCTTCTGCTCCTCCGTGCCATGAACGATCAGCGTCGGCCCGACCATCGAGATGCTCATTCCACCGACGGCGGGAGCGTGCGCTTCGGCCATCTCCTCGCTCAGAATGAACTGCTGCATGAGGGTCATAGCGGCGCCGCCGTACTCCTTCGGCCAGGAAGGGGCGATCCACCCCTTGTTGACGAGGCTCTGCCGCCAGGTCTGCATGTCGGGGTCTTCCCAGAGCCCCCCGACGCGCTCATCGGCCAGGGCTGCCTCCCTGAGTCGGGGCGGCAGATCCGCCTCGATGAAGGAGCGTACTTTCTTTCGCCAAACCGCTTCTTCCGGCGTATCTCGCAGGTCCATCTCTATTCCTTTCTAAGCAGTCCCCTAACCCGCGCTGTCCTAGCCGTTGGGCTTGTGGAAGTCCGGCTGCCGCTTCTCCAGGAAGGCGTTCACGGCTTCGCTGAAACTGGGACGCTGAGCAGCTTTCATCAGCTCATCGGCTTCCAGCATCATGACTCTGCGTATGTCTGTATCGACCAGACTGTTCCACGTCAGCCGTTTGACTGCAAACAGCGATTCCGTCGGGTTGAAGGCGATATCGGATGCAAGCGACACCGCCTCGTCCAGGAGCCGGTCGTGCGGCACGACGCGGCTCACCAGCCCTATCCGCTCTGCCTCCTGCGCATCGATGGTCTTGCCGGTGAGCATCATCTCCAGCGCCCGGCTGAAGCCAACGATCATGGGCAGCAGCTTGGTGCTCGCCAGCTCCGGGATGAGTCCTATGCGCACGAAGCGCATCGAGAAGCGGGCGCGATCCGAGGCGATGCGGACATCGGTGGAGAGCGTTATCGTCAGGCCGGCGCCGATGGACGGGCCGTTCACCGCGCAAACGATCGGCTTCGACGCGGCGAAGAATTCGACCCAGTTCGTGCCGCGTCGTAGGCGTCGCGAGCCTTCCTCGGCGCTCGTGCCCTTGTCCAGGTCGCGCTTCCAGTCGCCGACGTCGGCGCCGCCGCAGAACGCGGGGTCGGCGCCCGTGAGGATTATCGCGCCGATGCCGTCGTCCTCGTTGTAGGCGTCTATCGCGTTGCGAATCTCCTCGCTCATCTTCGCGCCAAGAGCGTTGCGCCTTTCGGGCCGGTTCAAGGTGATGATGCCAACCCGTCCGCGGGTCTCCGTGAGAATGGCTTCGTACTCCATAGCTCCTCCTTGTCGATAGCGATCGTTGAGTCCCTAATCGTCAGCTAGGTCCGCGCAATCGCGGGTCGAGCGAGTGGCCTGCCCGCCATCGCCTCCTGGCGTACCAGCTGCCTGATGCCAGCAAGACAATAACTGCCATTCCAGCCAGTGCGGCGTCGCGGCGCGCCAGCGACCGCTGTCCGTCGCCGGCTGCGGCCTGTCTACGCGACGGGATCTCCGCTATTCCTCCTACAGCCCCCGCTGACGTCGCGGCGACGATCTCGTGGAAAGGGCAGAGCCAGATCGAAGATGCAGCGGCACAGTTGCCGCGCATGCTGCTTAGCTGCTTAGCGGAGACGCTAACGGCGGGGGGCGCTAGATGATTGACCACCAGTGCGGCAAGTATAGCACCTCACGTCTGCCCGTCAACGGAGCGAGTGGACTAGAAAGCACCTATGGCTATGCGGAACCACCGTCAAGCCGGCGCGCTGGATTTCCGCGACAGAAGCGAACGCCAACCTGCGGTGGTGAACGCCTCACAATGTCCGGATCGTGTCGGCTGCGGCAGAGCGTGAAACGGTCCAA
>DATLAX010000058.1:0-4625 GCA_035527215.1 Dehalococcoidia bacterium
ATGAGTCACATCGCCAGCGACCAGGTGGTTTCCAGGGGCGTCTTTCCGCGCCAGCGGCGCTACTTCTTGATTATGCCGAGCGGTACGACGTACTTGCCCCAGGTCTCGTTGACGACCTGAGCGAATGAGGCGTACAGGGCCGCGCCGGCGGTGAACAGACCCTCATAGCCGGCGATCTTGTGAACGTCGCTGTTGTGCTCGCCCCAGGCCAGGAGATAGAAAAGGATGGCCAGCGCCGCGAACACGACCATCAGCGCCACCGATATCCTGAGCGTGCCGACAAACATGTAGGTGGTGAAGATGCCCCACGCTACCAGGAACACTGTGAGGCCGCCTTCGGCCGATACCGGATCCATGACGCCGTTCATGATCAGAATCTCCATGACGGCGAACGCCAGCCAGAAGGCGCCGAAGGAACTGAAGGCGGTTGCGCCGAAGGTGTTGTTCTTCTTGAACTCCCACATGCCCGCCAGCAACTGGGCGAGGCCGCCGTAGAACAGACCGACCGGCAGCACCATTCCGATGTCGGACTTGTTGATGATTCCCGCGTTGACAACGTTCAGCAGCAGCGTGGTGATGCCGAATCCGGCCAGACCCAGAGGCGCGGGGTTCGCAATTGTCTCCGTGACCGTAACAGCCTTACCCTTGAGTCCTTCGACCTCTCTCTTCAGGGCTTCGAGTCTTGCCTCGATGTCGTTTGCCACGAATGAAACCTCCTATTTCCTGCTTCGCTTGCCGACTCCGTATCCTATAGCACGTCTCCCGTTCAAAAGTCCACTGGAGGTCAAGGTGTGCTCGGCGGATTCTCAGCAAGCCGGCAGGCGCCGCAAGAGACGTCGGTTGCGGGTAGTCCAGGACACGGCGGGGCACCCGCTCTTTCGGGCGGGCGTTCCGGTTCAGGGCAGGCGGGAGTCTACCAGATGCCAAGCTCCATCCTGGCGTCCTCGCTGGCCATCGTGCGGGGGTCCCAGGGCGGGCTGAACGTGAGGGACAAATCGACGTCGCGGACGCCGGGTATCTCCAGCACGGCACGACGCATCTGTTCGGCGATGGCGGGCCCCAGGGGACACGCCGGGCTGGTGAGGGTGTAGGTGACGCGCACCGTCGCGCCGTCGATACCGATCCCGTAGATCAGGCCGAGATCGACGACGCCGATGCGCATCTCGGGGTCGAGCACGCTTCGCAGCGCTTCGCGAACCACGTCTTCGGAGAAGAACACGGCTACTCCTTCCCCGGCACCTCGGCCCCCCGGCTGAGGAGATCAAGGAGGGCGTGCCAGGCAAGGGTCACGCATTTCACGCGCACGGGGTACTTGGCCACGCCGACGAACGCTTCCAGGTCGCCGAGACCGTCCGAAGGCTGGAAATCGGGGTCGGTCATCATTCGCGTGAAGGCGTCGATGAGGGAGCGCGCTTCCGCCACCGTTTTCCCCTTCATCGCTTCCGTCATCATGGAGGCCGAGGCCTGGCTCAGGGAGCAGCCGCGGCCCGCGAAGCCGACGTCGGCCAGGACGTCGCCCTCGAAGTGGGCCTCGACGGCGATCTCGTCGCCGCAGAGCGGGTTATAGCCCTCACCGACGACCTTCGGATCGACGACCGAATGCCGGTTGCGCGGCCGCCGGTAGTGCTCGAGGATCAGGTCTTTGTACAGCTCGTCAAGATCAGGTTCGCGTGCCAATGGCATCTCCGAAGAACCTCGCGGCTTCTTGGATTCCCTCCGCCAGGATATCGATCTCCTCGCGGCGGTTGTAGATCTGGAAGCTGGCCCGTGCTGTCGCTGGGACGCCCAGCCGCGTCATGAGAGGCTGCGCGCAGTGGTGGCCGGCCCGGATGGCAACGCCCTGACTATCGAGCACGGTACCGATGTCATGTGGATGAAGGTTTCCCACGTTGAATGAGACGGCCGCGCCACGATCGGAGGCGTCCGGCGGCCCGTAGAGCGTCAGGTTGGGGATTTTTCCCAGCACTTCCAGGGCGTAGGACGTGAGCTCAATGTCGTGGCGGCGCACGGCTTCCATGCCGATGCCCTCAAGGTAGTCGATGGCGGCGCCGTAGGCGATGACATCGGCGATGTTGGCGGTGCCGGCCTCGAAGCGCCAGGGAACCTCGTTCCACACGGTATCCTCCAGGGACACTTTGCTGATCATGTGGCCACCGGTGAGGAAGGGCGCCATTTCGTCGAGGATGCGCCGCCGGGCGTAGAGGACGCCGACACCGGTGGGGCCGAGCATCTTGTGGCCCGAGATGATAAGGAAGTCGCAGTCGAGCCCAAGCACGTCGACGGGCATGTGGGCCACGCTCTGCGCGCCGTCGACGAGGACCAGGGCGCCGAACTGGTGTGCCAGGTCGACTATCTCGCGCACGGGGTTGATGGTACCCAGCACGTTCGACATCTGCGTCACCGCCACCAGCCTGGTCTTCTCGCCTATAAGCTGTTGCCAGTCCTCGCGTCGCAGCCGGCCTTCGTCATCGACATCGACGAAGCGCAGGCTTGCTCCCGTCTCCTTTGCCAGCATCTGCCAGGGCACGAGGTTGCTGTGGTGCTCCATTACCGTAAGGACGATTTCATCGCCGGCGTGGACGTTCGCGCGGCCCCAAGAGTGAGCCACGAGGTTGATCGACTCAGTAGCGTTGCGTGTGAAGATGATGCTTTCGCAGCCGGGCGCGTTGATGAAGCGCCGCACCTTCTCGCGCGCCTCTTCGTAGCGGTTGGTCGCTTCCTCGGCGAGGGTATGGAGGCCGCGGTGGATGTTGGCGTTGTAGCGCTCATAGTACTCCACGAGCGCGTCGATGACGGCCGCCGGCTTCTGGCTCGTGGCGGCGTTGTCAAGATATACCAGCGGCTTGCCGTGCACGGTGCGCTGGAGGATCGGGAATTCCTTCCTTATCCGCCCCACATCAAACATTGTGTACCTCCCCAAAGGACACCCTTATCTCTTTCCCGATCACCTCGACAGTATGTGTACGGATGGGCAGCACGGCGGGCAAGACGACCGCCCGGCCGCTGCGGACGTCGAAGCGGGCGCCATGGCGGGGGCACTCGATCCGGCCGTCGCAGAGCCTGCCGCTGCCCAGCGGGCCGCCGTCGTGCGTGCAAACGTCGTCGACTGCGTAGTACTGCCCGTCGACGTTACAGATGGCTATCGATCGCCCGTTGATCTCCACTGCTTTCACTGTCCCTGGAGGCACGTCTCTCGTCTCCGCCGCCTTCACGAAATCGGACACGGCCTACGCCGCCTTCGTCAGCAGACGTCGCTCCAGCGTCCGTCCGATAGTCTCGTAAAGTCGCACGGGCGTCAGGCGTTCCAGCCCCTGCCGGAAGAAGCCATCGACGATTGTCTGAGTCGCCTCTTGCCGGGTCAGGCCGCGCGACATCATGTAGTAGAGCTGTTCCTCGTCGACGGAGCTGACAGTCGCGCCGTGGCTGCACCTGGCTACGTCGTGCGCCTCGATTTCCAGTACGGGAATGGGCGCCACGCGGGCGCCCTCGCCGAGGAGGAGGTTCCGGCTGCTCTGATTGGCATCGCTTTCGCCGGCGCTCTTATGGATGCGCGTCAGGCCGTTCCACACGAGCTCGGCGCTGTCTTTGAGCGCGGACTTGAAGAGGAGGTCGCTGGTCGTGTTGGGCGCCCGGTGGTCCTGGAGGGTGGCGTAGCTCATGTGCTGCTCGCCTCCGGCCAAGAAGAGGCCGACGATCTCCGCGCTCGCGCCCGGCGCCGATAGTATCGCTTCGATGCTGCCCTTTGCGACGCGGCCGCCGCTTCCGACGAAACCGAGCTCCAGGTGGCTCTCCGCTCCGAGCACCGCCCGAATCGTGGAGAAGCTGTTCACGTTTCTGCCCCAGTCCTGCACGCCGACATAGCGCACCTGCGCTCTATCCCGCGCCAGGATCTCGACGACGCTGCTACTCAGGCCCTTTCGCGCGTCCTTCCGCGATGCGTGCTCCTCGACAAGCGTCACGCTGCTTCCCTCTTCGGCAATGATCAGGGTGTGCGGGAAGACGGCGACGCCACCGCTGCTCAGGCCCACGCCGGCGTGCAGCGGAACGCTCACTTGAGCGCCGGCGGGGACGTACAGGAAGACGCCGCCCCGCCAGAGCGCCGCATGCAGGGCCACGAACTTCCAGTCATCGGGCCGCACGGCTTCGGTCATGAAATGAGCGCGAAAAAGGTCCGGCTGGTCCGCGGCGGCCGAGTGCAGGTCGCTGAAGACCACGCCGGCGCGTTCGAGGTCCACGTCGAGCCTGCGGCTGAGCGTCATGCCGTCTAGCTGCTCGATCCGGCCGCCGTAACCGTTGCGCTTCTGACGGGAGGGCGCGGGCACGTGCGTCCCTGCTCCAGGGAACAGGCGCATGCCGTCGAGGCTCAAGGCGCTGAGGTCGGTGCGGCGCCATTCCTCTTCGCGACCCGTGGGCGGCAGTATGTCTTTGTAGAGCCGCCAGGCCTTCAGGCGATGCTCCAGCAGCGGCACCGGTTCCTCGTGGCGAGCCGATAGCTCTTCGATGGCCTGTCGCTCTCGCAACGAGACTGAGTCAAGCATCGGCCGCTATCCTATCGCGCCTTCGAGCTGCAGCTCGATGAGCCGGTTCAGTTCGACTGCATACTCCATCGGCAGCTCTTTGACGAT
>DATLAX010000059.1:0-7300 GCA_035527215.1 Dehalococcoidia bacterium
CGGAGACGCCGATTCCTACCCCGACACCCGGAATCTAAGTCGATTCGCCACCGACGCCCGCTAGCGCCTGGGATGGAACATCACCGTAGCCGAGGCTTTCCAGCCTCGGCCTGAATCCAAGAGCTCGACTACGCGGGCAGCGTCTTCTCCAGCAGTCCCGCGTCCGCTCCCGGACCGACCAGCGACATCGCCACGTTGTCTCGACTGAACAGACGCTTCGCCACCCGCCGCACGTCCTCAGCCGTCACCGCCGCCAGCTTCGATACCACGTCGTCGATCTCTTCGACTTCGCCCGTCGTCACCAGGTTCTCGCCCGTCCACTGCGTCAGCGCCATCGTCGTCTCCAGGCTGAGGCGGAAGTTGCCGACGGTGAAGTCGCGGGCGCGCGTCAACTCGTCCTCCGGGACAAGCTCATCCACCAGCTTGAAGACCTCCTCCAGTATGACCTTCCCTGCCTCCTCCGCCTTCTCCGGGCTGACGCCGGCGCTCACGGCCAGCACGCCCGTATCGTGGTGGCGGCTGACCGACGAACCGACCGAATACGCCAGACCGCGACGCTCCCGCACCTCCTTGAACAGGCGCGAGCTCATCCCGCGGCCCAGCACGCTGTTGAGGATCGTCAATGAATAGCGGTCCGGGTCCCTGCGGGAGATCGCCCGCAGCCCGTAGTACAGGTTCGACTGATCGGTGTCGCGGGCCTCCACCTGCACGCGCTCCGGCGGCAGCCCCGGCGCAGATGGCGCCAGCGGCGGAGTCGCCCGACGCTCCGCATCCGCTGTTCTCTCCTCGATCAGCGCCACCACCTGCTCCGGCGTCATGTTGCCCGCGACGGCAACCACCGTGTTCTCCGGCACGTACCACGCCGCCATGTGAGCGAGGAAATCGTCGCGCCGGACCGCCTCCACGCTCTCCTCCGTCCCCGCGACCGGCCAGCCGATCGGCTGGTCGCCGTAGCACGCGCGCGACAGTAGCTCGCCCGCCCATGCCGCGGGCTGGTCGTGGGCGCGGCGTATCTCCTGCTGCACGACCGTGCGCTCGCGGCCGATCTCGACGCCGTCGAGCAGCGGATGCCGCACCATGTCCGCCAGCACGTCGACGGCCAGGTCGAGCCGGTCGAAGGGCACGTGCGCCCAGTAGCCGGTGAACTCCTTGCTCGTGAACGCGTTGAGGCCGCCGCCGGCCCCTTCGACGGCCTGCGAGATGTCGAGGGCCGTGGGCCGCTTCGCCGAGCCCTTGAAGAGCATGTGCTCCAGGTAGTGGCAGATGCCGTTCGTGCGCCGCTCCTCCATCCGCGAGCCGACGCCGACGAAGATGCAGACGTTCACCGACTGCGCCGTCGCCATCGGCGTCGTGACGACGCGCAGTCCGTTGTCCAGCGTATCGATCTGCCAGGTCGTAGTCATGTGTTCCTCCATCGACAAAAGTAGTGCCTGGCCCCATCATAATGCACGACGCCTCGCGCGGTCATGTCGCCCGACACCTCCGGGGGAAGTCCAGAAGGGGCTCTCCCTTCTGGTGGGGTTCCAAGGGGTGTCCCCTTGATCCCCACGTTGACAAGCGCCTCGACCGCCCGCTATACTGAACCGCACATAACAGATAAAGGCTACGAAGGGGAGTAGTAGGGCCTTTACACTGTGCCCCAGAGAGCCGGCGCAACGGTGAAAGCCGGCGACACAGCAGACTCGAACTCGCCCCCGAGCCGCCGGGCCCAGAGTCCGACACAGGCGGGCACGCAAGTCCGGACGGAAAGCGACCGTTACAGCGCTGGAGCAGGTCCGCCTTGGGCGGACGAAAAGGGTGGTACACTCCCGTCCCATGGGGTCCCTTTGGGGCGGGACTTTTGTTTAGACCGTGGACAGTCGAGAATCAACACATGGCTCACTCTGCTAGAAATCCTCTCCAGGGAGCGTCAGCGGTCTCGCTGACGGCGATGGCCGGCCCGGTCGGTCCCCTCGTCGTCCGGGACCGTGCCGTAGCCTTACTCCCCTTACGTCGCCTCCCGCTGGGCGGTGGCTCGCTTGCCCGCGGGACGCTGGTTCCCAACGAGCCGGCGCTGTACTACTAACGCAGCGCCCGTCCTTCCTCGGAAGGACCCCAACACAGTATTCCGACTTCGACCGTCAGCGTCCCATCAGACGCATTGCCATATAAGGGGGTTTCGACTATGCAAATGACAGGTGCCCAGATAATCATGGAGTGCCTGGTGCGTGAAGGCGTCGATACGGTCTTCGGCATTCCGGGCGGCTCAACCCTGCCCTTCTACGACACCTTCCAGCACTACCCGCAGGTAAGGCACATCCTCGTCAAGCACGAACAGTCCGCCGCCCACGCCGCCGATGCCTACGCGCGCGTCACCGGCAAGGTCGGCGTCTGCTGCGCCACCTCCGGGCCCGGCGCGACCAACCTCGTCACCGGCATCGCCAACGCCTGGATGGACTCCGTGCCCATGGTCGCCATAACCGGCCAGGTCGTCACCTGGCTCATCGGCCGCGACGGCTTCCAGGAGGCCGACATCACCGGCATCAGCCTGCCGATAACCAAGGCCAACTGGCTCGTCCTCAGCGCCGACGACATGGCCCAGACCATGCGCGAAGCCTTCCACATCGCCCGCTCCGGACGCCCGGGACCCGTCCTCATCGACGTGCCCCGCGACGTCTTCATCCAGGAGGCCGAGTTCGAGTATCCGGAGGAGATAGACCTGCCCGGCTTCCGGCCGACCCTCGAAGGCCATCCGGCGCAGATCAAGAAAGCCGCCCAGCTAATCGCCGATTCCGAGCGGCCCCTGATCCTCGCCGGTCACGGCGTCCGCATCTCCCACGCCTACGACGAGCTGCTGGAGCTGGCGGAGACGGCACAGATACCGGTCATCACCACTCTCCTCGGCATCAGCGGCTTCCCGGGCTCCCATCCCCTCTGCATGGGAATGCCCGGCATGCACGGCATGTACTGGAACAACATCGCCATCAACGAGGCCGACCTCCTGATCGCCCTCGGCATGCGCTTCGACGACCGCGTCACCGGCGTCCTCAAGGAGTTCGCGCCGCACGCCCGCGTCATCCACGTCGACATCGACCCGGCGGAGATCGGCAAGAACGTCCGGCCGACCGTCCCCATCGTCGGCGACGTCAAGCGCGTCCTCACCGCCCTCAACCCGCACGTCAAGGCGAAGTCGCACGATCCCTGGCTCGACCACCTGCGCCAGTTGCGGGAGGACCACCCATCGATCGACATCCCGGAGGGCGACGACCTCCTGCCGCAGTACGTGATCAAAAAGATCTACGAGCTCAGCGGCGGCAAGGGCTACGTCGTCACCGACGTCGGCCAGCACCAGATGTGGGCCGCCCAGTACTACTGGAACGACACCCCGAACGGCTTCATCACCGCCGGCGGCCTCGGCCCCATGGGCTTCGCCGTGCCCGCCGCGATGGGCGTCCAGTTCGCCCACCCCAAAGAGCTCGTCTGGGCCATCTGCGGCGACGGCGGCTTCCAGATGACCATGCAGGAGCTCGCCGTCGTCGTCGAGTACGAGCTGCCCGTAAAGTTCGCGATCATGAACAACTCCTTCCTCGGCATGGTCCGCCAGTGGCAGCAGATGTTCTACGACAACCGCATCTTCGCCACGCGCGAGTTCGGCCCCGACTACGTCAAGCTCGCGGAGGCCTTCGGAATGGCCGGCCTGCGCGTCACCGACAAGGCGCAGGTCGAAGGCACAATACTGCGTGCTCTCGCGCACCCGGGCCCCGTCCTGATCGACTTCAAGGTCGAGCCCGAAGAGTGCGTCTACCCCATGGTGCCACCCGGCGCCGCCCTGTCGCAGACCCTCGAGCGTCCGCAACCCGCGGCCAGGCCGGCAGCCCAACGTAAGGAGGTGACGGCAAGACGATGAAAGACACACGACACACCATAGTCGCCCTCGTTGAGAACAAGCCGGGCGTCCTGAACCGGATCGTCAGCAAGTGGCGCCAGCGCGGCTTCAACATCGAGAGCCTGGCCGTCGGCCACAGCGAAGTCCCCGGCCTCTCGCGCATGACCTTCGTGCTCGGCGGCCCCGCCGCCGACGTCGAACAGGTCACCAAGCAGCTCTTCAAGGTCGTCGACGTCGTCAAGATCAGTGACCTCGCCGAAGACGAGATCGTGACCCGCGAGCTGGCCCTCATGAAGGTGAACGCGACCGACCAGAACCGCGGTGCGATAATAGAAATCGTCGACATCTTCCACGGCGAGATCGTCGACGCCTCGCCGGAGACCGTCGTCGTCGAGATCACCGGCACGGAAGACAGGATCCAAGCCGCCTTCGAGATGCTCAAGCCCTACGGCATCCGCGAGATGGCGCGCACAGGCCGCGTCGCCGTAACGCGCGGCCGCGCAATGAGCGCGGTCGAGCAAGAAGGGGCGGGCGCGCACCGCTACCGCCCTGCCGGACAGGGCAAGCCGCGCGTCGGCAGCCTTCTCTAGGACGGCGTCAACAAAACACCGTAGCCGGGACCTTCCAGTCTCGGCGTGAAACCGGTCGGAAGACTACAGGGAGGACTCAGGGCCATTGACTGACTGGCTCGACCCCTCCAGGAGGAGTCCAGAGGGGTCCCCCCTCTGGCGGGGTTCAAGGGGTGTCCCCTTGATTCCCAAATAGCGCCCCTGGGCGGGCGGGTCGGAAGAACCACCCCCAATGAGGAGGGTCGAGAAGAACAGCCGTCACCGCAAGACCCGCGGGTCTCATTCGAACTTAAAGCATTGTATTTGACCGCATAGACGAGAAAGGAGTCGCAGCCTACCATGGCCACAATCTACTACGACAAGGACGCCGACCTCGCTCTCCTCCAGGGCAAGACCATCGGCATCATCGGCTACGGCAGCCAGGGCCACGCCCACGCCCTTAACCTGCGCGATAGCGGCTGCCAGGTGCTCGTCGCCGAGCTGCCGGGCACCGACATGTGGAAGCAGGCGACGGATGCGGGCCTGAAGGTACAGGCCGCCGCCGAAGTCGCCGCTGCCGCCGATGTCATCATGATGCTCGTCCCCGACCAGCACCAGGCCCGCGTCTACCGCGAGGCCATCGAGCCCAGCATGAAGGCCGGCAAGACCCTCATGTTCGCCCACGGCTTCAACATCCACTTCGGCCAGATCGTCCCGCCCGCCGGCGTCGACGTGTCGATGATCGCGCCCAAGGGCCCGGGCCACCTCGTCCGACGCCTCTACACCGAAGGAAGCGCCACGCCCGCCCTCGTCGCCGTCCACCAGGACGCCAGCGGCAAGGCCAAGGAGGTCGCCCTCGCCTACGCAAAGGGCATCGGCTGCACGCGCTCCGGTGTTTTGGAGACAACCTTCGAAGAAGAGACCGAGACCGACCTCTTCGGCGAGCAGACCGTCCTCTGCGGCGGCGTCACCGAGCTCGTCAAGGCCGGCTTCGACACGCTCGTCGACGCGGGCTACCAGCCGGAAATCGCCTATTTCGAGTGCATGCACGAGCTCAAGCTCATCGTCGACCTCATGTACGAGGGCGGCATGGGCTACATGCGCTACTCCATCAGCGACACGGCGGAGTACGGCGACTACACCCGCGGCCCGCGCGTCATCGACGACTGCGTCCGCGAGACCATGCAGGACATACTCACGGAGATCCAGGACGGCAGCTTTGCCCGCGAGTGGCTGCTGGAGAACCAGGTCGGCCGGCCCCACTACCGCGCGCTCAAGCGTCAGAACGCCGACCACCTGATCGAGGAGGTAGGCTCAGAGCTTCGCGGCATGATGACCTGGCTCAAGAAGGGCAAATAGGCTGCGCGTAGTTCGTTCGCGCAGGGCGGGCGGAACGCCCGACAGGGAGTGCAGAGGGCTATGCCCTTTGCCGGGGGTTTCAGGGGGTGTCCCCCTGACCCCAATACCACTCCTCTGGGCGGGCAGGCGGGAAGAAGCAACGTCGCTTAGCCCGCCGGGCGAAAACGGAACATCTCGCGCCGGCCGGTAGTGAAGATATACGTCTCATAAGGACGAAGATGAACAACGTACGGAGTCTCCAACTGCTCAACCTGCGATAGCCCTCCCCGTCGCAGCGGAGGAGGGCCGTCCGGCTTCATCGAATCGCAGGAAACCACCACAGGAGGTTGAGCAAGAAATGGCAGACAAAGTAATCATCTTTGACACCACGCTCCGCGACGGCGAGCAGTCGCCCGGCGTCGCCCTGAACATCCAGGACAAGCTGGAGATCGCCCGCCAGCTCGAACGGCTGCGCGTCGACGTCATCGAGGCAGGCTTCCCCATATCCTCTCCCGGCGACTTCGAATGCGTCACTTCGGTCTCCCGCGAGATCAAGCGCTGTATCGTCGCGGGCCTGGCGCACGCCGCGCCGGCGGCCGTCGACGCTTGCTGGGACGCCCTCAAAGGCGCCGTCCAGCCGCGCATCCACATCTTCCTCTCCAGCTCCGACATCCACATGGCGCATCAGCTCCGCAAGGACCGCGACCAGGTCCTGGAGATGGCGCGCACTCAGGTAGCGCGGGCGAAAGGCTACGTCTCCGACGTCGAGTTCAGTCCCATGGACGCCAGCCGCTCCGACCCCGAATACGTCTACCAGATGCTGGAGCAGGTAATCGAAGCCGGCGCCACAACCGTCAACATCCCCGACACCGTCGGCTACTCCGTGCCCGAAGAGTTCGCGGACTTCATCCGCCGCATCTTCGACCGCGTACCGAACATCGACAAGGCCGTCGTCTCCGTCCACTGCCATAACGACCTCGGGATGGCCGTCGCCAACTCGCTGGCCGCGGTGCACGCCGGCGCCCGACAGGTCGAGTGCTGCGTCAACGGCATCGGCGAGCGCGCCGGCAACGCCTCCCTGGAAGAGATCGTCATGGCGCTCAAGACACGACATGACCTCTACGGCCTGAAGACCGGCGTCAACAGCAAGGAGATCTACCGCACAAGCCGTCTCATCTCCGACCTGACCGGCATCGTCATCCAGCCTAACAAGGCCATCGTCGGCGGCAACGCTTTCCGGCACCAGTCCGGAATCCACCAGGACGGCATCCTCAAGATGCGTGAGACCTACGAGATAATGGACGCGAGAGAGATCGGCTTGCCCTCCGGCGGCGCCGAGCTCGTTCTCGGCAAGCTCTCCGGCAGACACGCCTTCCGCGAGCGACTGCGCGCCCTGGGCTACGAGCTCACCGGCGAGGAGTTCTCGCGCGCCTTCGCCGACTTCAAGGAGCTCGCCGACAAGAAAGCCGAGATCGAAGACCGCGATATCGAAGCCCTCATCGGCGATGAGCTGCGCACCGTCGAGGAGACCTACCACCTCGACCTGCTG
>DATLAX010000060.1:0-8908 GCA_035527215.1 Dehalococcoidia bacterium
CCGTGCATGCCTTTCTCCTCATGCTGGGGATCGAGTTGTGACATGGCAGGCGAGCGGAAATGAATATGTTGCGATCTGATCCTATTGCAGCGGCCACCGCCTGTCAACGAAGTGAACACTGTTCAGGCATCGGTTTGAGCGACGTTCTCTTGCAGGCGGGTGCCCCTCTTCCGGATCTGGCGGACGCTGAAAAGGAGATCGTGCGGGAACTTCGACAGGCCCGTGTCACTCGCTATCGCGTTGACCACTTCGATCACCTCCGCGCGCGAGCGACCGTGCACCATGGCGTACAGGTTGTACCGCCACTCCGGCAAGCGGCGCGGCCTCTGATAGCAGTGCGTCACCTCCGGTCGCGCCGCCAGTCGCCGCCCAAGCTCACTGACGCTGCCGTCGGGCACGTCCCAGACGGCCATGCCGTTCGCCGTTATGCCGAGCGCGTAGTGGTTGGGGATGGCGCCCAGCCGCTTGATCACGCCTCGCCCGAGGAGCGACATCAGGGTCGCGATCACGCGCTCCTCGGTCGTGCCCAACTGCTGCGCTATGGCCTCGTAGGGCCGCTCGACGACGGGCAGGCCGTCCTGGATCGCCAGGAGCAGCAGCCGTTCGTCTTCGGTTAGAGCGCTCTCAGGCGTCAAAGTGGAACTTGACCTCCACGAAGTACTCCTCGATTGCCGGCAGGTCCATCAGCGGCAGTCCCGTCTTCTCCTCGACGGCCGAGAGCACGCGTTCCACCTCCGACGGGTCTTCCGATGACACTACGAACCAGAGGTTGAAGTCATGCTCGCGCTCGTAGTTGTGCGATACGGCGTCGAAGCCGTTTACGATCGTCGCTATCTCCTCCAGGCGCTCCGGCGGGACGCGCATCGCTGCCAGCGTCCGCGCGCCGCCCAGCGCTCTGGCGTCGATCACCGGGCCGAAGCGGCTCAGCGCTCCCTCGTCAAGAAGTCGTCGCACCCGCGTGATGACCTCGCTCTCGGCCATGCCCATGCTCTTGCCGGTTTCGAGGAACGGACGCGACGTGAGCGGGAAGCCACCCTGGAGGTTGTTGAGCAGGACCTTGTCCTTCGAGTCCAGTTCAACCGGCATCGTCGACTCCCTTCTCGGGCGGCTGGTAGACGCAGTAGGGGTCCGATTCGAGGTAGTCGCCGGTGACGGCGTATGCCCGCGCCCGCGAGCCGCCGCAGACCTCGCGGAAGTCGCAGGCGCCGCACTTCCCCTTCAGCCGCGTGTAGTCGCGCAGGTCGCGAAACAGGGGCGACTCGCGATAGATATCGGCGAAGGACCTGTCGCGCACGTTTCCGCCGGGCAGCGGCAGAAATCCGCTGGGGCAGGCGTCGCCGGTGTGGCTGACGAAGGCGAAGCCGTTGCCGTCGTTGACGCCGCGATTCGACTGGCCGAGCCCGTCGGCAAAGCTGTAGCCGGCGCCGGTCACCAGCAGGCCACCGTTTGACGGCGCTTCTTCCCGGCGACGACGCTGGATAACGACCCGCCGGTAATGCTGCGCCGCCGTCGTGCGCACGTCGAAGGGCGCGGTCTTCGAGAGGTCATACAGCCAGTTGAAGACGCGCTCGTGCTCTTGCGGCGAGATCATGTCCTCTTGCCTGCCGCGGCCGGTCGGCACGAGGAAGAACAGGCTCCACATGACGGCGCCGTACTCTCCGACGACGCGGGCGATAGCGTGCAGGTCGTCCAGGTTGTAGCGACTGACGGTCGTGCCCACCTGCAGCGACACGCCGGCGCTCCTGATGTCGTCGAGGATCTCCAGCGTCCGCTGGAAGGAGCCGGGCCGGCCGCGGAAGGCGTCCTGCACCTCCGGTCGCGACCCGTCGAGGCTCATCTGTATGCGGGCGACGCCGGCTTCGCGCGCCTCATCGAGTCGCGCCCGGGTCACGAGCTTCGTCGCCGTCGGCGAGAGGGCGACGCGCAGGCCGTGGCCCGACGCATAACGAATGAGGTCGAGCAGGTCGGGGCGCATCATGGGGTCGCCGCCGGTGATGATGAGAATGGGTCGACCTACGTCTACGAGGTCATCGATGAGGCGAAACCCCTCGTCGGTTGTCAGCTCGCGCGGGTCGCGTTTCGGCTGGGCTTCGGCGCGGCAATGGATGCAGGCGTAGGCGCAGGCGCGGGTAATCTCCCAGGCGACAGTGAACGGCGTCTGGTTGAAGTCGACATCGAGGAGTGGGCGCTTTGGCTGCTCGGTCATGATCAGTGCGCTGCTCGCTACACTTCCATCTTAAGGGTTCAGCGGGACCGCTGGCGAGAGGGTATCAGAACGGACAGACGGCGTCGGGGTTGAAGGAGGGATTGCTGTAGGCGTACTCCCAGAATGACTGGAGCAGGTTGAGGTTATCGGCGATGAAGGCATCGACAGCGGCGCAGCCGGGCAAGAGCAGAGATGGTTTCATATACTCGCGGCCTCCCGGCCGAGCCCATTTCAATCTCGCCAATCCCGTCCCAGTGAAGAGGAGGCCACCGCCGGCGGAAATAAGGGCCGTGTCAATGCCTGACGAGGGTTCTCCCCGATTCAGGCAGACGCCCTGCCGGTGGCACTATACGTGCACAGGGGACGGCTCAGACGCTCACTCTCCGCTCCGGTGGCCGGGGCGCTACAGACCGCCCCCGCGGGTTGTCCGCTCTGGGCATGGTGGCGGGACTAGACCGGACAACACGTAACTAATCAGCAAGCCTCCTGGCAAGTGCCTACTGACCGGTCGACCCGTGGCCACCAACGCCGCGGGCCGTATCGGTCAGTTCCTCAGCCTCGACCACGTCCAGGTTTCCCAAACGTGTCACTACCAGTTGAGCTATGCGGTCGCCGTTGGCGATTCGATACTCGTCGACGTCGCCGAAGAGGTACATGGTGACCAGCACCTCGCCGCGGTAATCGCTGTCAATTGTCCCCAACGTTACCCCAACGCCTTTCGCCGCGAGGCCGGAGCGCGGGCGCACCTGGACGTCGAAGCCGCGCGGAAACTCGATGGCGATGCCCGTGCCCACGCGCATCGGATGCCTCCTCAGCACGACGTGGTCGCGCCCGTTGATGCAGGCGAAGACGTCGAGTCCGGAGGACCCTTCCGTCGCCCGCTCCGGCAATCGCGCGCCCGGGCGCAGCCGTTTCACCTTCAGGATGCCTGTATCCATGGTCGCAGCACTCGGACGCGAGTATAAATGCGACCCGCTGTCGCGAGCAAGGCGAATTCAGCCCACGCATTGGCGAAAAGGCGCACTGGAATGCTGGAGTCTCAGGTAATCTATTCCTAAAGAGAAAACACGTGGTACAATCCCCGCGCTGACGGAGAGGAATCTGAAACAAGCAGGAGGTTATTGATGGCCGATTTCGGTCTGAACGAAGAAGAACGAATGGTGCAGCAACTGGCGCACGAGTTTGCGGTCAAGGAGATCAGGCCGCACGCTGCGTATTTCGACGAGCACGAAGATGTTCCACGTGACATCATGCTCAAGGCGAACCAGTTGGGACTGTCTGCGGGAATGCTCGGCCAGGGCGCGTCCATGCTTACTTCGCCCGTGATCACCGAGGAATTGTCATGGGGCGACAGCGGTGTCGCAATCTCGATATCTTCCAGCGGTCTGGCGCTGGCCGCCATCATGGCCATGGCAACCGACGAGCAGAAGAAGGAGTGGGTCCCGAAGTGCGTCAGCACTGAGACCGAGCTGCGGTTGGGCGCCTTCGGTCTGACGGAGCCCGAGGCTGGTTCCGACGTCGGCAATATCTCTACGACTGCCGTCCGCGATGGTGACGATTACATCCTCAACGGCACCAAGCGCTTCATTACCAACGGCGGTATCGCCGACGTGAACGTGATATTCGCGACCGAGGACAAGAGCAAGAAATGGGGCGGCCTTTGCGCCTTTGCCGTCGAGAAGGACACCCCCGGTCTATCGATGGGGACCGTCTGGAAGAAGATGGGCATCCGCGCCTCCTGGACGGCGGACATCGTCCTGGACGATTGCCGCGTGCCGGCACGCAACAGGCTTGGGCCTGAGCCCGGCGCTCCCGCAGGTACCGGCGGCGGTGGTGGCACTATGGGTGCCCTGGGCGCTCTGGAGCGCACACGCCCCATGATCGGCTGTCTCGCCCTGGGCGTTGGTCGCGCCGCCTACGAATACGCGCTCGACTACTCCAAGGAGAGGATCCAGTTCGGTCGGCCGCTTGCCGCCAATGAGGCCATAGGTTTCAAGCTGGCAGACATGGCCATTGAGCTCGACGCAGCACGCCTGCTCATCTGGCGCGCCACCTGGATGGCGGTGACCGGGGTGCCGTTCCTGCGCGGTGAAGGAAGCATGGCGAAAGCATTCCCCTCAGACGCTGCCATGCGCGCGACGGTCGAGGCCGTGCAGATACTCGGCGGCTACGGCTACGTCAGCGAGTTCCCCGTCGAGAAGTGGATGCGCGACGCCAAGATCTTCCAGATCTTCGAGGGGGCGAACGAGATCCAGCGACTGGTCATCGCCCGCGCAATCACGGGGGGGATCAAGAGTCGCTAAGAAGACGACAAGCCGCACTTGCGGTGTTTTGTCTGGGCCGCTGCTAGCTCAGGGACAGAGCTCGGCGCGGCCCAGACCCTTTCTCCATCTACGCGGACGGTCGAAGGCGCGCGACGAGCCAATCCCGCAGGAGTTGCCGCAGATCTTCGCGGCGCTGTCGTAGGCTGTGTTTCGCGCCTTCGAGAATGACCAACTCCTTCGGCTCGCCGGCGCGCTCATAGACGTAGCGCGAGCATGCCGGCGGCAGACGCCTGTCGAGCTCGCCGTGCACGAGGAGAAGCGGCGTGGGAGCGATCCGGGGGGACAGCGCCGTCCCCGCCGTCTGCGTGCTCAAGGTGACGGCCGCGTCGACGTCGCGGGAGAGGGCAGCGGCGTTTATGACCACCGCGCCGCCGTATGAGTGACCGACGAGTCCGATCCTTCCCGCCCCCTGCTGCTTCAAGTAAGTCACGCCGGCCAGGATATCGTGCGTCCCTTCATCGACGTCGCCGGGGGCGATGTGCAGGCGGAAGTCCAGTCGCAGCGAGCTGACGCCCTCGACGGCCAGGTCCTCGGCGAGTGTGGCGTAGATGCCGTTCGCAGGGCCGTCGAAGCCGCCGTCCGTACCGCCGACGAGGACTACGCCGCCGGCGCCGGGCCTGCCATCATGGCAAAGACACGGAACAGGGCCGCGCTCCGTCTGTAGACGTATCGGGGTGCCGTTGCCTGCCCGGTCGACGGCCATGCGCTCCTCCACGAGTCTTTCCCCCGCACATGGCGGGCAAGATGCCCGCGCTGCGCAAGAAGAGGGTTTCTGGCTTCGAATCAATCCGTGCGGGGGATACAGCAGATAAAGCGCAGCACGCCGAAGCCGCTGTTCACGAACTGGTGCTGTTCATTCGGCGCGACGAATACGACGCGATTCGCCTTGATCGGTGTCTTGCCCTCGGTGCTCACGACCTCGCCCTCGCCGGCGAGCACGAACACCTCATGCTCCCAGTCGTGCGAGTGCCAGGGCGTCGAGCTTCCCGGCTGGACCTCGAAGACGCGCATCACGAAGTTGGGCGCGCCGTCCTCCGGCGATATGACAAGGCGCAGGCTCACGCCCGGCAGTTCTTCCTTCTCCGCCACTTCTCGGAAGTCTCTTATCTTCATTGCGTACCTCTCATGGCATATCGAACGCTTCACTTTTCGCCGTCGGGCAATTATAGTAGCTGCTGTCGGTGGACGACAATTGCACAGGTGTTGCGGGGCCGGCCGCCGTGGGAGGTGTCGTGGCGTGATGCCCCCGCGACGGCATATAATAGCATCAGGAGATTTCTATGAGAGGTAACATATGCCCGATAAGGTCATGATCTACATCGATGGTAGCAACGTGTACCATTCCCTGAAGTCGATCTACGGCTACACAAATCTGGATTTCGAGGCCTTCACCAAGAAACTGGCCGGCAAGCGCCAACTGATCCGCGTCTACTATTACAATGCGCCTGTCGACCACACCAAGGAGCCTGAACGCCACAAGGACCAGCAGACCTTCTTCAACCGGATGCGTCGCATCCCGTACCTGGAGGTCAGGCTGGGGCGGCTCGTCTATCGCAACTGGCCGACTGAACCGGCCTATGAGAAGGGCATCGACGTCAAGATAGCAACCGACGTCTTGGACCACGCCCATCGCGATCTCTATGACGTCGCCATTCTCGTAAGCGGGGACAACGACTTCGCGGATGCGCTTCAGGCAGTGAAGGACACGGGCAGGCACGTGGAGGTAGCGCTTTTCGGCGACGCCTGGTCTTCGCAGCACCTGCGTGACGTGGCTGACAAGGCCGTGCGAATCGACAAGGCGTTCCTGAAGGGTTGCTGGAAATAGCACAACGGGTTGCATAGCAACCCGTTGAGGCTTATCACCTGAGATTGCCCGGCATTCTCAGGGGGTCCAGCGTCCTCATTATAGTCGGCCGCGGCCATAAGTCAAGCCCTTCCTTCCGAGCCGCAGGTCATAGCGGCCACTGTAGCGGCTCGATTGCGGGAAGCGAGGACGGGAGACCATGAGGGTCGGCGCGCACGTCTCCACATCGGGCGGCCTCGATAAGGCGGTCGATCGCGCGCAGGCCATGGGTGCGGAGACGGTCCAGATATTCGGCGCCGCTCCGCAGACCTGGCGCCGCCGTAGCTACGGCGACGAGGAGACGAACGCTTTCCGTGAGAAAGCCGCCGCCGCTGATATCGCGCCGGTCTTCCTCCACGCCATCTACCTGATCAGTCTCGTCAGCGACGACCCCGTCGCAATCGAGCGCAGCGCGGCGTCGCTCGTCGCCGACCTCGAACTCTGCGCGCGCATCGGCGCGAAGGGAAGCATCGTTCACGCGGGCAGCCACAAGGGCGCAGGCTTCGAAGCGGTACTCGAACGCGTCGCCGCTGCCGTCCGAAACGTGCTCGCGGCGACTCCCCGCGACTCCTGGCTGATCCTGGAGAACAGCGCTGGCATGGGCGGAAGCGTTGGCGCCCACTTCAGCGAGTTGGGCGCGATAATCCGCGAGGTCGACGACCCCCGCGTCAGGGTCTGCCTCGACACGCAGCACGCCTTCGCCATGGGCTATGACCTGATCAGCGAGGAGGGGCTATCCTCCGCGGTCGACGAGTTCGAGCGGGAGATCGGCCTCGACAGGCTCGTCGCCTGCCACGCCAACGACTCCAAGGCGCCGCTTGCCGGCGTGCGCGACCGCCACGAGAATATCGGCGAGGGCCACATCGGCCGCGACGGCTTCCGGCGGATCATGTCGCATCCCGCCCTGGCGGACGTGCCGTTCATCATCGAGGTGCCGGGATTCGGCAACCTGGGGCCGGATAAGGACAACCTCGATATCCTCAAGGAGATTCGCCGCGAGGCGGGCGCCGCGCCCTAAACGCCCCGTTCACTTCAGGCGCCGTTTCGACCATTTCCTGAGGATGGCTGCCCAAGGGAAGACGTCTGGCATGCTGAAGTGATTGCCGGTCAAGGTCGGGGGGGCCTTCGGCCTCCGGGTTTTCGATCTCAGCTGGTCCTTCTCTCAGTACGGCAAATGGCCTCGACGAGGACGCCGTGTGCCCGGTGGTCCGCGCTGTCCGAAGGATTGGCGTATGCTACTATGGCCTTGTCGAGGGCGCTTCGAACGACGCAACTGAAGGCGTTGGCCGCCCTCGCTCGTCTACGGTCTATGACGGGAGGAGAGCAAGAGGGTTGTTCCGCCGTCTTCGCGGCCGCCGCATATGGTTTCAGATCGCGCTCACAGGCATATTTGTAGGGATACTAGTATGGCGGGTCAACCTCGGCAGCGTATTCCAGACTTTCGCGCATGCCAACTACATATGGGTGTTGCCGGCCCTTCTTTGCTTCAGCGCATCGAAATTCATCCACGCCTATCGCTGGCGACTTCTGCTGGAGGAGACTGAGGAGACGCCGCTCCCCGACCTGTTCGCCATCTACCTCGTCTCCAACATGGCGAACAACGCCGTCCCCTTTCGCATCGGCGACGTGCTCAGAATACAGGTGCCCGCGCAGCGCTTCGGCATCCCCCGCGCCGAGCTTGCAGCGGCCGTTATCATCGCTGAGACGGTGCTCGATGGATTCACCTTCCTCATCATGACCCTTGTTGTCCTCAGCTTCATACGCGTGGCGATCCTGCCCACGGGCGTTGCCTGGGGTCTCGCCGTCGCGATCACGCTCGCATTCATTGGGTCGCTGCTGGCTGCCCGGATTCGACCGCCGAGGAACCTGGCTCAGAAGCGGTGGATGTCCGTGTTCAGGGAACGGATGCGCCACAGGATCGCCAGCGCGGTCCCGGAGTTCATCGAAGGTCTGGCTGCGATGCGTGAGCCGAAGCGGACGATGCGCGTGATAGCCGTCTCTTTCCCCGCCTGGCTTGCCGAAGCGCTGATGTACTGGTTCTTCGGTCTCGCCTTCGATCTCAACCTGGCCTTCGACAAGTTCATCGTCATCATGATCGCCGCCAACCTCGTCGTCGCGCTGCCGATCACGCCGTGGAATCTAGGGACTTACGAGGTAGCGCTCCAGAGCGTGATCGTCGCTCTCGGCGTCAACGGGGCGCTGGCCGGTGGCTATGCCATCGGCACGCACATATTCTCGATTGTCTGGATCACGCTGACGGGGCTAATTGCGATGTGGCTGCTGCGGCTGGATATCCGCGACGTGCTGTCGATGAGGCCGCGCCCGGGCATGGCGGAAGAGCACGCGGCGCGGCACAAAGTCCAGTGGCGCTAGGGAAGCGTTAGTAGCTCTCGCCGCGTTCGCTGACGGGGGCTTCGCCTTCGATGGCTCGGAACTCGTCGTCGCCGAGGGGCGCCAGCTCGCCCTTGCGATAGGAGTCGTAGAGGGCGAACAGGTCGCGCTTGTGCGGCCGCTTCCGCCCGATGGGGCACTCTT
>DATLAX010000061.1:0-4473 GCA_035527215.1 Dehalococcoidia bacterium
TTCTGCGCCCACGACGTTCTCGATGAATGTCTTGTTGTCGTCCAGCTCGCCGTAGTACGCGCCGTACTGCCCGACGACCGCGCGGACGATTTCTGTCAGGAAGGGCCGGGTGAGGCCGAGCCGGCGCCCGTAGGCCACCGCGCGACGAAGTATGCGACGCAGCACGTAGCCGCGACCGTCGTTGCCGGGCATCACGCCGTCCACGATGAGGAAGGTGACCGCTCTCGCGTGCTCCGCGATGATCCTCTTGCTCCGGCGAACCTCTACGCCGCTCTCGTTCTTCTCGCCACCCATCCCGGTCTTTGTGTCATCCCGGTCCGGGCCGAACCCGGAGATCGACTCGATGAGCGAGATGACCGGCTGGAAGAGGTCGGTTTCATATACGTTGCGCTTGCCCTGCAGCACGCTTGCCCAGCGCTCCAGCCCGGCGCCGGTATCGATGTTCTTCTGCGGCAGGTCAAAGCGGGAGCCGTCCTCGTTCTGGAAGTACATCGTGAAGACCAGGTTCCACAGCTCCGTGAAGCGGCCGCAGCTCACCGCCGGATGGCACGTCCCCTTCTCGCACTCCGGGCAGCCGGGCGTCGGGCCGTAGTCGGGCGCGAAGTCGTAGTGGACCTCCGAGCAGGGGCCGCAGGGCCCGACGTCGCCGGAGAACCAGTAGTTCTCCTCCTCGCCGTAGCGCTTGATGCGGTCTTCAGGCACGCCGAGGTCGCGCCAGTAGCCGTAGGCCTCGTCGTCGTCGAGGCAGACGCTGACCCACAGGCGTTCCGGCTTCAGGCCGATCTGCTCTTTGGGGTCGGTCAGCAGCGCCCAGGCCCACTCGATGGCTTCCTTCTTGAAGTAGTCGCCGACGCTGAAGTTCCCCAGCATCTCGAAGAACGTCAGGTGCGTGTCGTCGCCGACCTCGTCGATGTCGCTGGTGCGGAAGCACTTCTGTATCGACGCCATGCGACGCGACGGCGGCTCAGCCTGGCCCATGAAGTACGGCTTGAACTGGACCATGCCGGCGCTGGTGAAGAGGAGCGTCGGATCGCCGTGCGGGACGAGCGAGGAGCTGGGGATCATGCGGTGTCCCCGCGCCTGGAAGAAGTCGAGGAAGCATTTTCTTATCTGATCGCTGTTCATCGGTACACAAGTCTAGCAGAATGAAGCGCGGCAGGCGAGAATGGCTTCGCTCCGCGCTGTTCAAGGGTGCCACTTGCCGCTTGAGATTTCCCCTCTCGTCTGCTCCAATGAATCCATCCGTCCATCTGTCGCCCTCTTCGTGCACTGAACCTCCCGAAGGCCATCCAGATCGCCAGGCGCACATCGTCTTCTTTTTATTGAATTCAACTGGTCAATCAAAAGAGCGCCCGCCTGAGAGCGCGGCCTTGACAGCGCCGGATGGCCGCCGATACTATTCGTAGGTGGAACGGGGGTTGCAGCCCACCGGTGATACAAGACGACCCTGCCGATAGCGATAACAGCGACAAACCTGGAGCCGGTGCTCCAATTGGCTATGTCGGCCGAGCGGCATGCCTCACGGGCGTGACGACGGCTTTTTTTGTTGACTTGCGATGACCATGCATGACGGCTGGACAGCGATAATCCTGGCCGCAGGCCTCGGCAAGCGCATGCGCTCCAAGAAGCCGAAGGCGCTGCATCCCATCGCCGGGCGGCCGATGCTGCTGCACGTGCTCGCCGCCGTCCGCGAGGCATTCACCTCCGCCGCCCGCGACGCGAGTTACGTCGCCGTCGTGGGGCACGGCGCCGGGCAGGTGAAAGCCGTCCTCGACGGCAACGTGCGGCCGGTCGACCAGGCGGAGCAACTGGGCACGGGCCATGCCGTCGCGCAGGCGGAACCGGCCGCCAAGGACAGCGCCCATCTCCTCGTGCTCAACGCCGACGTCCCCCTCGTCTCCGCGGAGACCATTGCCGGCCTCATCACGCGCCACCTCAAGGCGAACGCCGATTTGACATTCCTTACCGCCGTCATCGACGACCCGCGCGGCCAGGGACGCGTCCAGCGTGACGCCGGCGGATGCGTGACCGGCATCGTCGAGGAGGCAGACGCTGACGAACCGACGCTGGCCGGCAGCGAGGTGAACGTCGGCGTTTACTGCTTCCGCGGCGACTGGCTGTGGCCGCGCCTGTCGCGGATCGAACGCAGCGCCGCCGGTGAGTACTACCTGACAGACCTCATCGGCATGGCGGTGACCGACGGCTCAACCGTCGGCGCGGTGGCCGTGGCAGATCCCGTCGAGGCTCTGGGCATCAACGACCGCACGCAGCTAGCGCAGGCGGAGGCCGTGGTGCGGGAGCGCATCCGGCGGCGCCACATGCTTGCCGGCGTCACCATCGTCGACCCCGCGACCACTTACGTCGACGCGGACGTGAGGATTGCTATGGACACGACCCTCCATCCGAACACGTCGCTGCGCGGGAAGACATCGGTCGGCGAGGAATGCGAGATCGGGCCGGACAGCCAGGTCATCGATTCCACGCTCGGCGCCCGCTGCCGCGTCGTCTCATCGGTCGTCGAGCAATCGACGCTGGAGGACGGCGTCGACGTCGGGCCGTTCAGCCACCTGCGGGCCGGCGCGCACATATGCAGCGGCGTCCACATCGGCAACTACGCCGAGGTGAAGAACTCGCGACTGGGCCGCAACACGAAGATGGGCCATTTCAGCTACGTCGGCGACGCGGTGGTGGGCGAGGAGGTCAACATCGGCGCCGGCACCATAACCTGCAACTTCGACGGCGTGCGCAAGCACCGCACCATAATCGGCGACGGCGCCTTTATCGGCAGCGACACGATGCTGATCGCCCCGGTCGAAGTCGGCGCGGGAGCGCGGACGGGCGCAGGCTCCGTCATCAATCACGACGTGCCGCCGAACGGCCTTGCCGTCGGTGTGCCCGCCCGGATCCGGCGGAAGAAGGAGAACAGCGTTGACTAAGAAGGGTCGAATCTACCTGCCCCTGCTGGTCGGCACCCTGATCCTGCTCGCTTTCGTGACGGCGGCGGAACGAGCTCGCCACCGGCATGCCGGCGACGGCTCGGCGCAAGAGGAAAGCGGCGTTGAGTAGTAGCGACTGGATCGCGCTGGGCCTGCTGCTCGGGGCCGCCGTCCTGCTGGCTCTCACAACAGCGGCCGAAGCGGCCTTCGTCCGGGCAAATCGCGCCAGGGTGCGCGCGCTTTTCGCGAGAGGCGAAACCAGCAGCGAGGCGCTACAAGTCTGCCTCAGAGACCGTCGCGCCGTGCTGGGAGCGCTCGACATCGCGCGCAACGTGGCCATAATCGCGGGCCTCGCCTTCGCGCTGTTCCTCGTCCTCGGCGAGGCCGGCCACAACTGGGCCGCGCTGGCCGTCACGGCGGCGGTCGCGCTGGTCGTTGTCGTGCTGGTCGACGCCGTCCCGCGGCTGCTCATGATCGAAGCGGCGGATTACTGGGGAACTCGCCTGTCGCCGCTCGTCAAGGCGCTGAAGACGGCGTTCGCCGCGCCGGCGTGGGTCGTCGCCCTGCCGGAGCGCATACTTCTGCGACTTCGCGGTCGAACGACCGAAGCCTTCGAGGACGTGCTGGAAAGCGACGAGCTGGTGCGGCTGATGGAGATCGAGCAGGAAGAGGGCCCGATGGAGCCGACGGAGCGCGAGATGATCCGCGGCATCATTAACCTCGAGGAGACGAGCGTGCACGAGATCATGGTGCCGCGCATCGACGTCGTCGCCGTCAGCACAGAGGACACGCTCGAGGACGTGATCCGCGTCATCACGGAGAAGGGCTACAGCCGCGTCCCCCTGTTCGAGGAGACGATAGACAACGTGGTCGGCGTGCTCTACGCGAAGGACATCATGAAGCACCTGGCGGCCGGTGGCGTCGACCGCTCCGCGACGAACCTGCGCGACCTGGCGCGACCGCCCTCCTTCGTGCCGGAGTCGAAGCGCGTCGATGAGCTCTTGGCCGACATGCGGGCGAACCGCGTCCACCTGGCCATCGTCGTCGACGAGTACGGCGGCACGGCGGGCATCGTCACCATCGAGGACATGCTGGAAGAGATCGTCGGCGAGATCGAGGACGAGTACGACCGCGAGGAGCCGACGATCGAGAAGGTAAACGACACGGAGGTCATCGTCGACGCCCGCGTCAGCATCGACGACCTCAACGAGCTCTTAGGGCTGCACATCGAGGGCGAGGACTTCGACACCGTCGGCGGCTTCGTCTACCACGAGCTAGGCCGCATGGCGCTCGCCGGCGACGAAGTGCAGTCGGACGGGCTGAAGATGCGCGTCCTCTCCGTCCTCGGCCGCCGGATCAAGAAGATCCGTGTGAAGAAAGAGCTGCCGCCGCCGTCGAACGGCAACGGAACCGCCAACCACAGGTAGCGCTCACCGCGTTTGATTGACCATTTGAATTCAACGTTTTTTTCTTTGTCGGCGCCTGCCAAATTCGAATTCCGGGGCTTTTTGCGCTGTGTATGATTGATTTCGCGGGT
>DATLAX010000062.1:0-8746 GCA_035527215.1 Dehalococcoidia bacterium
AACCTGGCGCCGGAGGGCGCGGTCGTGAAGTCGGGGGCCGTCGAGCCGTCGATGCACGTCTTCAGCGGTCCCGCGCGCGTCTTCGACTCGGAAGACGTCGCCGGTGAGGCCATCCTGCGCGGCGACGTCAAGGCGGGCGAGGTGGTCGTTCTCCGCTACGAGGGGCCGAAGGGCGGGCCCGGCATGCGCGAGATGCTTGCCCCCACGGCGAACATCGTCGGCAGGGGGCTGGGCGACAAGGTGGCGCTGATAACGGACGGCCGCTTCTCGGGCGGCAGCCGCGGCGCCTGCATCGGCCACGTCTCGCCGGAAGCGGCTGCGGGCGGGCCCATCGCCGCGTTGCGCGACGGCGACGCCGTCACCATCGACATCCCGAACCACCGTCTGGACGTCGACCTATCGGACGCGGAGCTAGAGCGTCGCTTGGTGGCCGCGAAGCCGCCGAAGCGTGACCTGCCGAGTCGCTGGCTGCGTCGCTACGCCAGTCTGGTGACCAGCGCGAATACGGGCGCCGTCCTCCGCGACCCGTAGGCGAGGCCACGCGCGGCTTGGGGGGAACGCTTCTGAGGGATGAATCCATCAGCTTGCCGGGAACTGGGAATGTCCCTCGAATCCAGCGCTTCTGCCGCTTCACTCCCGGGCTGATGGCCGGCGACGCGGCAGCGCCAGCATGAGCGCGGTCGCCGCGAAGCCGGTCGATGCTCCCAGCCAGAACGGCGCCGGCTTCCCGACAGCGTCCCACAGCACACCCGCAAGCACGCTCGCCGCGACCGCCATCAGCCCGATGCCGGTGTGGTACAGCCCCAGGAACGTCCCGCGACGCTCCTCCGGCGATAGCTCCGCGACCATCGCGCGGGCCTGGCCGTCGGTGAGGGCCATGTATATGCCGTAGACCAGGAACAGCGGCCAGAGGGCGCTCCCCTGTCCGGTCAGCGCGAACCCCATGTACACCAGCCCGTAGACGAAGAATCCGCCGGTGATGAGCTGACGCTTCCCTATCCTGTCGGCGACGATGCCCGCGGGCAGCGAGAGCAGGCTGTAGGCGGCGTTGTACACGACGTACATCAGGATGACGATCGACAGGCTCAGCCCCAGGTCCTTCGCCCGCAGGATCAGGAACGCGTCGCTGGAGTTGCCCAGGGCGAAGAGGAGGCTGATGCTGAGGAACATCCAGAAGACGGGGCTCGCGCCGGAGAGGTCGAGCTTGGGGCCAGGGACAGCGCTCTTCTCCGCCCGCGGCTCACGGCGGCGCTCTCGCACGAAGGCGAGCAGGCCCACGCTGAGCAAGCCGGGGATGGTCGCGGCGAGCAGGATGGGCCGCAAGTTGTTCTGTCCCACGACCTGGAGTACCGCCAGGGCGATGAGCGGCCCCAGGACGGCGCCCATGGTGTCCGCCGCCCGGTGGAAGCCGAAGGAGCGTCCGTAGACCTCCGGCAGCGACGAGTCGGCGATCAGGGCGTCGCGCGGCGAGGTGCGCACCCCTTTGCCGAAGCGGTCGGTCGTGCGGGCGATGAGCACCTGCGGCCAGTGGAAGGCCGTCGCCAGCAGCGCCTTGCCGACCGCCGACAGTGCGTAGCCGGCGGCGACCAGCGGTCTTCGCAGCGACAGGCGGTCGGAGTACCAGCCGGAGCCGACCTTCATCAGGCTGGCGGTGCCCTCGGCGATTCCTTCGATGAGGCCGAGGAAGGCGACCGGCGCGCCCAGGGTGACGGTCAGGAAGATGGGGATGATCGGGTAGAGCATCTCGCTGGCGATGTCGGTCGCCAGGCTGACGAGCCCCAGCACGAAGACGTTGCGGCTGACGCCCGGAACCGGCGAGGGCTCGGTTCGCAGGTCATCCGGGGTCGGGGGGATCTGTTGTTCCAATGCGACGATCTACTCTCTATGTCGACGCGGGCGAGACGCCCGCTCTGCGCGGTGTCAGAATCCAGTCTAGCGTTTGTCCCGCCTAACGGAAGAGGTCCTTCTCCGGCTCACGCAGGAGCTGGCGGCCGCTGCCCGCGCCCGGCGGCACGGCGTAGCCCCTGACGACGGCGACCGGTATGCGCTCCAGCTTGCCCGTCACCAGCTCCGCCGCCGCCGCGATCTCGTCGGCCAGCGCCACCTGCGTCACCCGCAGCTCGTAGCCGTCGGGGTCCGCCTGGCCCGTGTAGTCGCGCAGCGGCAGCAGGCCGGCGACCCCCAGCGCGACCTGGTCGATGCCCGCGCGCCAGGGCCGCCCGAAGCTGTCGGAGATGATCACGGAGACGGCAACGCCCGCCCGTCGCCGGACTTCGGCGCGGATGCGTTCCGCCGAGGCGTCGGGGTCTTCCGGCAGCAGCGTGACGAAGCCGGGGCGTCCCGTGTTCGACCCGTCGACGCCGGCGTTGGCGCAGACGAAGCCGTGCTTCGTCTCGACGATCAACACGCCGCGGTCCATGCGGACGATGCGCTTCGCCTCCCGCAGGACGACTTCGACCTGGTGGGCGTCCTTCCCCCAGCGACGGGCGTACTCTCGCGCCAGCTCCGAGGGCTCGACCGTCCGCAGCTCAAGCAGCCGTCCCTCCGCCTTCGAGACGATCTTCTGCGTGACGACGAGGACGTCGCCGTCGAGCAGCGGCGTTTCCTGGGCCGTCGCGGCGTCGAGGATGAGCGCGGCGATGTCGTTGCCCGGCGCCACCTCGGGCATGCCGGTGATGCCGATGACGCGCACTTCCGGCGGCATCGTCAGATACCCGTGATCCTGATGCTGGTATGTGCCCTGTGAGTGCGGTTGAGGGCGAGAAGGAGCGCCGTTATCTCCTCCAGGTGGTGGGCATTGGCGAGGCCGTCGCCGTTGACGGCGCGCAGGCCCGGCATGCGGTCGACAAGCGCCATCGTCACGTTGCGGGCGGCGGCGTTGTCGGCGCAGACGACCACGTCGGCGTCGAGCGGCCGGTCGATAGCGGCGAGATCGACGGCGCTCAGGTTCAGGAAGGCAGCCACAACGCGGGACTCCGGGAGCAGGCGCTGCGCCTGCTCCGCCGCCGATCCCTCTTCGACCGGGACGACGTCGACGCGGCCCTTGCTGAACGCCAGCGGCACGACGGTGTCGATGACGATCTTGCCGCGGGCGGCGTCCTGCAGCGACTTCAGGATGCGGGCGTGCGCCTGGAAGGGCACCGTCAGGACGATGATATCGGCTTCGCGCGCGGCCCTGCGGTTGAGGGCGCCGCGCACCCAGGCGTCGGGGACGCGACTGCGCACGTCCTCGGCTGCGGCGACCGCGCGCTCCTTGTAGCGCGAGCCGATCATGACGATCTCGCCGGCAGCGGCGAACCGCAGCGCCAACCCCTTTCCCTCGGGACCCGTGCCGCCGATTAGAGCGATCATCGCTTCAGGTAATACGTAGCAGGGGGAAGCGCTCGCTGTCAAGAATCGCGACCGGTCCGCCCGTTGTCACGCCGCGCCCTGCCGCTTAGAATGGACTGGCCGGCCGGCGCCGGCGCCGCCTTCTTCCAGCGACCCGATATTCCCCCTTCGAGAGGCGCAATGGGTAACGGATTACCACCGCAGGTCGAAGCCCGAGGGCTGACGAAGACCTTCCGCAACAACGGCCGCACGCTAACGGCGCTCGCGGATGTCTCGCTGAGCGTCGTCGCGGGCGAGTTCGTCGCCGTTATCGGGCCGAGCGGCTGCGGCAAGACGACGCTCCTGCGCGCCATCGGCGGGCTGCTGGCGCCGACGTCGGGCAGCGTCCGAATCGGGGGCGAGTCTCCGACGGTCGCGGGCCGCGCCAAGCAGGTCGGCTACGTGTTTCAGGACGCGTCCCTCTTGCCCTGGCGCACCGTCATCCAAAACGTCCGCTTGCCGCTGGAGGTGAACCGTCGCAGCCGCGCCTCGACGCACCTGCGACCGGAGCGCCTGCTGGAGCTGATGCGCCTGGAGGAGTTCCGCGACTACTATCCGCGACAGCTCTCCGGCGGCATGCAGCAGCGCGTCGCCCTGGCGCGGACGCTCGTCTTCGACCCGTTGCTGCTGCTGATGGACGAGCCGTTCGGCGCCCTCGACGAGATAACGCGCGAATCCATGCGCTACGAGTTGCTGCGCATCTGGCAGTCGCCGCTGACTAACGGCGGGCGTCGCAAGACCGTCATCTTCGTGACGCACAGCATCGCGGAGGCGGTGCTCTTGGCCGACCGCGTGGTGGTGCTGACGGGCGCGCCGGGCCGCGTGAGGGCGGTCGTCGAGATCGACCTGCCGCGGCCGCGCACGGAGGCGACGGAGGCAAGCGACGAGTTCCGGCGCTACGCGACAGAGCTGCGCTCGCTGCTGAGGAGCAACTGATGGAACGGCCGCTCGTCGAAGGGGATGTGAGCCTGCCTTTGGAGCAGCGCGGAGTCGAGGCGTCGAAGCCGCTGTTTGCCCCGCTCCTGTCGTTTGCGCGCAGCGTTGCGCCGCCGCTATCGGCGCTGGCGGTCGCCGTCGGCACATGGGAGGCGTGGGTGCGACTGCGCGGCGTGCCGGAGTACCTGGTGCCGGCGCCCTCCGCGATAGCGCAGCGCCTGGCCGAAGACCCGGCGTTCTTCGCGCGACAGGGCGGCGTCACGCTGTACGGCGCGCTGGCCGGCTTCACGTTGGGATCGACGGTCGCGATCCTGCTGGCGGTGGCGATGGCGCACTCGCGATTCCTGGAGCGCAGCCTCTTCCCGCTGGCGATCATGGTGAAGGTGACGCCGATAGTCGCCATCGCGCCGTTGCTGGCCGTGTGGTTCGGGTTCGGGCTGGCGCCGAAGCTGTTCATCATCGCCCTCATCGTCTTCTTCCCGGTGATGGTCAACGCCGTCATCGGCCTGCGCTCCGTGAACCCGTGGGCGCTGCAGTACCTGCAGTCGCTGGCCGCGTCGCCGTGGGAAGTGCTGCTGAAGCTACGACTGCCCAGCGCCCTGCCCTACCTCTTCGCCGCGTTCAAGGTGTCGGTGCCGCTGAGCGTCATCGGCGCCGTCGTCGCGGAGTGGTTCAGCGGCGAGGAGGGCCTGGGGCGCGTGATCCAGGTTTCGAACAGTAACGTCGACATGCCGACGGCGTTCGCGGCGATAGTGTCGCTGGCGGCGCTGGGCGTCACGCTGTACCTGGGCGTGTCGCTGGTGGAGCGGCGGCTGCTGTCGTGGCACGAATCGGCGATTGACACGTAAGGAGCGTCGAATGAAAAGACCCTGTCTGGCACTGGCGAGCATCCTCTTCGTCATGATCGTGACGGCGTGCGGCAGTGAAGAGAAAGCCGCCGCCCCGGAGACCGCCGCTTCGACGCCTGAGCCGCAGAAGATCACCTTCATGGCCGGCTTCAAGCCGCAGGCGAACCTGCCGTTCGTCGGCGTCTACGTGGCGAAGGAGAAAGGGTTCTTCCAGGAGCAGGGACTCGACGTGGACATCCAGCACTCCTCCGGCGGCAGCCAGCACGTCCAGCTCCTGCTCGCCGGCCAGGTGCAGTTCACCACCGCCGACGCCGCGAACGTCCTCCAGCGCATCGACGATCCCGGCCTGCCGCTGCTGGCCATCGCCCTCATCGGCCAGACGGGACAGCAGGGATGGGTCACGCTTGCCGGCTCCGGCCTCGACGACCCCGCGGATTGGCGGGGAAAGACCGTAGGCTACCGCAGCACCGTCCCGCCCGACCTGCTCGCGATCCTCAAGGCGCGCGGCATGAAGCTGGGCGACGTCAATACGCAGAACATCGGCTACGAGCCGCCGCAGCTCCTGGTCGAGGGCCGCGTCGACGTCTATCCGGTCTTCCTGTCCAACGAGCCGGACACCATCCGGCGCAAGCTCGGCAAAGAGGTGACGGTGTTCAGCGCCGCCGACTACGGCATGCCGACACTGGGGCTCACGTACGTGACAACGATAGACTACGCCGACCAGCACCCCGAAACCGTCACGCGTTTCCTGGTGGCTGTGCTGCGGGCCATACAATGGGCGGAACAGAACCGCGACGAAGCGGTCGAAATCGTGCTCAAGTACGCGCAGGGAGAAGACCGCGAACACCAGCGTTTCATGCTGGACGCTGAGATCGAGGCGAGCGACTCGCCTGTCACGCGGGCAAACGCTTGGGGGTATCAGACGAAGGAGCAGTGGCGGGAGCTCAGCAACTTCCTGCACAAGTACGGCGCGCTCGACAAGGCGGTGAACCCGAAGACCGCCTTTACGACCCGCTTCCTGGATGCCGCCTACAAAGAGCTGGCCTGGCCTTGAGCTGAGCGAAGAATGAAGACAATACGTGGCCTCTACGTCATCGTCGACCCGCAGCAGACGCGCGGCCGCGACCCGGTCGACGTCGCGCGACTGGCTCTCGCCGGCGGCGCCCGCATCATCCAGTGGCGCGACAAGACCCGCGACAAGGGCGAGCAGATCGCCCCGGCGCAGGCCGTCCGCGACCTCTGCCGCGAGCGGGGCGCGCTCTTCCTCGTCAACGACCACGTCGACCTCGCGCTCGCCCTCTCCGCTGACGGCGCGCACCTGGGCCAGAAGGACCTGCCGCCGTCGCTCGTGCGGCCGTGGCTGCCCGCCGGCTTCCTGCTCGGCGTATCGTCGAACACCGTCGACGAGGCGCGACGGGCGGAGCGCGATGGCGCGGACTACGTCGGTGTGGGCGCGATCTTCTCGACGATGGGCAAGGAGGTCACGCGTCCGGCGAGCCCGGAGCGCCTGCGGGAGGTGATCGCGGCCGTCGACCTGCCGGTCGTCGCGATAGGCGGCATAAACGAGGGGAACATTGACGAGGTCATCGAGGCGGGCGCCGACGCCGTTGCCGTCATCAGCGCGGTCTGCCTGGCCGACGACGTGGAAGCCGCCGCGCGACGCCTGGCGTCACGCTTCGGTTAGCAGGGGTGTCCTCAGGAAACGAGCGGGACTGAACGGAGCGAGCGCTTCGTCGTGCGAGCCGTCGACTATCGAGCGCGTGACGAGGCGCCCTGTTATCGGCGAGAGCAGAATGCCGTTGCGGTAGTGGCCGGTCGCGACGCTGACGCCCTCCCATCCGGGCAGGGGCCCCAGCAGCGGCAGGCCGTCGGCGGAACCGGGGCGCAGGCCGGCCCAGCTGTCGACGGGCGCGAACGCCCCCACTCGCGGCGCCAGCGTGGACGCCATCGCCGCCAGACCGCGCAGGCCGGCGGCCGTCGTGCGACGGCGGAAGCCAACCCTCTCGACGGTCGCGCCGGCGAAGACGAGGCCGTTCGCCTTCGGCACGAGGTAGCCGGCGCTCCCCCAGACTACGTGTCGCGGCGCGCTCTTCGAGGGCAGGGCCATCATCTGGCCGCGCACCGGGAACACCGGCAGGTCAACCCCCAGCGACGCCGCGAGTCCCCGTGTCCACGGCCCGGCGGCAAGCACGACGTGCCCGGCCGCCATATCGCCGTCCGCCGTTCGCACGCCTTCGACGTGGCCGTTGCGGGTCAGCAGCCCCCGGACGGGCAGCTTGCGGCGGAGTGTCGCGCCATGGACAGCGGCGGCGCGCGCGAAGGCTTGTGTCAGGCGGTCGGCGTTCACCTGGTGCTCCTCCGGCGAGTAGAGGGCGCCGCGGATGTCGGGCGAGAGCGCGGGCTCGAAGGCGCGGAGGTCCTGCGGGTCGAGCCAGTGCAGGGGCAGGCAGGTCGAGCAGGCTGCGAGGTCGCGGAGGCGCCGCTCTTCATCGTCCGTGAGGGCGACGCGGAGGATACCCGTTGGCAGGTATTCGACGTCGATGCGAGTCTCCCGGCGAAGGGTGTCGGCCAGCGCCGGGAACATGCGAAGGCTTTCGACGCAAAGCTGCTGGAACGGGCCGGTGTCCTCCACCTCGGCGAGGGGCGCCAGCATGCCCGCGGCCGCGCCGGAGGCCTCGCCGCCCATCTCGCCGCGCTCGATGACATCGACGCGCACGCCTTCGCAGGCCAGGTAGTAGGCGACGGCGCAGCCGATGACGCCGCCGCCAACGACGATCACATCTGTCGAACCATTCAATGACATAGGAGTCTCGTTAGCCGCCGCCCACCATGCGCACGATCTCGACGCTGTCGCCTTCGCGAAGCATCACGTTCGCGTGCTGGTCGCGCGGCACGACCTCGCCGTTGAGGGCGACGGCGACGGTGCGGGGGTCTATCTCCAGCGATCGGAGGAATCCCGCCAGGTCGATCTCGGCGTCGATCTCGCGCGGCTTGCCGTTGACGGTGACGGCCATCACGCGTTCGCCTTCGCCCTCTCCATGAGACGGTCGCGCCAGGCCTCGCCCATCGCCTGCGTAAGGGCTTCCGCCGCGGCCCGGGGGTCGTCGGCGCCGCAGATGGCGGAGATGACGGCTACGCCGGCCGCTCCGGCGCGAATGACTTCGCCGGCGTTCTCCGGCTTGATGCCGCCGATGGCGATTACCGGCAGCGGCACGCATTCGGCTATCTCTTTCACCAGCGCCGTGCCCACGGGTGTCGCCTTGGACTTCGACGAAGTCTCGAAGACGGGCCCGACGATGACCATGTCGACGCCGTCGGCCTCCGCCTGCTTCGCCGCCTCGACGTTGTGCACGGAGCGGCCGAGCAGCGCGTGGCGGCCCAGCACCCAGCGGGCGACGGAGGTGGGCAGGCCGCTCTCCGGCAGTTGCGCGCCGTCGGCGCCGCACGCCTGCACGATGTCGAGACGGTCGTTTATCAGGAGAAGGGAGCGGTTCTTGGTGATCGCGCGCATCCGCACGCCCAGCGCGAACAGCTCTCCCGCCGGCAGGTCCTTCTCCCTGAGCTGCACGACGTTGGAGCCGCCGTCGATCGCC
>DATLAX010000063.1:0-9542 GCA_035527215.1 Dehalococcoidia bacterium
CACGGACCGGTCGCAGCACTACATGGCGCCTGTCTCGTTCGTCGACCACCTGAGCCTCGTGCCGTTTCTTGTCGGGCTCGGCTACTCGATATACAAAGTCCTCGAGGAGCGCTACTTCCTCCTCCTGGCGATCTTCGTGGCTATCGTCGTCACCGGCGGCGTCCTTACCATCGAAGCGCCGACAAGCCAGCGGCTGGTAGGGACGACGGTCGTCGTGGCCACCTTCGTCGCCATAGGGCTAAAGTTAATCGCCGATGCGGCCTCGCGCTGGTGGCCGAGCGGGAGCCACGTTGTCGCCGGCGTGGGAATATGCGCGCTGCTGACAGTGAATATCCATTCCTACTTCTGGGACTACCGGACGGGCGGCTACTACACGGACTACAACACGTACGTGGCGGAGCAGGTCGTGCGGTACGCGAAGACGCTGCCCGAGGACACGCGGCTGTTCTGGTACGGCGACCCGAAGATGTACTTGAGCGGAACCGGCCATCCATCGATGACTTTCCCGCTGCGCGACTATGCTCGCTTGGACGTGCTGCTCGACGGCGGTATGAGGTCGAGCTCTGCGGTCGACCTCGACAGCGACGCGCCGGCCGTGTTCATGTTCATGGCGCATCGCGGGCAGGAACTGCAGCCGCTGATAGACTCCTGTCCCGGGGGTGAGGCGAAGACGTTTATCCTCAAGGCAGGTCGGCACGGGATCAACGGCGTCCAGAAGACAGCTGAGGTTAGCTTCGTCGCGTACGAGGTCCTGACGCCCAACCACTGCCTGCCGCTGACCGCAGAGCAATAAGGGCCCGCGGGCAATACTCTCGCCCGTATTCCAGGGAACCGCCTGCCTGAAGACGAAGAGGAGTCGCGCCCTTATCCCTCTTCCGCGACAGTGGACGCGCGCTTGGGGAAGACGCGGCGGAACAGCCGCGGTACGTCGCCTTCCTCCCAGGTCACCAGTATCTGGCTCGCCACGAAGATGGAGCTGTAGGTGCCCGTTATCGTCCCGATGAGCATGACGACGAGGAAGGGCCGGATGGTGACGCCGCCGATCAGCAGCAGCGCCGTTACCGCTAGGACAACGGTGAAGGACGTGTTGATGGAGCGACCCAGCGTCTGCAAAATGCTGTTGTTGACGCGCTCGTGCAGCGGCAGGTCGGGATAACGCTGACTGTTCTCGCGGATCCTGTCGAGCACAACGATAGTGTCGTGGACGCTGAAACCGATCACGGTAAGGAGGCCGGTGATGAACATGGTATTGACCTCCATGTTGAACACCTTGCCGAAGATGGAGTAGGCCCCCATTACCAGCACGACGTCGTGCAGAGTAGCGATCGTCGCCGCGATGCCGCAGCGGAACGGATTCGGGATCGAGCGGAAGGCCCAGCTAATATAGAGAAGAATGGCTACGGCCGCGGCGGCCACCGCCAGCGCGGATTTCCTGCCGATCTCCCGCGACACAGTGCCCGAGACGGCGGATGACTGCACGGTCCAAGGAACGGGCTGACCCGTCGCATCCGTAGCGAGGCTGCCGTCGTCCTTCAGCATCGGGCCGAACTTGTTGAACAGCGACCGCGTTATCGACTGCTGCTCGCCCAGCGACTGCGGCGCGCCCTCCGGCGTCTGCTCAGTCGACCCCTCCAGCACAGAAGTGCGTATTAGGAACCTGTTCTGGCCGGTCCCCTGCACCCTCGCCTCCGGGTGTCCCAGCGTCGAGATCTCGGCACGCAGATCCGTCTCGTTCACGGGGGCCTGGAAGCTCACCTCGAACATGCTGCCACTGCTGAACTCGATACCGGGCTTGAGCCCCGGCGGGATCATCAGCGAGATCACTCCAGGCAACAGCACGAGAACCGACAGGAGATAATACCAATTGCGCCTGCGAACGAAATCGAGCATTAGCCGCCACCCCCGCTGGGAAGGCTCGCCGGCTCACGGGGACCGCTGTCCCCCTTATCACCCACCTGCGCCCCCCACAGCGCCGGCTTTCGCGCCGCCGGAATGCTGATCACTACGCGCAAGAACGTCCTCGTAACCAGGATTGCCGAGAACATACTGATCAGGACACCGATAGCCAGCGTGAGCGCGAACCCCTTGACCAGACTGGCGCCGAACTGGTCGCCGAACCAGTAGAGGATGGCGCACGTAATCAGCGTCGAGACGTTGCTGTCGCGGATGGATGACCAGGCGCGGCGGAAACCCTCCTCCATCGCCACGACAAGGCTACGTCCTACACGAAGCTCTTCCTTCGTGCGTTCGAATATGAGGATGTTGGCGTCCACCGCCATGCCAACCGAGAGGACGAACGCAGCTATGCCGGAGAGAGTCAGAGTAACCGGCCACAGCTTAAAGACGGCCAGCACAATCGTCGCGTAGACTGACAGCGCCGCGGCGGCGACGAGGCCCGGCAGGCGATAGTAGAGCACCATGAACAGCATGATAACCAGCATCGCCGTCTCGCCGGCAATGACGCTCTTCTGCACCGAGTCCTGACCGAGGGTCGCGTCAACGTTCTCGCTCTGCACGATCTCGAGCGGCACGGGGAAAGCGCCGGCCTTCAGCAGCTTGACAAGGTAGTTGGCGTCAGTGAGGGGGATATTCTCGATGATTCCCTCTTTCCCGATCTTGGATCTGACGATGGGCGCGTTTATCTGCCCGTCCTGATCGCGGATCGCTTCGCCATCAAGGAAGAAGGCGAGCGGCTGACCGATTAGACGCCCGCTTATCTGCTCGAAGAGATGGCCGCCCTCATCATTGAATCGGAACTGCACGACAGGCTTTCCCGCGGCATCCGCGCTGAGAAAGGTGTTCGTGAGGTATTGGCCGGTCAGCGGCACGCTCTGTCCATCTCTTGTAGTGGCCACCGCCGGGATCCAGACCGCGCTATCAAGGCTTGGCACCGAGGAAAGGGGAACAAACGTCTCCTGCCCATTGACCATGACCGCCACGTTGCCGTTGGCGTCAGTCTTGAGCTCGCGGAACTCGAGGAGCGCGGTCTTCCCGATCTTCTTCATCGCATCCTCGGCGGTGATGCCGGGCAGCTGGACGGCGAGCCGGTTGCCCTGCCGCTGGATCTCAGACTCGGCGACGCCGAACTCGTTGATTCGCCGCTCTATGATCTGCGACGCGTTGTTGAGGGCGTCGTCAAGGTTGATGTCCGGCGAATTGCTGAGGTCCGGCTCCAGGACGAGTCGAGTGCCCCCTTTCAAGTCCAGACCGAGGCTCATGGCACGCCGATCGAGCGTGGAGCCCTTTATCTCCGTCCCGTCGAACTCGAAGAAGGGGATCTTGATGCCCTTACCTTCCGGCCAGGGGATAGCGCCTGGCAAGTAATGCCACGGCTCGGAAGGCCACATCGTGACGAGGGAAAAGGCCGCGACGAGGACTATGAACGCGAACAGTAGTCTGTCAAACGTGCGATGCAATGCTCTTGGCTAGCCCCCGTCTATTCATGGCGACCGGCATGTCGCTCTCCGGTCTGGTCCGTTCCTTGGGAAATCGATGCCGGCTGTCCGTCGCGCGGCAACTGTCCGCCAATAGCCTACACGGATAACTATAGTGTGGCAAAACCTTACGCGCCACCCAACGTCATCTCCGCTCATATTCATTCAAACGCCGGCGTTGCCGCTGAGTTTCACCCTGACGCGGCGTTCGAGAAGCCCGCCTCCGCGAACAGACGCCTCGCCAGGGCCAGCGCCTCCTCGCGCGTCGACACTTCCCCCAGAGAATGGGCCTCCTCTACCGCCGTGAGCAGCCGTCCGACGAGCGGACCCGGTCCGATGTCCAGGCCGGCCATCACGTCATCGCCCGTAATGAGCCGAGAGGGCGCCGGCGGCTCTTCCTCCAGGTAATGACGGGCCAGAATGTAGCTCGCGAAGGCGACGTTCCCGCGCCAGGTCGCAAACCGCAAACGCGGGCCGCGCGCCGCCAGGTTATCGGCCAGCACGAGAAACAGGATGTCGAGCGCGGCGGCGCCGGTGTCGCGGAAGAAGCGGTAGAGGGCGCGTCGCGTCGGAGGGCCGCCGCTGCTCATCTGCCCCGGCCGCAGGTGCTGCTCGACGATGGTGGCGACCAGGCGCGTCTCCGCAGCGCTGAACCGGAACCGTCGCATAACCGCCGACGCCTTCTCCGCGCCCAGAGCCATGTGCCCGAGGAAGTGTATTCGCCCCGTCCTGTCCGGCGCCTTCGTCTCCGGCTTCCCGACGTCGTGCAGGAGGCCGGCCAGCTTCAGGAGCGCCGCTCGCGGCCGCCCCTCGACCGGCTCCTCGCGGAAATGCGCCCGCGCCGACGGCAGCCAGGCGAGTTGGCCCCAGAGCTCGCGCCGGAACGCCGCTTCGCGCTCTCCCGCCGGCTCGTTCTCCGCGAGCATGAAATCGAGCGCCGCAACTGTCTCCAGTAGATGATCGAAGACGTCCCAGTAGTGCTCTTTCGGTTGAGAGACGCCTCGGCAGACCGTGACCTCCGGCAGCAGGCGCTCCAGCAGGTCGAGGTCGTCGAGCAGGCGAAGCGAAGGCGCCGCGCACTCCGCCGCCAGGATCCGGGACAGCTCATCCCGCTTCCGCTCGGGGGCAACCCCATCGACGAACGCGGCGTCGCGCCGGATGAGCGCCGACGTGCCGGCGTCGAGGGAGAATCCAAGCTCGGCGCAGAGCCGCACGGCGCGCAGTGGCCGCAGGCCGTCCGCCCGAAACACGTCCTCGCTCACAACGCGCACGATCCGGCGACCGACATCGTCCGCGCCGGAGAACGGGTCGATGAGAGGCTGCGGAGAGCACGGCTCGACGGCGCTGAGAGGCAGAGCCATAGCGTCGATGGTGAAATCGCGCTCCGCCAGGTCGCCTTCGATGCCCCCACGCAGGCGCGTCACATCGATGCAGGCGACGGGCGCACCCTCGGGCAAAACGATGCGCGTGATGCCGCGCTCTTCGTCCAGAGCGAAGCAGCGGCCGCCGACGGCATCGGCGGCAAGGCGGGCCAGGGCAAGCGCATCACCGGAGAGAGCGATGTCGATGTCGCGGACAGCCCGGTCGAGGAGAAGGTCGCGGAGGAAGCCGCCGGTCAGATAGCCGTCGGCGCCGTTCGCCAGCCACGCTGCCCGCAGCCCGGACAGAAGGTGACGCACAGGTGGATGCAGAGACACGACCGGCATCCTAACCTCCGGGGGTCGCCCTAGGCCTCGTCCTCGGCCACAACGGCCTCTTCCCGTGGCTCCAGCTTGATGAGTTGGTCAGCGCTTTCGAGGTAGTCGATGTAGAGTACGCCCCCCAGGTGGTCCATCTCGTGCTCGAGGGCCTGGGCGAGCATGTCGTCCGTCGCCTTGACGCGAATCGAACGGCCCTCACGGTCGAGCGCCTTCACCGTGACGGCCTCAGAGCGCGTTACCTCGGCGACATAGCCCGGCACGGAGAGGCAGCCCTCTTCGACGCACCGCTCGCCGGATCGCTTGACGATCTGCGGGTTGACGAGGACGATGACCTCCTCCTCCGGCACGTGGATGACCGCCACGCGCTCAGAGCGCCCCACCTGCGGCGCCGCCAGGCCCACGCCATGGGCGGCGTGCATCGTGTCGATCATGTCGTCGATGAGGCGCTGCACGGAGGCGTCGATCTTCTTGACGGCATGCGTCTTCCGGCGCAGCACGAGGTCGCCGACGAAACGCAGTTGCAGGACAGCCAATATGCGCTCCTCGCCAGAATCTCCTTCTATTGTAGCGAACCGGCGTCGACGATGCGAGGTACGTGGACCTCGCGTCCCATCCGCATACGGCGAGCGTCTTGCCCGCCTCTTTGGTGGACGGACAGTCGGGCAAGACGCCGGATCTACGCGAAAGAAGCGGCAAGCGGCGGAAGAACGGTGGCGCTTTGGGCGCGCTGATAGTCGGAACAGGCTGAGGAGTGAGAGCGAAGAGCGGGCTACTTAGGCCGGGCGGTCGTCTTCTCTTTGATGCGCGCCGCCTTGCCGGCGAGGCCGCGCAGGTAATAGAGCCGGGCGCGCCGCACCTTGCCCCGTCGCGTCACCTCGATCTTCTCGAGGCGCGGCGAGTGGAGCATGAACGTGCGCTCGACGCCCACGCCGTGAGAGACGCGCCTGACTGTCACGTTCGCGCTGGGGCCGCCGCGTCGAGAGCGGATGACGACGCCCTGGAACACCTGCGTCCTCTGACGGTCGCCCTCAACCACCTTGGCGCTCACCTTCACAGTGTCGCCGATGCCGTAGTCCGCGACGTTGGGGTTCTTCTTGTTCTCAACCAGTGAGTTTGCATCAATCACAGTTCAACTCCGTGTCTGTTAGAGTACCAGAAGTCAGTCCTTTGCCGCCAGCGCCTCGTCGACGAGGCGGCGCTCGGCCTCCGTCATTTCGATCTTGTCGAGCAGGTCCGGGCGGCGGCGGGCGGTGCGCAGCATGCTCTGTTGCCTTCGCCAGGCGGCGATCTGCGCGTGATGCCCCGAAAGCAGCACCTCCGGCACCTCCCAGCCACGGAACTCCGCCGGCCGCGTGTACTGCGGATACTCCAGCAGCCCCTCAGCGTGCGACTCCTCGGCCAGCGACTCGTCCGAGCCCAGGACGCCGGGCAGCCGCCGCACGATGACATCGATCAGCACCATCGCCGGCAGCTCGCCGCCGGAGAGGACGTAGTCGCCGATGCTTATCTCATCGTCGACCAGGTGCTCGCGCACGCGCTCGTCGACGCCCTCGTAGTGGCCGCAGACGAGGATGAGCCGCTCCCGCCGCGATAGCTCCTCCCCTATCTGCTGCGTCAGGAGGCGTCCCTGCGGCGTCAGGAGCACGACATGCCCTTTGGCCGCATCGAGCCCGCTCACCACCTCGACGGCGGCGAACAGCGGCTCGGGCTTCATTACCATGCCCGGCCCGCCGCCAAACACGTAGTCATCGACGACGTGGTGCTTGTCCTCGGCGTAGTCGCGGATGTTGTGAAGGACGACCTCCACGATGCCGCTTTCGATGGCTCGCCCCAGTATGCTCGCCTGGAGGGGCCCGCTGAACATCTCCGGGAAGAGCGTAAGGACGTCGATTCGCATGGCTCTACGCGTGGTCGCCATAGCGTCCTCTGGCCGTCCTCACCGCGTGCTCCAGCACCGGCACCAGGCAGGCGAGGCTCTCGCGCACCGCCCGTTCGCTGCCGGGCAGATTGACGATGATGGTCTTCCCGCGCAAGCCGGCTGTCGCGCGACTGAGCATCGCGTTCGGCGTATGGCGCATTCCTTCCAGGCGCATCGCCTCGGTGAGACCCGGCGTCAGGCGGTCGACGACGGCGAGCGTCGCTTCCGGAGTAACGTCGCGCGGGTCGAAGCCGGTGCCGCCGGTCGTGAAGATGACGTCCAGCTTGTCCTCATCCGCCCAGCGACGCAGCGCGGCGGCGATCTCTTCCACCTCGTCCGGCACGATCTCGTAACGCTCCACGGCGACGTCGAGCGACATCAGCATGTCGCGGATGGCCGCGCCGCTCGTGTCCTCGCGCTCACCCGCCGAGCCCTTGTCGCTGACGGTGAGAATGCCCAGGCGAATAGTTATCGGCTTCATCTTCGGAACCAGGCCATCATAGCACGCACCCGAAAGCGCGGAAAAGCGGAAGAAGTTTCGCGAATTTGGGGCAAAAGGGTTGACATCAATACGCCTGGTGGTAAAATATGGGGCTGTGTGGGGAAGAGTGGCACGCTTGCCCTGAAGCCCACCAGTCAAGGCGGGGAATATGGCCTTTCGAGGGACTTTCGAATACAGCTTGGACAATCGGGGAAGGATCCCTATCCCCGCCCGCTATCGCGCCTCCTTTGGGAATCGTGCAACCCTCGTTCAGAGCCAGGACGGCTGCGTGGAAGTATACACCGCTGAGGCTTACGAGAAAGAGGCGGAGCTCTTCATCACCCAACGCGCCACGCGCAAGAAGGCGCGACGGATACGCCGCGGCTTCTTCGGTCGCTCCCTCGATGTCGACCTCGACGCCCAGGGGCGCATCCTCCTGTCGCCGCGGCTGCGCCAGCACGGCGACCTGAAAGGCCCTGTCCTCATCGTCGGTCGCGGCGAGTGCCTCGAGCTCTGGAACCCCGAACGCTGGAGCGCAGAGGAGGAAGAGATCGACGAGAAATACGAGACCGACCTGGAGTCAGTGGAAGAGAGTCCATGACCGTAGTCATGATGACAGCGATACACATTCCTGTGATGGTACGCGAGGTGCTCGATGCGCTGGCCGTGCGGCCGGGCGGTCGCTACGTCGACTGCACCGTCGGCGAGGGCGGCCACGCGGAGGCGACACTGGAAGCAGCCTCGCCGGGCGGACAACTGCTGGGCATCGACCGTGATCCCTATGCCCTGGCCGTCGCCGAGGAGAGGCTGAGTCCCTTCGGCGACGACGCAACCCTCGTCGAGGGCAACTACGAGGACGTGGCACAGATCTGCCGCAGCCGGAACTTCGGACCAGTAGATGGGATTCTTATGGACCTGGGGGTCTCTTCGTTCCAGCTCGAACAGGCGAGACGCGGGTTCAGTTTCAGTCGTGAGGGGCCCCCGGACATGCGCTTCAGCCCCACAGATATGCTCACCGCGGCCGAGATTGTCAACGGGTACCGGGAGGTAGACCTGGCGGACCTGCTCTGGCGTTTCGGAGAGGAGCGCAAGAGCCGCCGTATCGCGCGCTGCATCGTTGAACAGCGCCCCATCCTCACCACCACCCAGTTGGCCCGAGTCGTCGAGCAGGCCGTGGGCAAGAGGGGTCAAAGCGTTACCCACCCCGCCACCAGGACGTTCTTAGCCCTTCGTATAAGCGTAAACTCAGAGCTAGCCCACCTAGCAAACGCGCTTGAAGTAGCCCACGGTCTGCTCGACGACTCGGGCGCCAGAATCGCGGTCATCTCCTACCACTCCCTCGAAGACCGCATCGTCAAGGAGTTCTTCCGCCGGGAGTCGAGCGACTGCGTCTGCCCGCCCCGCACTCCGGCTTGCATATGCAATCATCGAGCGACGCTGCGTCTTCTGACCCGGAAACCGCTGCGGCCCTCGGACCTCGAAGTGCTGATCAACCCGCGCTCTCGTAGCGCGCGCCTGCGAGCGGCCGAAAGGCTCTAGGTAGGATACTCCCGCGGAGGACGCCTGACAAGCATGTCCGCACTCGACCGGCTGATATCGAGGCCGTTACCCAGGCCCTTCCCCCGCGTCACGGGCGTCCGTCCGGTGCTCGTGGGTGCGTTCCTGGTCGTCGCCTCCCTCGGGCTGCTGCAGGTCATTCAGACCAGCAACGCCACGACGACCGGCTATAGCCTGCAACGCTTGGAGGACGAACGCTCCGCGACACAGGCTGAGGTACACCTGCTGGAGGCGGAGGTCGCGGTGCTCACCTCGATAGACCGGATCGCCAGGGAGGCCGGCGGCCGCCTGGGCATGGTGCCTGCCGGTAACACTGTGACGCTGGATGTGCACAAGCAACCTCCGGAGCAGCAGCTCGTACCGCTGCGCTTTCTATCGCCGGACAGGGCGCCCGAAGTCAAGACAAGTCCCTGGTGGCAGAAGCTGCTCGGTTTGTTGCCTTTCTCCTAAGT
>DATLAX010000064.1:0-2779 GCA_035527215.1 Dehalococcoidia bacterium
TGGCCGTCGATGACGGTCACGTTGGCGAGCACGACCACGGGCTTGGATGGACGATGATCCGGGCGGAGGAACTCAGCGCCGAGGCCGTTCGAGAGGCGCTCGTGCGGGGCCGCTACTACGCCTCGACGGGCCCCGAGATCCTCGACCTCAGCGTCGCCGGTGGGCAGGTCTCCGTGAAGACATCGCCGGCGAAGTCGATCGCGATGGTGTCCATGCCGGGCATCGGAGCGCGCAGGGTCGCCGTCGGCGCCAACACGATCACCTCCGCTGAGTTTCCTGTGCCAAAGGCCCGGTACTGCCGGATCGAGGTGATGGACGAGAGCGGCAAGACGGCGTGGTCGAATCTGGTGCTTCTGGACGGCTGACCGCGGCCGGAGGTGAGAAGGCGGAACTGCGCCTACAGCAGCTCCTTTAAGGCGGCCGCGAAGAGCCCCAGGACTACGATGGAGTGGTAGGCGCCAGCCTGTGCCAACCAGGAGCGCGGCGCGAGGTCACGCACGCGCGGCTTGCTGGACACGCCCCAGAGGCGTTCGTCGAGGAGCAGCGCGGTGTAGAGAAGGGTCGGGATCAGCATCAGCCACGGCAACTCGCACAGCACTAGGAGCGCGGCCAGCGCCAGCCCTTCCGCCGCCAGCCGCGCCTTCTGGCGCATCACGTAGAGCGCCAGAGACAGCGCCAGCCCGAGGGCTCCGACCAACGGGAGGACGACGTCCGACTCGGTTTCGAACTGGTGAAGGCTCCCTGCGAACAGCAGCAGTGCGAGGGCCACCACCAGACGGAGTTCTGACGCGCGCAGCGCCGACGGCAGGATGAGCTTGCGGTCTCGGAAGTGGCGCGTCCACATCCCGGACAGGCCATAGATGGATACGAGGAGCGACACCGCGAAGAGCCTCAAAGCCGCGCCTTCAGCGAAAAAGCCTGCGCCGTGCAATCTGACCCCATGCCAGATCAGGAAGAGCAGGGGCAAGGAGAGGAGCTTGGCCGCGCGCGGGATCACAGTGTCGGCCGCGATATTCCGGTTCCGCCAGGAGAACCCTGCGCCTCCGACCGGGAGCGGCCGACGCGAGGGGATCAGCCTGGATGTCCGCCGTTGGTACTCTGGGTAGACATCGGGGAAGAGCTCAGAGAGATGGCGTTCTTCCTGACGCATGACGGGCCAGTAGACTAGCAGCCACCACACGGGAAGGAGGAGAATCAGAGGCCACCAGCCCGATAGGACGGCGATACCTTCATCGACCAGCAGGTTGGCCGAGTAGAACGGGTGGCGAACGAATCGATACGGCCCTCCTGTCGCCACCACCTCATTCTGCCGCAGGCAACCCTTGGCATAGACGTGTAGGGCGACTCCCAATACGAGCAGCGACACTCCCCACCAGAGGGCGGTCTCGGCGGGCCGAGCAAATACGAGGGCCAGCAACACCAGATGGGTGCGCAGCCCGCCGCGATTCCATGGTACCTTCATCTGCCTCCCTCCACTCCGGGTTCGCGCTGGACGACCACCCGGCAAGGACGCCAGCCTCTGTAGTATACGCGCGGTCACGCGGACGCGTCGGTCTAAGGGGCTGTTAGCCCGGGGCGCTTCTCGCCCGGGCATGTCACGGTCGGGCCAATGGTCAGCGCTTCCGGGCAGCCCAGGCCGGCGGCCTCGACATGCAGGGAAAGCCCCTAGCAGGTCCTGGAGCAGCGTCATGGCAATCTGATGATCCTGAGGCGGGGCCAGGATGACGACGCTCGTGTGGTCCGCGTCCTTGCACGGAGCGTCCAACTTTGGGAAACTCTCAGAAAGCACACAGGCTCTTCTAGGATTGGCCGGCTATAGTATGATCGACGGTAGCGGCTATCGCCGACGACCGATCGACATAAAGGAGGTGCTTCGAATGAAGACAAAGCGCAGCATGGTGGTCCTTACAGGTGTCGTACTCGCCATGGTCCTTGTCGCCACGGCCTTCGCGTTTGCAGGCAAGCCGCAGGCATCACAGGCCGGGTCGACAGCGAGCATGGACGCCGCCCAGAGCCTTGGCGTGGATGTCGCCGCCACGGACGACGACGCCGACGAGCAAGAGAATGAAGGCGTGGACGAGGATGCCGACCAGGAAGAGAATGAAGGCGCCGACGAGGACGCCGACGAGGAAGACAATGAAGGCGCGGACGAGGACGAGAACTTGACCGCGAAGATCACGCCCGATCAGGCGAAGAGCGCTGCGCTCTCCGTGCACCCGGGCACCGTGACCGAGGTAGAACTGGAGAATGAAGACGGCAAGACCGTGTACAGTGTTTGCATCGACGGCGATGACGGGAAGAAGTATGATGTGAAGGTGGATGCAAACAGCGGGCAAGTGCTCAAGAGCGAGCTGGATGATGAGGACGACGAGGGGGACGAGGATTCTGAAGCAGATCAGGATAGTGAGGAGACCGACGCCGACTAGCAACCACACTGTGTCGGAGCAGGCGGGAGGAACCCCGCCTGCTCCATGGCGGGCGCAGACATGAAGGCTCTGATCGTCGAGGACGATGACAGTGTGGGTCGTTTCCTGGAGCGGGCGATGGGGGAGGCCGGGTATGCCGTCCAGCTTGCTAACGACGGCTCGCTCGCGCTTGATATGGCTCGCGCCACTGATTTCGACCTCATACTACTGGACGTCATGATCCCCAGCGTGGATGGCTTTGAGGTGTGTCGGCGGCTGAGAGCGTCCAAGGTGAGAGCTCCCATCCTGATAATCACCGCCAAGGACACGCTGGAGGACAAAATCGAGGGGTTGGACAGCGGCGCTGATGACTA
>DATLAX010000065.1:0-2935 GCA_035527215.1 Dehalococcoidia bacterium
GGGCAACGGCAGTGGATCGTCAAACGGGGGGCGTTCTCGCGGCCTGCGAGTCGCTTCTTTTGCGATGGCGCTGGCGGTGCTCCTCACGCTGGCGCTTCTGCCCGTGTTCCCGCACCAACGGGAGACGAGGGAAGGCGATACGGCATCGCGGACCTGGCAGGCGCCGCGCACCTTCTCCTTCGAGAGCGAGGTGCTGACACAGAAACAGCAGGAGCAAGCCGCAGCCGCCGTCCCCGACGTTCTGGTCTTCAGCTCAACCGTCAGGTCGGAGCAGATGGCGAAGCTGGAGGCGCTCATCACCGACGTTGAGAGCGTGCGCAACTCCTCCAGCTTGACGCGCTCCCAACAACTGAGCGCCCTTCTCGGCACCGAGAATCTCTTCGCCCCGGATTACGAGCCGTTCATTCTCGACATGCTATCCGACGAGTGGCAGAAGGTTTCGGGAGAAGCGAAGGCCGTGCTTGAGAAAGTGCTGGCCGGCGCCGTCGCGCGGGGCCAGGAGAGCACAATGGCGGACCAGGTGCCGCAGCTGACTGACCCCTCCCTCTCTGTCGAGGAGTCGGCGCTGGTGAATTCGCTTGTTAGGCCTTTCATTGTTGCGAACCTGGAGGTCGACGACGCTAAGACGGCGGAGGCGAAAGAGGCCGCCAAGGCGGCAATCGCGCCCGTAAGGGTGTCTTTGACGAAGGGCCAGGTGATCGTCCGCAGCGGCGATGTCATCGACAGTACGGCGATGGAGGCGATGCGAGAGGCGGGCCTGCTCTCGCGGCGACTGGAGTGGCGAAGCGTGGCGGCCGTCGTTGTCCTGTCGGTGCTCGCTGCCGGTGTGCTCGGCTACTATGTTCACGCTTTCCGGAACGAGAGCGTCAACGACCTTCGGCGATTGGTGCTGCTGCTTGTGCTGACCGCCGTCGCCGTTCTCGTCGCAAAGCTCTATATGCCCCTGGTCCTGCCGGACCACGAGCGCCACTTCCTGGCCTACGCGTTACCGCTCGCCGCCGTCCCAATGCTTCTGGCTGCTCTCGTGGAAGGGCAACTGGCGATCGTTGTGGCGGGGGTGCTGGCATCACTGGTTACCTTCGTTGTCATATACCTGCCGGACGTTTCTCCGAGCATGACTTCGACGTCTCTGGATGCGCTGCGCGCGTTGGGGGTGTATGGATTTGGCGGCGTGGTGGGCGCACTCTCGGTCCACAAGGCCGAGCGGCTGAATCGCTACGCATTGGGTGGCCTGCTTGTTGCCGTGGTATCTGTGGCTGTGCTCGGCGCCGTGTGGTTCCTCGACGTCGATCGCAAGGGATGGGACATCCCGTGGATGGCTCTTGCCGCCGGAACGAACGGGCTCCTTTCGGCGATACTGTCGGTGGGCGCGTTTGTGACGCTCGGCTTCGTGTTCGGCATCACGACGCGGGTCCAATTGATGGAGCTGGGCCAGCTCAATCAGCCGTTGTTGCGCCGGCTACAGGACGAGGCGCCGGGGACTTTCCATCACAGCATCATCGTCGGCAACCTTGCGGAGCGGGCCGCCGACATTATCGGTGCGGATGCCCTACTTGTTAGAGTCGGCTGCTACTACCACGACGTGGGGAAGCTGCGCCGCCCCGGCTACTTCATCGAGAACCAGATGGATGGCAGCAACCCGCACGACAAGATAGACGCGCGGAAGAGTGCTCGCATTGTCTCGCGCCACGTCGAAGACGGCATGGAGCTGGCGCGCGAGCAACGATTGCCTCAACAAGTGCGTGACTTCATCGTGCAGCATCACGGGACCGGTCAGGCGACCTACTTCTACCGAAAGGCGCTGGAGGCTGATGAAGACGTCAATCCGTCGCTGTTCTCCTATCCGGGCCCCAAGCCTCAGACCCGTGAGACTGCGATAGTGATGCTGGCGGACTCGGCGGAGGCGGCGGTCCGCAGCAGTTCAGACCGCTCCCGGGCGGAAATCGACGCGCGCGTCGACGAGGTCATAGCGGAGCGTCTGGCTGAAGGGCAGCTCGACGAGTCTGACCTCACGCTACGCGAGCTCAACGTCATCGCCGAGTCCTTCAAATCGACGCTGCACGCCGTCTATCATCCGCGGCTGGAATACCCGGCGGCCAGTGACACCAAGCCTGGGTCCCGCAGGCGCGCGCGACGCCGTACGGCACTCTCTGCCCTGACCGCCTTCTCGGTCGGGGAGGACGACACTCAGGCGGAAGAGGAAGAAACAGCGTCCCCTGAAGACGCCACGTAATTCTTCGCTCCCCTATTGCTAGGGCCATAGATCAGTTTATAATGGCTCTGCCGGAATCCCACTTTCACTTAAGGAGCTTCGATGCGATTTGCCGTAGTCGTGTTCCCGGGCACGTGGAGTGACGGGGACTGTTACTACGTGCTCGATACGCTGCTGGGCCAGGAGGTCGAATACGTCTGGCACCGTCAGCACGACCTCTCGGGCTTCGACTGTGTGATCTTGCCCGGCGGTTTCTCCTACGGCGACTACCTCCGCGCCGGGGCTATAGCCCGGTTCTCGCCGGTAATGGAGGCGGTTGCCCGTCACGCCGAGAGGGGCGGCCTTGTCTACGGGATCTGTAACGGCTTCCAGATCCTCTGCGAAGCGGGCCTCCTGCCGGGCGCCCTGATGCGCAACGATAGCCTCCAGTTTCGCTGCCAGCCCGTCCACCTGCGCACGGAGAACGTCGGCACGCCCTTCACGCGACAATGCGAGCCGGGCCAGGTGCTGACCATCCCGATCTCTCACGGAGACGGCAGCTACTACGCCGACGTGGAGACGCTGGCAATGCTGGAGCAAAGCGGGCGCGTGGTGTTTCGGTACACGACCCCCGATGGCGTCGTGACGCCGGAGGCGAACCCGAATGGTTCGCTCAACAACATAGCGGGGATCATCAACGAACGGGGCAATGTGCTGGGGATGATGCCCCATCCGGAGAGGGCA
>DATLAX010000066.1:0-15444 GCA_035527215.1 Dehalococcoidia bacterium
TAGGGATACATCGTGAGGGCGTACCACTTCGGTCGCGGGTCGTCGTCCGGCGTGCGGTATAGCCCGTCGGCCTCCCAGCGCTCCCGCCACTTCTTCTCGATCTCCGGCGGATTGTACCTGCTATCCGTCATTCTCATTCCTCTTCGCGTCCACGTTTCTCCTTCAGGCCATCGACAATCGAAAAACCCCCCGTCCACAGGGACGGAGGGCTGCTCCGCGGTACCACCCCGCTTTCCCGACCCGCGCATGTGCTGATCGGGACGCTCAGTCGGCGCTGTAACGGGCGCTACCGGCGCCGGCTACCGTCTTCACCGGCGCTGCTCCCAGGCGAGTTCGGCCCCTGTGCGCCGGCTTGCACCGTCCGCCGGCTCTCTGCCGTCCCTCGGGCCTACTACTCCTGTTCGCGGCAGTTCGAGTATATGAGTTTGGTGGAGCTGGGGGGATTCGAACCCCCTACCTAGTCGCCTCAGGCGACCGCTCCTCAGTTCGAGCCACAGCTAATGTAAATGGTGGAGCTGGGGGGATTCGAACCCCCTACCTATTGCCTGCCAGGCAATCGCTCTCCCGATTGAGCTACAGCCCCACTCCCGGACACTCAGTTTAGCGGAGAAACGTCGCCGTCGCAAGAGCGGACACTGTCGACCCGCTTGACATCACCTCTGCCACTGCCCGATCATCGCCTCGCAGCCGGAAAGCCTGGAGGTCCATCCTATGACGATGCCGCTCGAAGGAATACGCGTCCTCGATCTCTCACGACTCGCGCCCGGCCCCTTCTGCACGATGCTCCTCGGCGACCTCGGCGCCGACGTCATCGTCGTCGAAGCGCCGCCCGAGAGCCTGCACGGCGCCCTCAGCGCCGACCAGGCGATCGATCCAAGTTCCCTGGAACGCGCCCGCGCCTACAACGCCCTCGGACGCAACAAGCGCAGCATCGTTCTCAACCTGCGCGAGGAATCCGCCCGCGACATCTTCTACCGTTTAGCCAAGACTGCCGACGTTGTCCTCGAAGGCTTCCGTCCCGGCGTCGTCAAGCGGCTCGGCGTCGACTACGAGACGCTGCGTGACGTCAACCCCCGCCTCGTCTACTGCTCGCTGTCCGGCTTCGGCCAGGACGGGCCTCACTCGTCGATGGTAGGGCATGACATCAACTACATCGCCCTCACCGGCATGCTCGACATGATCGGCTGGCCGGGCGAGGCGCCGGGAATCCCGCTGAACGTCATCGCCGACTACGCCGCCGGCGGCCTGCACGCCGCCTACGCCATCCTGGCGGCGCTCCTGGCGCGCGACAGGACGGGCCGAGGCCAGTACCTCGACATCGCCATGTCCGACGGCGTCATGTACCTGCTGGCCGTCGCCCTCTCGCAGTATTTCGCCGGCGGCGAGCTGAACCGACGCGGCGAGGGCCTGCTCAACGGCGGCGTCCCCTGCTACAACGTCTACCAGACGAAGGACGGCGGCTGGCTGAGCGTCGGCTGCCTGGAGCCGCACTTCTTCGCGAATCTCTGTCGCGCTCTCGACTGCGAAGACCTCATCCCGTTCCAGCACGACCCGTCGCGTCGGGCCGAGGTGTTCAGTCGCTTCCGCGAGCGCTTCCTGACGAAGACGCGCGATGAATGGACGGCGTTGTTCAAGGGCATCGACGCCTGCGTCGCGCCGGTGCAATCGCTGGCCGAGGCCGTCGACGATCCACACAACCGCTTTCGGGAGATGGTCGTGGAAGTGGAGCATCCGACGGAAGGGAAAGTGCCACAGGTGGGCATAGCCACGAAGCTATCGGACACGCCGGGACGCGTGCGTTCACCGTCGCCGCGCCCGGGCCAGCACACGGGCGCGGTGCTGGCGGAGATAGGGTTGAGCGCGGCAGAGGTCGCCGCGCTCAAGAAGAACGGCACAATAGCATAATCGCCGTCGCCACAGCGTCCAGCGACAGGCGAGCAGGCAAGTCAGCCCTCGCAGCCCGGGCTTCGGCAAAAACAGCAGCCGGCTTCCGTTAGCCCCCGATGTTGATCTTTATGTTGCTCAGCGAGGCTAGAGCTTCGTTCGCCGCGTCCATCAGGAACAGGCCGGGGGCAAAGTAGCTACTATCGGTGACAAGGAAGCCCAGGACAATCGCCCAAACGGCGAACCCCGCGGCATTGCAGACAAGCACCGTGCCGGCCGATGCGTTCGTCGCTGCCTGGACGGCGATCGTCGACAACCCGAAGAACAGCGCGATCGACGCCAGTCCGATCCCGAAGTCGGCCGCCGGTATGAACATGAGCACCGACAGCGCCAGCGGCGCGGCCGCCAGGCCCATCACTCGCACGAGCTGCTGCACGTCCGCTTGAGCGCGGAAGACCTGCGTGAGCAGCACATAGACTATCAGTACCCAGGCCACCCACAACGCAATCGAAAACAGGCTGCCCAATACCATCGACTGCATGAGGACTTTGCCCTTGTCGCCGAAGTCCTGCATCGACCACCACAGCCAGCCGCCGAGGCCCGCCAGGAACGTCGCCGCGACGGCCACGATAACCGAGGGAATGGTCGCGGCGGGATCGAGCCTCACCTCGTCGAACACCGTCGTGTCCAGTCGGGCCAGCCGCATCAGCCGGTTCACGAGGCCCTGCATGTCGGCTTGACTAACGTTTACGTTCATTTCCCCCTTGCCTTTCGCGCTTATCGCGTCTTGCGACGCGCGTTACCCATTCCAGCTTGAATATCGGACCTGTTGCCTCCTCCTTTCGCTGGCGCTGCCCACGGCAAGATCACGCCGATCCCATCGTGGGAACCCAGAGAAAAACCTTAACCTGTCATATCACAATATCAATTCTTTGTCAAAGAGGCCTTTTCTTGGGAATTCCAGCGCGACGCGGGTAGCGCGCCGGCGTCACGGCTGTCTTGCGGATAAGCACGAGGCGCTGCGCGTGGCCGCCGTCGGGTAGCCGCAGCGCCTCGCTGGAAGCGATGCTGCCGCCCAGGATGTCGAGCGCGTGCTCCGAGGCTCCTATCTCGCGGAGTGCGCCGCTTCCCTTTGGCGTCGCGAGATGGCCCCCGACGCGGAGGAAGGGCAGTGTCAGCTCCAGCAGCACCGGCAGCGGCGCCAGGGCCCGCGCCAGCACCACGTCGAAGCGCTCGCGGTACGCCGGGTCGCGGCCGGCGTCCTCCCCCCGCGCGGTAACGACCTCCACGCCGTCGATCCCGAGCGACCGGAGCAGCTCGCGGAGGAAGGCGGTGGTGCGCTCGCGGGCATCGAGGAGGGTAAGTAGTAGTTGTGGCAGAAGCATCTTGACCGGCAGGCCGGGGAAGCCGCCGCCCGTGCCCAAGTCGAGAACTCGCGACTCGGACGCCCTGTCCAGGAGGCCCGCGTCGAGTAGCGCCTTCGCCACCGCCAGCGACTCGACGAAGTGGCGCTGCTCGACACGCTCCTTCGTGGCGATGGCCGTGACGCCGGCGCGACGCCCCGACGAGAGCAGCAGATCGGCGTACCGCTCGAACAGGTCCAACTGCTCGGCGCTCAGGTCTAGGCCGAGTTCGGCTGCCCTACTGGCGAGAACTGCGAGCAAGTGCCGTCTCCCAAGTCCCGCCGATTATAACATCGGCGCTGAATTTGACACCCTTCCCGAAGCCCCGTAGAATCGGATTCTAGAGGGGTGCACGACTATTCCGGAAGAGACTCCCACCTTACGGGAAGCAGCGGAGATCTACCTCGCCGGCCTGCCGCCTGAGGAACGGAAGGACGGCCAGGCAGAGGTTCACCGCTTCGTGCGCTGGTACGGCACGGAACGCCGCCTCTCGGAGCTAAACAGCCACGAAGTCTCCAAGTACCCGGAGAGCCTCGGCGTGACCCTGGCGGACGCCTCTCGAAAGCTGGAGCCGGTCCGCTCGTTCCTCACCTTCGCCAAGAAGAAGGGCTTCACGGCGACGAACATGGCCGTCCAGATCCGGCCTCCGAAGCCGGCCAAGGCGATCAAGGCGCCGCGACGGCTCGTCCAAAGGGCGCGCGAGTCCCTCACACGCGAAGGTATCGCCGCTTTGGAGGCGGAGTTGGAGGAGCTTCGTTCTCGGCGACCCGTCCTCACCGCCGAGCTGCAGCGCGCCATGTCCGACAAAGACTTTCGTGAGAATGCGCCGCTCGACGCCCTGCGCGATCAGCAGGGCCACCTGGAGTCGCGCATTCGCGACATCGAAACAGTTGTACATAACGCCGTCGTCGTCGACAAGGCAGGCGTGGCGAAGTCGGAGGTTGAGATGGGGAGCACAGTCCACCTGCGCAATCTCAAGTCCGGCGCCTCGCTCAAGTACACCGTCGTCAGCCGGCGAGAGGTGAACGCCGCCGAGGGCAAGATATCGATCGATTCGCCGATGGGCCGTTCTCTGGTGGCTAGGAGAGAGGGCGAGGAGGTGGAGGTCTCAGCGCCGGCCGGTTCACTCCGCTTCCGGATAGAGAAGATCGAGGCCTAGCGATCGTTTTCCGGCGTGACAGCTCCGAGCGTCGCTGCAGTCGTCGACGCCGGTGCTGGTCTTCTTCGGCCATATGTGATAGTATTCACATTCGTTGAGAGAGGGTGATGGGTCTGTTATCCGGCGCGTGTTTAGGGGAACGACTATGACCACAAAGATCGAGCACGAATTCATACCAGGTTTGGCGGGCGTTCCCGTTACCAAGTCCAAGATCAGTGATATCGATGGCCAGCGAGGTATCCTCAAGCTGCGTGGCTACACCATCCAGGACCTCGCCGAGCACAGCACTTTCGAGGAGACGGCGTACCTCGTCCTCATGGGTGAGCTGCCGACCCGGAAGCAGCTCGAAGCCTTCAAGATCGAGCTCACCACGCACCGCGCCGTCGAACCGACGATCCTCGACCTCATCAAGCTCTTCCCTAGGACCGCCCACCCCATGTCCGCCCTCCAGACCGGCGTCGCTGCCATGGGCCTCTTCCATCCGCGTACGACCGACGACGAAGAGACGAACCACCAGGCGACAGTGCGCCTCATCGCCCAGCTACCCACGATCCTCGCCGCCTTCCAGAACGTGCGCCAGGGGAGAGACCCCATCCCGCCGCTGGACGACCTCAGCCACTCGGCGAACTTCCTCTACATGGTCAACGGTGAGCTTCCCGACCCGCTCGTCGAAAAGATATTCGACGTCTGCCTGATCCTGCACATCGAGCACACCGTTAACGCTTCGACCTTCACGTCGATGGTCGCCTGCTCGACGCTCGCCGACCCCTACAGTACCGTCGCCGCGGCCATCGCGTCGCTGAGCGGCCCGCTGCACGGCGGCGCGAACGAGCGCGTGCTACGCATGCTCCAGGAGATCGGCTCCGTCGAGAACGCCAGGGCGGCGATGGAGGAGAAGATAGCCCGCAAGCAGGTCATATTCGGCCTCGGCCACCGCGAGTACAAGACGATGGACCCGCGCGCCACCATTCTCAAGGGGCTATGCACTCCCCTGTTCGAGAAGTTCGGCTGCACGCCCCTCTACGACGTCGCCGTCGAGGTGGAGAAGGTAGCGATAGACCTGCTCGGCCCCCGCGGCATCTGGCCGAACGTCGACTTCTACTCCGGCATCGTCTACGACATGATGGGGATTCCCGTCGACCTGTTCACGCCCGTCTTCGCCGTCTCCCGCGTCGCCGGCTGGGTGGCGCACTGGGCCGAGCAGTTGAGCGATAACCGCATCTTCCGCCCGACACAGATCTACGAGGGAGAGGACACTCGCTCCTACGTGCCTCTCGGTGCCCGCAGCTAGCCCATGTGGCCCCTTCCTGGGAGTCCAGACGCGGTCCTTCCGCACTAGAGCTCCTGACCCTCTCCAAGCGCGGTGATCCGCTGCTCTTCGCCAAGGATCAGCAGCATATCCCCTTCGCGCATCGTCTCGTCCGCCTTTGGCCCTACCAGCACCGCGCCTCCGGCCCTGAGAATGCCCAGCACAAAAAGCTCCCCAGGAAGACCGGCGATCTCACCCAGAGTCTTCCCTTCAAGAGCCGATCCCGCGGTGACGGGGACCTGAGTCAGCAGTTGACTCCCACCACCGAGACCGGCCGCGGTATCGACAAAATCGCCAACAAGCGGCTGAATCGCGGCGAGCGCCATCCTTCGTCCCGCCATGCGGTACGGGGAAACCAGTCGGTCAGCGCCGGCGCGGACGAGTTTCGCCTCGTTCGCGGGTTGGCCCACCCTGGCTACTACCAGGATGTTGGGGCAGAGGCTCTTGGCCGCCAGTGTGATGTACGTGTTCTGCGAATCGGAGTCGGAGGCCGCCAACAGTGAGACGGCGTAATCGATTCCAGCGTTCTTCAGGGTTCCATCGACGGCAGGATCGCCCACCACAAACAGATTACCGTCGAAGCGAAGCGCCGCCAGAGACTCGGGGGTCGTCTCAACCACTACGAAGGGGACTCCTCTCTCCCTGAGCTCCGCGGCAATCTCTCTGCCGGCCCGGCCGTAGCCGCACAGAATGTGGTGGCGGCGCAACGCGGCGACGCGCTTCCGCATGCGTTGAGCACTCCATAGGAATCCAAGCTCACCTTCAACCACGAGTTGCAGCACGATGCTCAGCACGTAGAGAAACGCAATGACCGAGAAGACCGCGAGGAACACGTTGAATACTTGCCCGGATGCCGAGAGGGGCCTGGGATCGACAAATGCGACGGTGGTAGCCGTAATGACCGTCACGTAGAAGGCGTAGACGGGGCTCCATCCCTCGATCAGTGAAAAGCCAACGGTTCCCATTATCAGGATGACAGCGACAAGGACACCCGCCGACTGCAGTCGGAAGCGCAAGCTCATCAAGGGGCGTTGCTCTCGTTTCATGCCCTCATGATCGCTTCCCGCCTCCAGCCTGTCAATCAGAGAGCGCATCGACAGAGCGCCGAAGAGCGCTGCATGCACCGGCTCCTAGCTGCACGATTCGCGTCGTCCCGCTCGCGCGCGCCCGCTGAGCTTTCGCCACCCGACGACCGCTATGACCGTGGACTGACGGCAATGGCCCGCCGCTCGGCATCGTCTTGACCGCCCTCACCCCAACACGCTAATCTCAGGACAAAGACGGGTTCGAAGACGAGAGGGATATGCCGAGCCTGCGCGTCGGCCTCGCCCAAATCAACGTCACCGTCGGCGACCTCAAGGGGAACGTCGCCAGGATAGTGAGCTGCGTCGAGCAGGCGCGATCCCTCGCAGTCGACCTGCTCACCTTCCCGGAGCTCGCCGTGCCCGGCTATCCCCCGGAAGACCTCCTCCTGCGGCCGCAGTTCATCCGCGACAACCTCGATGCGCTCGACAGCGTTGTCAAGCGAAGCGCCGGCATCACCCTCATCGTCGGCTTCGTCGATGCCGAAGAGGACATCTACGACGCCGCCGCCATCATCCACGACGGCCGTCTCGTCGACGTCTACCGCAAGCAGTTCCTCCCCAACTACGGCGTCTTCGACGAAGACCGCTACTTCGAGCCGGGCAACCGTTGCGCCGTGTACGAAGTCGCGGGCTTCGGCGTGGGCGTAAACATCTGCGAAGACATCTGGTATCCGGAAGGACCGGCGCAGGCACAGGCCCACGACGGCGCGCAGGTGATAGTGAACATCAGCGCCTCGCCCTTCCAGGCCGAGAAGCGCTTCTTTCGCGAGCGAATGCTCTCCACCCGCGCCAGCGACGCCGCCGCCATGCTCTGCTATGGCAACCTCATCGGCGGCCAGGACGAGCTGGTCTTCGACGGCAACAGCCTGATCGTCGACCCCGAGGGCATGGTTGTCGGCCGCGCGCGCTCTTTCGAGGAGGACCTCCTTGTCTGGGACCTGAACATGGACAAGGTGATGCAGGCGCGCATGCACGCCCCTCGTCGCCGGAAGGAGCGCCCTGCGTTTGCCGGCGTTGCCCCCGAGAAGGTCCACGTTTCATCGAAGCCCTTTGCCGTCGACAAGCCGCCGCTGCCGCCGCACGACGTGACCCCGCTGGAGGGCGTCGCTGAAGTCTATGCCGCCCTTGTCGTGGGCACGCGCGACTACGTGCGCAAGAACGGATTCGAGAAGGTGGTCATCGGGCTCTCCGGCGGCATCGACTCGAGCTTCGTGGCCGCGGTAGCCGTCGACGCGCTGGGCGCCGAGAACGTGATCGGCGTGTCGATGCCGTCGCGCTTTTCGTCGCCCGGCAGCCGAAGCGACGCCCACGCGGTCGCCGAGAACCTGGGCATTCGCCTCATGACCATCCCTATCGAAGAGGCGTTCGACGCGTACCTGAAGATGTTCTCCGAACCGTTCGCCGGCACGGAATTCGGCATCGCGGAGGAGAACCTGCAGACGCGCGTGCGCGGCAACATTCTCATGGGTCTCTCCAACAAGTTCGGCTGGCTGGTGCTGGCGACGGGCAACAAGAGCGAGATGGCGACCGGCTACTCCACCCTCTACGGCGACATGGCCGGCGGCTTCGCGGTGATCAAGGACGTGCCGAAGACGCTGGTCTACAAGCTGGCCGAGTATCGCAACTCGCTCGATGGTAAGCCCGCCATTCCGCAGGCCGTCCTCGACAAGGTGCCCTCCGCCGAGCTCAAGCCGGACCAGGCGGACACGGACACGCTGCCGCCCTACGATGTGCTGGATCCCATCCTTCAAGCCTACGTCGAGGAGGACAAGAGCATGGCGGACCTCTTGGCCGCCGGCTTCGATGAAGAGACAATCAAGCGCGTCATCGCGATGGTCGACCGCAACGAGTACAAGCGACGGCAGGCGCCGCCCGGCGTCAAGATCACGCCCCGCGCCTTTGGCCGGGACCGCCGCCTGCCTATCGCCAACCGCTACCGCGGCTGGTAGCGGCCCCCGTTTCATGCCCGACGCGCCCGTGTCCACGCTCGCCCTCGTCCACGCGCGTCTGATCACGCCCGAGATCGAGATCGCTGACGGCACCGTCGTGATCGCGGGAGGGCGCATCGTCCAGGCCAGCCGGCAGCCACCACCGGATGGCGTTGAGACATCCGACCTCCGCGGCCTCATCGTCGCGCCCGGCTTCATCGATCTCCACGTCCACGGCGGCGGCGGCTTCTCGCTGGCCGGCGGTGACGCGGCGCAAGTGCGTGGCTACGCCCGCTGGGCGGCGACGCGGGGCGTCACCGGATTCCTCATCACCCTCGTCCCCGACACGCGACAGCGCCTGGTCGAGGGCATCGATGCGGCAGTCGCTGCGCTGGACAGCGAAGTCGAGGGCGCGCGGCCGCTCGGCCTCAACCTGGAAGGGCCGTTCCTCAACCCAAGGCGCTCCGGCGCCCTCAGGCCGGGCCTCCTGCGGCCGCCGGACGTCGCCGAGTTCCGCGAATACGCCTCGTCGGCGAAGGACTGCTTGCGTCTGATCACGCTTGCGCCGGAGCTTCCGGGCGCGGACGCCGTCGTCGCCGCGGCGCTGGATGCGGGCGTGGTCGTCGCCCTCGGCCACAGCGACGCGACGTACGAGGAGGCGGAGCGGGCGTTCGCGCTCGGCGTGCGGCACGTGACGCACTGCTTCAATGCGATGCGCCCCTTCGGCCATCGCGACCCCGGCTGTGTCGGCGCCGCCCTGAGCTCGGCGGACGTGACGTGCGAGTTGATCGCTGACGGCGTCCACGTTCACCCGGCCGCGATGGAGATGCTGTTGCGGCTTAAGGGCATCGACAAGAGCGTGCTCGTAACGGACGGCATACCGCTTGCCGGCCTGCCGGGCGGTAGCTTCGAGTTGGAGGGAGTGCAAATCGACGTGAAGGATGGCGTAGCCCGCCGGAAGGACGGGACACTCGCGGGCAGTACGGCGCCCCTCGACGCGATGGTGCGCAACGTGGCCGCGATGGCCGGCGTCGGCGCGTGTGAGGCGATCAGGATGGCGACGCTTAATCCGGCGTCGGTCATCGGCCTGGCGGACCGGAAGGGGAGAGTGACGCCCGGCTACGACGCGGACCTCGTCGTGCTCACGCCGGACATGCAGGTGGAGATGACATTCGTCGGCGGCGAACTGGTCTACCAGCGCCCGGCGTCGCCGTTCAGACGGTCGACGTAGTCGACCACCTCTGCCAGCCGCTTGACGACCAGGTCCGGCTTGGCCTCACCGGGGTCCTCCTGTCGGTACTGATGCGTCAACACCGCCTTCATTCCCAGCGCCTGCGCGCCCTGTATGTCCGCCCAGACGATGTCTCCAACGAAGACCGTCTCTTTCGCCTCGACGCCCAGACGGCGCAGCGCCTCCCGGAAGATCGCCGGATGCGGCTTCTCCCAGCCGACCTCCGACGACACGACCAGCGTGTCGATGTATTGCATCAGCCCGTGCTTCACGAGGCTCTTCTCCAGCGCCCTGCTCGACTGGTACGTGTTCGAGACCGCGCCCACAAGCAGACCGCGCTCCTTGAGCGCCGCCAGGACGCGCGGCGTCTCCGGATCGACGGTGTAGCGGATGCTGCGGAAGAGCGCGGCTTCGGCGATCCGGCCAAGGACCTCTGCCGAAACATCGAGCCCGAGTGTCTCGAAGCCCTCCCCGTATATCTCTGCCGTCGGCTTCTGTTCGAGCTTGCCGTGCAACCACGCCACCGTCTCGCGCCGGAACACGGCGGACACCGCGGCCCGCAGCTTCTCTGCCGGCGGTACCGGCTCGCCCGTCTCCCGCGCCAGGCGCCGGCGCAGCGTTTCATACGCCTGCGTCTCGCCGGAGTAGTCGACGTCCCACAGCGTGTAACCCAGGTCGAAGAGGACGGCGCGGACCTTCATTCGTCATCCCTGAAGAAAGGCAAGACTCAACGGCTGCTAGTATGGCAGCATAGCGTCGAATCGGCGGCCCGTTCAAGCGAATAGCCCGCCCGGCGTGGAGAACTCCCGCACGTGGTGGTAAGATAGGGAACGCGTGAGGGAGCGCACGACGACGTGAACGTCTACCTGCTCACCCTGCTGCTGGCGGCTGGAATCGCGCTGGCGACGGCGGTAGCCCTCGAAGCCTATTCTCACCGGATGCGCGTGCCCGGCGTCTTCCGCGTCGACCGCGGCGCCGGCGAGCGGCCCTGCTGGGGCGGCGTCGCCGTGTTTGTCGCCTTTGCGGTCACGCCGTTTGTCGCCTCGGCGCTGTCGGCGAAGGCGTCGGAGTTCTTCTCGCCCAAGTCCGGCGAGTTCCTGGGGTTCCTGGCGGCGGCCGCCCTCATCTTCGCCGTCGGCCTCGTCGACGACTGGAAGGCGCTCGGCTACAAGCCGAAGCTGGTTGTTCAGGTGGTTGCGGCGTCCGCTGTGTACGCCGCCGGCTACAGCATCGACAAGCTGGCAATGCCCTGGGGAGCGGAGATCACGCTCGGCTTCATGGCGCCGGTCCTCACGGTCCTCTGGATCGTCTTCTTCACGAACGCTATCAACCTTATCGACGGCAGGGACGGCGCGGCCACGGGCGTCGCCGTGCTGGCTGCGGTGCCGCTCGCCTACATCGCCGCCGACTCGCACCATCCGACGGTCGCCATCTTCCTGGTCGCCATCGCCGGGGCCGGCCTCGGTTTCATTCCGTTCAACCTGCCGCCTGCGAACAGCTACCTCGGCGACTCCGGCGCGCTGCTGATAGGCTTTCTCCTCGGCTCGCTGTCGATCAGGGCTGCCACGGGCGTGACCGAAGCGTTCTTCTTCGCCGTGCCCGTGATTGCCTTCGGGTTCCCGATCTTGGACACCGTGCTTGCCGCCCTCCGGCGGGCCCTCGACCGCAAGCATCCCTTCGGCCGCGACGCCGACCACATCCATAACCGCCTGGAGAACGCCGGCTTCGGACCGCGCGGTCTGCTGCTCGTCATCTACGGGATGAGCATGCTCTTTTCGGGCGCGGCGATAGTCATGCACGGCATCGAGGTCTTCCTCGTGGAGGCCGCCATAATGGTGGGCTTTGCCGCCGTGCTGGCGCTGGTGCTGGCCAAGCTCGGCTACCTGGTGACCCTCTGGAACAGCCACTCGATCGTCTGGCTGCGACGGCGTCTGACCTTCGAGTCGGAGAGCGAAGGCAAGCCGTTGGACTCGGGGGATTCCACGCAGCGGAGCTAGTCGGCCGCGTTTTCTCCTCGACTCGTCAGCCCCCTTGCCCGATTCGCCAGCAACAGATACCCACAGCGCGCCACTATCCCTCCCGCCACCGCGATGTCGACGACGACGTTCCGCCGCAGGTACTTCTTGTAGTAGTGCCACATGCTGCGATGTCGCGCGACGATGCTCCGGCTGGGCAGCGTGCGGCTGCTGCGACCTATGTGGTGGATCACGGACGTCTGCGGCAGGTAGACGACCTTGTACCCCGCGCGATGCACCCGCTGGCAGAGGTCGACGTCTTCTATGTACATGAAGTAGCTCTCGTCCAGCAGACCGATCTCTTCGAAGAGCGACCGGCGCACCATCAGGCAGGCGCCGGAGACCCAGTCGACGTCGCTGACGCTGTCGTGATGCCAATCGCTTAGCAGGTACTGCCGCGAGTAGCGATTTCGCGGGAAGAGCCGCGTCAGCAACGAGTAGCGGTTGAACAGCGCGACGGAGAAGGTCGGGAATCTGCGGCAGGACAGTTGCAGCGACTCGTCGGGGTTGAGCAGCCGCGGCGCCACGATGCCCGCGTCGTCGTGCTCGCGCAGGTAGGCCAGCATCGGCGCGAACGGGTCCGCCGCGATCTCCGAGTCGGGGTTGAGGAGAACGACCGCCTCGCCGGTTGCCTCCCTCGCGCCGCGGTTGGCCCCCGCCGCGAAGCCGACGTTGCGGGGCAGACGCAGGAGGAGCACCTGCGGGAACTCCGACACCACCATCGGCGCGCTGCCGTCACGCGAGTCATTGTCGACGACGATGACCTCGTGCTCGACGGCGGGCGGGTGCGCCGCCAGCGATTGCAGGCAGCGACACAGGTGGTCTCGGCTGTTATAGCTGACGATGATGATGGAGAGGTCCAAGCTCAGCCCTTCCTCACAGCCTCTTCGTACACGGCGATGGTCTCCTGCGCCGCCTTCTCCCAGCTAAACGTCGCCGCCCGCTCCAGGCCGCGCTGCCGGAGGTCCGACTTCAGGCCGCTGTCCTTGAGGGCGCGTTCCATGGTGTCGCAGAGGGCGTCGGCGTCGCGGGGATCGGTCAGGAGGGCGGCGTCGCCGGCGACCTCCGGAATCGACGACACGTTCGAGGCGACGACCGGCACGCCGCAGGCCATCGCCTCCAGGACCGGCAGCCCGAAGCCCTCGTACAGCGACGGGAAGACGAAGAGGTCGGCGGCGTTGTAGAGGGCGGGCATCTCCTCGGGCGCGACGTAGCCCGTGAAGATGACCTCTCCCTTGAGTCCCAGTTCCTCGGCGAGACGGAAGTCGCTGCCACACTTCCATGCCCGCTGCCCGGCGACGGCCAGCTTGTGCTCCACGCCGCGACGCCGCAGCTCCGCGAAGGCCTTGAGCAGCGTCGTGCGGTTCTTGCCCGGCTCCAGGCTTCCGACGCTGAGAATGAAGCGGTCGGGCAAGACGTACTTGCGGCGTAGCCGGTCGATGACCGCGCGGTCGTCGATGACTTGGAAGGCGGGCGCCGCCGCCTCCGCGATCGGCCGCACCTTTTCCGGCGGCGCGTGCAGGATTCGGACGATGTCGTCGCGGACGGCCAGCGAGGGGCAAATCAGCATCGCGGCGGCCTTCGCGGCGGCCCAACTGATGGAGCGGAAATAGAGGAGGCGGCGGCGCGGGTAGCGCTCCGGCAGGATGAAGAACGTCAGGTCGTGGAAGGTGACGACGCGACGGCAGCCGATCGTGAGAAGCGGCGTCGTGTGGTGCGGCGAGTGCAGGACGTCGATTGCCCGCGCCCGAAGCTGCGACGGCAGGACGAGCTGCTCCCAGGCCAGCCGCGCGGCTCGAAATCGGGCGCCGACACGCGCGACCCGGATCGACGGCCGCTCGCGCGCGAGGCCGTCGAAGGCATCGCTCCTCGCAAACACGACGTACTCGTTGTCGGAGTCGACGCGGGCGAGGGCGCGGATGAGGTTATCGGTGTAGACGCCGGCGCCCGCCATCAGGCGCGGTATCGAGGTGGCGTCGAAGGCGATGCGCATCACGTCTCCTGGAGTTGTCCGACTTCCAGCGTCCGGCCCATCCGGCCGCGGTAGTAGTCTAGCACGCCGCGCACGAGGGATTTGGCCATAGGCCCGTCGCGCTTGACGGCGTAGCGGCCCAGGTAGACGAGCCGCGTCGCCAGGAAATAGGCGGTGAACACGCCGAACCAGAGCCGCGACTGCGAGTTCTTGCGGACCAGGTAGAGCCGGTTGCGCGTGGCGTAGTAGTGCTTGAACGGCGTCATCCAGCCGCCGCCGCTTGAGGCGCTCTCCATGTGGTAGACGGTTGCCTCGGGGTCGTAGCGCAGGCGGAAGCCGGCGGCGAGGGCGCGTCGAAGCCAGTCGGTCTCCTCGTAGTACATGAAGAAGCGCTCGTCGAGGAGTCCGGCCTCGCGGAAGGCGGCCGCCGGCACGAGGGCGCAGCAGAAGCTGGCGGTCTGGAGGTCGCGCGGGCGGCTCGTGGCCGGGCCGTCCGGTTTCCCGTGAAACGTGTTGCTGAAGAGGCCGAAGCGCCAGTCGAAGTCGCCGGCGTGGGTGCTGATGAGCCGCGGGTCGTCGTAGTAGAGGATCTTGGGCACGGCGATGGTGCGCTCATCGGCGAATTCGACGAGCTTCGAGAGGAAGTCCTCGGTCAGCACAGTGTCGTTGTTCAGGATGAGGATCCGGTCGAAGCCTTCGTTGAGGCAGTGGCGGACGCCGATGTTGTTGCCGCCGGCGGTGCCCAGGTTATCCGGGGCGCGCAGCAGGATGGCGTCCGGCAGGAGGCGCTGCAGCTCCGCGTCGGAGCCGTCCGTCGAGGCGTTGTCGACGATGACGACGCGCTGGTTGGGGTAGTCGACGCGCGCCAGCGACTCGGCGAATCGGCCGGCGAAGGCGGCGCCGTTGTAGTTGACGACGACGATGCCCACTAACGGGCGCTGCGGAACAGTTGTATCTTGCATGGGAAGAACGTGCGCCCATCTTATCATCAGCGATGGCGGGCGAGAAACTTGTTCCGGTACACCTGGCGCGCGTCGGAGGTGAAGTTGAACTGACGCGTCAGAGTCATCCGAGTTGAAAACGTCCTCGCGATGCGTTAGACTGGCATCCACAACTGGAAAGGCCAAATCCGCGGAGCGGAGCGGGGGAACCATTTTCGGGGTGAATCGGCGATCGCCGTAGGCCAGACCTTCTCAGGCCGAACCCGTCAGCTAACCCCGCCGGCAGATGAGAGGGGGACGACAGCGACTAGAAGGGCAGGCTGGTTCCCTGCCCTTTGTCATTGTCCGCTCTGACGACCGCCAATTGGCACTGAGGACAACCGCCCGGAGATTGCCACAGGATCCGGTGGCATGTTTGCCTCCAATGGCCTTCCCCCTTCGGGTCCTGCGAGTCTGGAGGTAGCAGGATGAGCCGCATCCTCATCGTCTCTAACCGTCTGCCCGTAACCGCCAAGCT
>DATLAX010000067.1:0-8304 GCA_035527215.1 Dehalococcoidia bacterium
TGCCTGGATTTCGTAGTGGGTCCTGCCCGCGAGGGTCTTCGACATGGCGTCCAGATCGCATTCGGAGAAGTCCTCGACGCTGCCGCAGCCGGTGCAGACGAGATGATGGTGATGATCCGCCGCCGCCCGCAACCGGTAGCGCAGGCTGCCGTCTTCCAGTCGCACCCGACAGACGAGTTCGCAATCGACGAGCAGTTTCACGGCGCGAAACACGGTCGCCCTGCCGACACGCGGGATGCGTTGTCGCAGGTCGGCCACGCTGAACAGGTCGTCGCCCGCGAGTACCGCTGCGACGACGGTGCGGCGGCTCGGCGTCAGCCGGTGGCCGTTCGCCGCAAGCACTGATTCGATTGCACGCTCGTTCGACATAGCAGTAGTGATACCTGGTATCACTTTCAATCTAAGAGACGGCGCGTCGCTTGTCAAGACGTAGGGGCGGCGCGACAGCGTGAAATCGCCAGCGACTGCACGCGATGGAGGTGCGAGGCGCGAAGATCGCGTTCTCGTTGCGCGATGCGCCGGCGCTTTGCGCTGCGCATCGCGCCGAAACCACGCCCCTACCTGACCAGGCGCCGGATTGCCTTGCCCGCGTCCGGCTACGTCGGTTAAGCTAGACGTGAGGACCCCACCACTGAACCGCAAAGGAGCCTCTCGTGACAGAGGAGAAGAAAGAGCCGCTCGACCGCAAAGCGCGCCTGAAGCTTGCGCCGCAGCCCATCGTCAAGCGGGCGCCCGAAGTCCGCGTCAGGGACTGGAAAGAGGCGTACCTACCCTGGGACGGGGAAACGGCGCGCCTGGAGGCGATGCGCTGCATCCAGTGTCCAGCGGCCCCCTGCAGCAAGGCCTGCCCCCTGCACAACAAGATCCCGGAGTACCTGGCCCTGCTGGAGAGCGGCGACATAGCCGGCGCGGCGAGCAAGCTGCGGGAGACAAGCCCCATGCCCGAGGTCTGCTCCCGCCTCTGCCCGCAGGAGCGCCAGTGCGAAGGGAACTGTGTCCTCGCCAAGAACTCACGAGCAGTCGCCATCGGCCGCATCGAAGTGTTCATCACCGACCACGTCCGGCAGCACGGCGCATGGCCCATTCCGGACCTGCCGCCGCCTGCCAGCGGCAAGAGAGTGGCTATCATCGGCGCCGGGCCCGCGGGCCTGACAGTCGCCGAGGAGCTGGCCAAGAGGGGCCACGCCTGCACCGTCATCGACGCCTGGCCGCGGCCGGGCGGGCTTCTCCTTTACGGCATCCCCAGCTTCAAGATGGACAAGGCGATTGTCGACGAGAGAGTCGCGTACCTCGCGAAGCTGGGCGTTGAGTTCCGGCCGAACACGGTCGTCGGCGAGGACGTGACCATCGACGGTCTTCTCGGCGATGGCTTCGACGCGGTCTTTCTCGGCTACGGCGCCACCAGGGAAACACCGCTGCCAATTCCCGGCCAGGGGCTCGACGGCGACTACGAGGTCGCGGGCAACGAGCTCGCCGGCGTCTACTGGGCCATGGACTTCTTGTTGCGCGCCAACGTGCCTCCGGAGAAGCTGCCGGAAGCGATGCGGAGGCCGGTCGAGCTAGGCAAGCGCGTCGCCGTCATCGGAGGCGGCGACACGGCGATGGACTGCGTTCGCAGCGCCCTCCGTCTCGGCGCCGAGCAGGTCACTTGCGTCTACAGGCGCAGCGAGGCGGAGATGCCGGGTCGCGCGGAGGAGCGGAAGAACGCCAGGGAAGAAGGGGCGCAGTTCCACTTCCTGGCAACGCCCGTGCGCCTTCTCGGCGACGCGCAACGGCACGTGAGGAAGATGGAATGCCAGCGGATGGAGCTTGGAGAGCCCGACGAGAGCGGACGGCGGCGTCCCGTGCCCGTCGAAGGCTCCGAGTTTCTCGTCGACGCCGACACGGTCGTATTCGCCCTCGGCTTCGGCGTCGACGGCGCGCCGGCGAAGGGCTGCGACGGCCTGGAGACGGACCGCTGGAGGCAGGTGACCGTCGACCCGGAGACCGGCGCGACCAGCCGGCCCGGGGTCTTCGCCGGCGGCGACTGCGCGCGCGGCGCCGACCTCGTCGTCACTGCCATCGCCGATGCCCGACGAGCCGCCGATGGCATTCATCGCTATCTGACGGAGCAGCGCGGCTGACAGGAGCGCCAGCCGCCCTACCCGAAGCGAGATATCGAAGTCGCGCGACGCGCCCGAACCAGGAGCAGGGATGCAAAAAGAAAACCGGCACTATTGCTTCGGCTGTAGCAAGCATAACCCGATGGGCCTGCACCTCTCGTTCCGGATGGAAGACGGCGAGGTCAAGGCAGCCTTCACGCCACAGGCCGAGCATCAAGGCTGGCCCGGCTTCGTACACGGCGGCCTGGTCGCGACGATGCTGGACGAGGCTATGGGCTGGGTAACGATGAGCCACGGGATATGGGCGGTCACCGGCAAGATAAACGTCCGCTACCGCGACCCGGTGCCGCTCTTCCAGCCGGTGACAATCGTGGGAATAATCGAGAAGAACCGCGGACGCTGGATTCTGGTCCGTGCCGAAGTACGCTCGGCGGAGGGCGCCGTGCTGTCGGAGGCGGACGCGATCTTCATGCGCGTGTCGGGAGAGCGCCAACTCGAACTCGAGGAGATCTACCGCGGCATGACGCTCGGGGACGTGGCCAGGCCTCTTTAACCGGCTCCGCAACAGGGGAAGGCTGAGCCTCCAACCTAGCGGGTCAGCGCCGCTTACCGTATCATGGACTGGATGCGTCCGCTGGGAGCGCCGGCGTGCTACTCGCCTCCGGCGGCCGCTTGAGGAGCGGTGCTGAACTTCCTTTCCTGGCTGACCGAGATCTCCCTCCGGCGCGCCACGGTCCTGCTGGTCGTGATCGTCGCCCTCTTCGTCGCCGGCGTCCTGGCAGCGACACAGATCAAGCTGGAGCTGTACCCCGATATCGACTTCCCGGCGATGACCGTCGTCAGCACGTATCCCGGCGCTTCGCCGCAGGACGTGGCAAACGACGTCTCCCAGCCGATGGAACAGGCCGCCTCGACGCTTGCCGGGCTGAACAGGATGCAATCGGTCTCCTCGGAAGGGCTGTCCATCCTCCTGCTGGAGTTCGACTTCGGCACCGACATGGAGAAGCAAGAGCAGGACCTGTCGAAGCGGCTGAGCTCCATCGCCTTCCCGCCAACCGTGGCCGAGCCGCGGATCACCCTCATCAACCCGCAACTGATACCGGTCAGCGAGCTAAGTCTCAAGGGTGATCTGTCGCTCGACGAGCTGGAAGGCATCGCCCAGGAGAAAGTGGTGCCCCAGCTCAACAAGCTCGATGGGGTGCTGCAGATCGAGGTGATTGGGGGCTCCGCGCCCCAGGTCGACGTCGTGGTCGACCCCGAGAAGCTGCGTCAGGCTGGACTCTCATCGCAGTCGGTGGCAGCGGCAATCCAGGCCGGAAACACGGCTATCCCTTCCGGGACGCTAACGACCGGGGACAAGACCGTTCCCCTGCGCACGCTCAGCAACATCGGCTCGCTTGACGACCTCGCGAACCTGGTCGTCGGCAGGCCGCCCGCGGGAGTCGAGTCAGAGAACCCGTTGCCGGTGCTGCTGAGGGACGTGGCGCAGGTGAGCCTCGGCAGCTCGCCGAGCGCCGGCGCAGCGCGAACGAACGGCCAGCCTAGTGTAGCGATCCATGTCAGCAAGTCGCCGGAGGCGAACACCGTACAGGTGGCGAACCGCGTCAACAGCGAAGTGAAGCGCCTGCAGAAGGATATCGCCGGCAGCGGCGCGGAGCTGGTGATGATCTATGACCAGTCGACGCAGATAAAGAACTCCATCGCCGGCATGCTGCGCGAGGGCGGCTTCGGCGCGCTGTTCGCGGTCGTGGTAGTGTTCCTCTTCCTGTGGAGCTTCCGCAGCACCTTCGTCACGGCCGTGTCGATACCGCTCTCGGTCATCGTCGCGCTGCTGCTGCTCTACGCATTGGGCTTCACGCTCAACATCTTCACCCTTGCCGGGCTGACGATCGCGATCGGACGCGTGATCGACGACAGCATCGTCGTGCTGGAGAATATCTACCGGCACGTCCGCCAGGAAGGCGAGGATATAGCGACGGCGGTTCGCTCGGCGCCGCGGGAGGTGGCGTCGGCGATAACCTCCTCTACCCTGACGACGGTAGCCGTCTTCCTGCCCCTGGGTCTCATCGGCGGCCTGGCAGGGGAGCTGTTCCGCCCGTTCGGCTACACCGTCGGTTTCGCACTGCTTGCGTCACTGGCGGCAGCGTTGATGGTCGTGCCCGTTCTGGCGCGATGGCTCATACCCCGGCGCGCCGTCAAAGCGAGCGGACAAACCCGGCTTCAGCGGGGCTACGCGCCGATTCTGCGCTGGTGCCTGGCGCATCGCGCCATGACATTGGGTGCTGCCGCCGGGCTGTTTGTCGTCAGCATCTTCCTGCTGCGCTCGGTGCCGGTGAGCCTCCTGCCGAACATGACCGAGGGCGTGTTCGAGGTATCCGTGATCGCGCCTCCGGGCTCGGACGTGGCGACGGTGCTCGCGGAGTCGGAGAAGGTGGAGCAGGTCCTGGCGGAGACGCCCGGCATATCGGCGTATCAGACCGTGGTCGGCGGACAGACGCAGAGCCTCGCGACACTGGCTGCCGCGCTTTCCGGCCGCGGCTTCAGCTCATCCCACACGATTGTGCGGGTGAAGGACAGAGCGGACGTGGAGGCGATAGCGGGCCAGGTGCGCGACAAAGTGAAGGATGTCCAAACGAGCAGCCTGATAGCGGTCTCCGACGTGCAAACGTCTTCGATGTCCCGTCTGCAGGTGACGGCATCAAGCGACGATCCGGCGGCGCTGGCAGACGCGGCGCAGAAGATCCTGGGCGTTGCATCGCAGACGAGCGGCGTCGCCAACCTGACCAGCGACGCCTCCTCGGAGCGGGCCGAGATCGCCATCGACGTCGACCCTAACAAGGCATTCCTTGCCGGCGTCAGCGCGCCGGAGGTGTCGTCCTACGTGCGGAGCCTGCTGGTCGGGCAGACGGTGGCGCAGATGGACATCGAGGGGCAATCTACGCCCATCGTCCTGACGCTATCGGGCTCGGGCGTGTCGGATGCGGCTTCGCTGGGCAATCTCCTTATCGGAGGCAGCGGCGTGCCATTGAGTTCCATAGCCAGTGTGCAGACCGTCGATGCGCCGGTTCAGATCAGCCGCGTCGATCAGAGGCCGGCGGCGACGATCAACGGCGACATCGTGACGAAAAACACCGGAGACGTGGCGAAGAACGTCCAGCGGGGGATCGACAAACTCGGGCTGCCGGACAGCGTCGAGGTAGACGTGGGCGGCGTGCTCAGCCAGATCGAGGAGAGCTTCAACTCCATGTACATCGGCATCGGCCTGGCGATAATCCTCGTCTACATCGTGATGGTGATATTCTTCGGATCGCTGCTGGAGCCGTTCGCGATCCTCTTCTCGCTCCCGCTCGCCAGCATCGGCGCCTTCTTTGCCCTCGTGATCACCGGGCGCACCATGGGCCTCTCAGCGCTGATCGGACTGCTGATGCTGGTCGGCATCGTCGTCACGAATGCTATCGTGCTAATGGACCTTGTCAAGCATCACGTGCAGCAGGGAATGGAGCCGCGCGAGGCGCTGATGACAGGCGGCTCGACGCGCGTGCGACCGATCCTCATGACGGCGCTGGCTACGATGCTTGCCCTGACACCGCTGGCGGCGGGCCTCGACGAGGGAGGAATCGTCGCCGCCGAACTGGCGACGGTCGTGATCGGCGGCCTCTTCACGTCGACATTCCTCACCCTCGTCGTCGTGCCCGTCGTCTACAGCCTGCTGATAGACTTCCGGGGCGACCGGCGGGCGAAGGCGCCGGCAACCGTCGCGCCGGTACCTCCGAAGGCCATGGCTGCGCACCCGGGCGCGCGGCGGCTGCCACGCCGGCCAAAGAAGAGCTAACGGCATGGGCCGGATAATCCTCTACACCGGCAAGGGAGGCGTCGGCAAGACGACCATCTCCGCCGCGACGGCGTTGCGCGCCGCGGAGATGGGGCACCGGACGGTTGTCCTGAGCACCGACGCCGCCCACAGCCTGGCCGACTCCTTCGACACGCCGTTGGGCCCCGAGCCGACGCAGGTCGGCGACAATCTCTGGGCGCAGGAAAGCGACGTCTACTTCAACATCAAGAACTGGTGGGGCATCGTCCAGGAATGGCTGACGGCGCTCCTCGTCTGGCAGGGCATGCAGGAGATGGAGGCGGAGGAGGTGGCTGTCCTGCCCGGCATGGAAGAACTGGCGAACCTCCTCTGGATCACGCGCCACTACGAGAGCGGCAAGTTCGACACGGTGATCGTCGACTGCGCCCCCACGGGACAGGCGTTGACGCTGCTGAGCTTCCCGGAAGCCGCGCGATGGTGGGTCGACAAGGTGTTGCCCGTGGAGCGGCGCCTGGCGAAGATCGCCGGACCGGTCGTGCGCGGCCTGACGGGGATGCCGGTGCCGAACAAGCCCGTCTTCGACGCCGCGGAAGAGCTCGCCGGCCACCTGGCGGAGCTGCACGACCTCCTGTCCGACCGCGAGGTCTCGACGGTGCGCCTGGTCGTCAATCCGGAAAAGATGGTGATCAAGGAAGCGCAGCGCAGCTTCACGTACCTGAACCTGTACGGCTACGTCACCGACGCCGTCGTCTGCAACCGGCTGCTGCCCGAGGCCGTCGCCGATAGCTACTTCGCGCGCTGGCAGACGGCGCAGCGTAAGTACCGGCGGCAGATCGAGGAGGCGTTCTCGCCGCTGCCGGTGCTGACGGCGCCGCTGCTGGAGCACGAGGTCGTCGGCGTAGAAGGACTGCGCGATCTGGCGCAGCGGCTCTTCGGCGACGACGACCCGACGCACATCTACTACCAGGCAGTCGCTCAGGAGGTGCGCACGCAGGACAGCGAGTACGTGCTCAGCCTGGCGATGCCCTTCGTCGAGCGGGAAGAGATATCGCTGGCGCAGCGCGGCGATGAGCTGTCGATCAAGGTCGGCAGCTATGAGCGACAGGTACTGCTTCCACGGGCGCTGGCGGGCCGGCGCGCCGTGTCGGCGAAGATGGACGGCGACCGCCTGACAATCTCCTTCGCGAAAGGGGAATGACCGGCCCCACCGTCACTTGAAGAGCCAGCCGCCGTCTTCGAAGCCGGCCTCCGTCGTTGGGCAGAGCAGCGACGACGAGCCCGCGCGCCTCACCGTGTAGTGGAGATGCGGCGCGTCACTGTAGCCGGTATCGCCAGCGTAGCCGATGACGTCGCCGCGCTTGACCGTCCAGCGCGCCACCGTCGTGAAGACGCGGAAGTCGCGAATCGGCGCGAAGAGCGTCGCATAGTCGGAGCCGGGCGCGTAACCGTCGACAAACGCCGAGGGGTCGACGGACGCGATTGTCAGCGACGGGTCGAGGTGGCCGTAGTCGGTCACGAAGCCCGCGTTCTCCACCTCTACGAACACCCCTTTGCCACCGCTCGCGCCCTGGAACGGCGCCACCGCCGCCTGTGGACGCTCCGGGTTGCCCATGTACGGCCCGCGGGCGGCGCCGTAGTAATCGAAGGCGTTGGTGACGGTGACGATTTTCAGAGTCGCGGTACCGTCCATCATCGCGAGGATGGGCGTGCCAACGGGGACGTACCAGTCGACCGCCGGCTGGCCCTCGTACTCCACGTGGACGCGGCAGTCCCAGCCGCTGTTGTTGGCGCGGTCGGGGTCGTCCGACGTCTGGTTGTCGCGACTGTGCGTGAGCGCGTCGGGGCCCGCGTCCCAGACGACGCTCCGCTCCGGCGAATGGCCGACCGCCAGCCCCAGCTTCGTCGACGGGTCGATCGGGAAGCCGAGCGGCTCCGATACGCCGGACGGTTCCGGCGGTATGGGCGTCGCTGAAGGCAGCGGCGGCGGCGGCAGCGGCGTCGAAGAGGGGGCGACAGTTGCGGTTGCAGCCAGCGGCGTCGAAGAGGGGGCGATCGAAGGCGTCGCGGTTGGCGCGGGCGTGCTGCCGCTGCAGGCCGTCGCAAGCGACAACGCAGCGAGCAGGACCGCCGGGATCACGCTGCGTCCGTTCATGGTTATGTCGAGGATAGCGCCACGGCGGCCGACAGCAAAGGCCCGCACGGTTCTCGCGCTAGGTCGCCTTGACAGGATGACACCCGTCTCCTAGTCTGAAACCAGCGTTGTCCGGTCGTTTCGGGCAGCGCCCTATTCGTTGAGGCACATCGATGAGACGGCTCGTCAGGGGACTTGCGTCCACAGGCCTCGTCGCGGCGCTCGCGATCGCGCTGCCTGCCCGCGCGCAGGCGCCGCTC
>DATLAX010000068.1:0-20218 GCA_035527215.1 Dehalococcoidia bacterium
GCGGCTTGAGCGTCTCCGCCACGGCCTCGGCGGCGGCGACCTTCTCGGCGGCGGCCTCCGGCTTCTGTCGGTCGATGCGCCGTCCCGCGTGGGCCAGCAACTGCCGTACCCGCGATAGCTCCTCCTCCGCCTCAGCGCGGGCGTTGTCAAGTATCTGCTCGCGCTCCTCCTCGATGGCGTCCAGCTTCTCCTCCAGGCGCAAGCGGATCTCCTCCGCCTCCTTGCGGGCGACGAGCTCCGCGCGGCGGGCGTCCTCGGCGGCGGAGTGCTCGCGCTGGATCTCGGCGAGCAGGCTCTCGGCGTGCGCGCGCTCCGGCTCGATGGAGCTGCGGGCGACCTGGACGACGTCGGCCGGCAGGCCGAGCCGCTCGGCGATGGCGAGCGCGTTGCTGCTGCCCGGCAGGCCGATGGAGATGCGATAGGCCGGCGCCAGCGTCTCCACGTCGAACTCGACGGAGGCGTTCATGATGCCGGTCGTCGTGTGCGCGAAGATCTTGAGCTCGCCGTGGTGCGTGGTCGCGACTGTCAGACAGCCGGTCTCCAGCAGGCGTTCGATGATCGCGCGGGCCAGCGCCGAGCCTTCGTCGGGGTCGGTGCCGGCGCCCAGCTCGTCGAGGAGGACGAGGCTGTTCGGACCTGTGGACTCCAGGATGCCGATGATGTTCGTCATGTGGCTGCTGAACGTCGACAGCGACTGCTCGATGCTCTGCTCGTCGCCGATGTCCGCGTGGACGGAGGCGAAGACGGGCAGGCGGCTGCCGGCGTCGGCGGGCACGGGTAGCCCGGCCTGCGCCATCGCCGTCAGGAGGCCGGTGGTCTTGAGGGCGACGGTCTTGCCGCCGGTGTTTGGGCCCGTGATGAGCAGCACGGAATACGTTCCGCCGACCGACAGCGAGATGGGAACAGCATCGCCGGTGAGCAGCGGATGGCGCGCGTTCACGAGGTGCAAGACGTCCGGCGCGGGCACCAGCCACGCCTGCGACTCGCCGTCGTAGGGGAGCTCCGTCGCGCCGAGTTCCTCAGCGAACGCGGCCTTGGCGAATGCCAGGTCGATCTCCGCCAGCGAGTCGATGTTGACGCCGATGGCATGCGCGGAGCGTCCGATGAGGGCGCTGAGGCGCTTGAGCACGCGCTCGACCTCACGCTGCTCGTCGGCCTGCGTCTCGCGCCAGTTGTTGCCGAGATCGACCGTCGCCAGTGGCTCGACGAATATCGTGGCGCCGCTCGCCGACACGTCGTGCACGATGCCCTGCACCTGGCTGCGCGCCTCCACTTTGACCGGGATGACGTAGCGACCATCGCGGACAGTGATGATCGGCTCCTGGATGGCGCCGCGCGTCTCCGCCGACGACAGCATCTCCTGCAGCTTGGCATATAGCCGCTCGTGGACGGTGCGCAGGTCGCGGCGAATGATCCCGAGCGTCGGGCTGGCGTTATCCGCGACCTCCGCCCGCGGCGTGATGCAGCGATAGATCTCGCCGGCGACCTCCGCCAGCTCGGTGATGCGGCCGGCGATCTCCGCGAGAAGAGGCAGCTTGTCCGCGGGCGGCCCGCCCAGTCGCAAAACGGCCTCCCTGAGCGCCCGTCCTGCCGCCAGCGTCCCCGCGACCTCCAGCAGCTCCGACGGTTCGAGAATGCCGCCCAGGTTCGCCTTGTCAGCGAGCTGTCGCACGTCGTGGACGCCGCCGAGGCCGCTGCGTGGCTGCATCTCGCGCAGTCGTCGCGCCTCGGCCGTGAGCCGCTGATTGCGGACGACCTCGTCGTAGTCCGTCGATGGGCGCAGTGCCAGGGCGAGCTCGCGGCCGGCGGAGAAAGACGCGTGCTTCGTCAGCCGTGCGAGCACCTTGTCGAACTCTAGTGTATTGAGGGTCTTATCCTGCATCGCGAGGCAATTGTAGCAGATTCCTTCGGGAGGTGGTGGTGCGGGGCCATTGGGGAGTGCAGAGGACCTCCTCTGCCGGGGGTTTCAGGGGGTGTCCCCCTGCTTTGGGAAAGACCTCTCGAGGGCGGGTGGGTGGGAAGATGAGCGCCTATGTCGCGAGCAGTGGAAGCGTCCTCACCGGGCGACGCGTTGCCGGCCGCCAAGTGGCGGCGCTACGCTCGTGTCAGGTGTAGCGCTGGACCTCGAAGCGGTAGAGTCGCACCGGCTCCTCGTCGCCGATGCCCGCCTTCGCCCGCGCGATGCGCACCTGCTCCTCCACGCTGTCGACGCCCTCCAAATCCGGCAGCAGCAGCCCGCGACGCCCGCCGCATTCGACGATCACGCCGAAGCGCTTCGGGTCGAGCTCGTGCGGCCCGTCGATGAGCTCCGGCTCTGTCAGGACATCGACGCTGTACGTGAGGTGGCCAAGCTCATCTTCCCGGACCGGCAGGAAGCGCGGGTCGCGACTGCACGCCGCCACGGCATTGTGCACGATCTCCATGGCCACGTCCTTCTGCGTCCCCTCGATGGTACCGATGCAGCCGCGCAGGTCGCCCCATTTCTTGATCGACACGAAAACCCCCGTCGGCGGCTGTCCCTCGATCGCCGCCTCGAACTCCACCGCGAGTTGCTGCGGCCAGGAGAACGCGTCAGTCCGCACGTAGCGCTGGATGGTCTCCTTCGCGAGCTGCGCGAACGGGTGCTGCGGCTGGTGGACCGCCGTGTCGACGACAGAGCCGGCGGAAGCCTTGTCCACATCGTCCGACACCGATTCCGCGACGTCGATTGCCGCCACCATGTAGCCCACACCGAAAGGCCCTTCGTAGGAGAGGACGCGGGGCCGCAGGCGGCAGTCGCTGAGCGCGCCCATGAGCATCGCCGTCTGCGAGATGGCGTCCTCGGCGGCGCGGATGCGGTACTCGCGTTCGGTCTTCAGGATCCAGTCGACGTCCCACGTGGCCACTGCGTCGTGGTAGGCCTCGTCGAACTCACGGCCGGCCGGATTATAGCCGCTGGGAGCGCCGGGCATCAGGCAGTGCGACAGATCGGCGCTGCAAATGACGACGGCTCGCCTTCCCAGCCGCTCGAGCGCCCTGCCGATCACCTTGCCGATTTCGTGGTGATATGCCGGCGCGGCGTAGGACGGCGCCACGACGACGAGACGGGCGTCACCCAGACCCGACAGCAGGTAGTACAGTGGCACTGTGCAGCCCCAGTCCAGGCCGTCGACCGCGCCGTCGTCCCAGCCCTCCACAGCGACGAGGGGCAGCCCGGCGGCCTCGGCTTCCTCCTGGATCTGCGCTACGGCGTCGAGGTCGTTCTCGAAGTCGAAGCGGACGTCGGGCGCGTCCCATCGCCGCATGTCGCCTCTTGCGCGACGGGCCGTCAGGATCCCGGCGCCCGCAGGATGTACGGGGCCGTGCGGGCTGATGACGACGGCGGTCTGCGGCTCGAAGGACGCCATCTCCTTGGCCACGAGGTCGAGAGCGTCCAGAGTGCGACGCGTCTCCTCTTCGCGGCCGCGGCCCACCTCGTGCACGATGATCGGCGGATGAGGCGCAATGCAGGCGTAAACGATACTCATAGCAGCCCTTTGTTAGTCAACGCGCAGCCGGGACCGGCAGCCTCCTCTGGTAGGCGGTGGTCCGGATATTCAAGTCCGCGCCGCAGCCCGCGCAGTGCCCGTCCGGCGTGAGCGCCCGCTTCTGCGTCTGATAGCCGGCGCGACTGATGACGACGGTCCGGCAGCGCGGGCAGAGCGTATTCTCGTCGGCGTGGCCGAAGACGTTGCCCGGGTAAACGAACAGCAGCCCCTCGCCGCGGCCGATGGCTATCGCCCTGTCCAGCGTCTCCACCGGCGTCGGTGGCAGGTGTCCCAACTCGTGATGGGGCTGAAACGCCGTCACGTGCCACGGCGTCGCGGCGCCCAGGTCGTCGCGTATCCAGCGCGCGATTGCCCTTAGCTGCGCGTCGTCGTCGTTCATCGTTGGAATGATGTTCGTGACCACCTCGACGTGCATGTCCCAGTGCTCTTTCGCGTAGCGCGTCGAATCCAGTACGTCGCGCCAGCGGCCGACCTTCGCCAGGTCGCGATAGAGGTCGTCGCTGAAGCCCTTCACGTCCACACGGAAAGCATCGAGGTAGGGGCCGATGAGGTCGAGCGCCTCTCGCGTGCTGAAGCCGTTCGTCACGAATACGGTGTACAAGCCGGCCTCTTTCGCCGGTCGTGCGCAGTCGAGGGCGTACTCCAGCCAGATTCCGGGCTCGTTATAGGTGAACGCCATGCCCTGGCTGCCCAGTCGTTGCGCGAGGGTTAGGGCGTCGGCGGGCGGCAGGTCGTGAGACAGGCGCTGCGCTTCCTCCGGTGAAGCGAACGATATCTCCCAGTTCTGACAGTGCTTGCAGTGGAAATTGCAGCCCCAGGAGCCGAGCGAAAGGCAGCTCGAACCAGGGTAGAAGTGAAAGAGAGGCTTCTTCTCCACCGGGTCGTTGTTCACCGAGGCGATGCCCGGGTAGTTGTAGAGGTCGATGCGACCATCGACGGCGCGGCGCATGCGGCAGACGCCGAAGGCGCCGTTGGGAATCGCGCAGCGCCAGTGGCAGACGTTGCAGCGCACCTTGCCGCCGGTCAGCGGCTCGTAGAGGACGGCCTCACGATTTGTGCTAGGATTGGTGATCATTTGGCTCCAATTATAGCACCGGGGGAAAGGCCTCGCGAGGTCCGCGAAGGCGTCATGCCCCGTCTTTCAAGGCGCGGTGGGCAAAAAAGCCAACCTTAGCCCTGGGAGCTTGTCAGCGAGGCGCGCAAGGCCGCCACAAGGACGTCATCGTCGGCGTGGTCCACGGTGCGCGGGTCGAGGAGCAGCATGTCGCGCTCTACGCGGGCGACGATCGGCGGCTCCCCGAGGCGCAGGTAGCGGGCAAGCGACGTCACGTCGATGCCGCCTCCGCCGATCGCGAGGAGCTTCGTCGGCAGGCTCTCTTCCGGCAGGCTGCCGCCGCCGACCATCGACCGCCCGTCCACGACATGGGCCGGCTCTCCTATCGCCTTCGCCCACTTCCTCGCGCGCGCTTCGATGTCGGAGACCGGCATCGATATCATCCGCCAGACGGGCACCTTGTCCGCTGCCTCGGTCTTTACATAATGACCGAGCGTCGTCGAGAGCGCGGCGATGGCTCCCTTGTCGAGGCGGGCGGACCGCGCCAGCGGATGCCGCTTCAGCGTCTCGATGAGATCGCGTCTGCCGACTATGATTCCGGCCTGGGGCCCGCCGAGCAGCTTATCTCCGGAAGAGAAGACGAGATCGGCGCCCGTGGCCAGGCTCTCCTGCACCGTCGGCTCCTTGCCGAGGCCGAACTGCGTCGTATCGAGCAGACAGCCGCTGCCGGGGTCGTCGAGGAAAAGCAGCTTGCGTTCGTGCGCCAGGCCGGCCATGTCCTGCAGCGACGGTGACTCAGCGAACCCCACCATGCGAAAGTTGCTCGTGTGCACGTGCAGCAACGCCGCCGTCTCGTCGCCGGCAGCCGCCTCGTAGTCGGCCAGGTACGTCCGGTTTGTCGTGCCGACCTCCACCAGGCGCGCGCCGCTTTCCGCCAGTATCTCCGGTATGCGGAAGCCGCCGCCGATCTCGATGAGCTCCCCGCGCGAGATGATGACCTCCCGTCCGGACGCCAGCGCCGAGAGCGCCAGGAGCAATGCCGCGGCGGTGTTAGTCACGGCCATCGCGGCTTCTGCGCCGGTCAGGCGGCACAGCAGCGATTCGACGTGGACGTGTCGATTGCTGCGCTCCCCCTCGCCCAGGTCGAACTCCAGGTTGCTGTAGCCGCTGCTGACCGCGCTCATCGCCGCTACGGCCTCCGTCGACAGCGGGGCGCGACCCAAATTGGTGTGGATGACTACGCCCGTCGCGTTGATCGCGCGTCGCAGACTGGGCGCCACGATCGTAGCAAGCCGGTCGGTGAGCGAGAAAACGATCTCGTCGTAGGACGGCGAGGGTTGGCCGGCGGCGATGGCCGCGCGAGCCTCCGCCAGCCCCTCTCGCGCCATCTCGACGACGATCTGCGGCGCATACGTGTCGGCAAAGCGCCGCACGTGCTCATCGCTGAGCAACCGGTCAACGCTTGGCAGTTGCCGGTAGGGGCTGGTCACAACTCTTCCCTTCAGTCTCGGGTATCAGTTATTCTAGCACAGGTGGAACCCTCAATCGCTTGATCCAATTTTCACTAATGGATAACATGAGCGTACACCACGCCAGGAGGCTGTCATGACGAACCTGCGAATCCCCGGGCCAACCCCCTGCGCCGACGAAGCCCTGCAGGCAATGTCCCGCCAGATGATCAACCACCGCGGACCGGAGTTCGGCGCGATGCTCCAGCGCATCACCGCCGGCGTCAAGAAGGTCTTCCAGACGAAGAACGATCTCTTCATCCTCACCACGTCGGGCACCGGCGCCATGGAGACAGCCGTCGTCAACTTCCTCTCGCCCGGAGACCGCGTCCTCTGCGTCTCGATAGGCTCCTTCGGCGACCGCTTCGCCGACATCGCCCAGACCTACGGCGCCGATGTGACGAAGCTCTCGTTCGACTGGGGCGCCGCGGCCGACCCGGCTGCGCTGGACAAGGCGCTCGCCGAAGGCCCCGGCTACAAGGCCCTGCTGGTTACCCATAACGAGACATCGACCGGCGTCATGAACCCCCTCGCCGAACTGGCGGCCGTCGCCCGCAAGCACGACGTGCTCATAATCGTCGACGCCGTCAGCAGCCTCAGCGCCGTGCCCTGCGCCGTCGACGCCTGGGACCTCGACGTCGTCGTCACCGGCTCCCAGAAGGGCTGGATGGTCCCGCCGGCGCTGGCCATGATCTCAGTCAGCGACCGCGCCTGGAAGGCTAACGAAGTCGCGAAGATGCCTCGCTACTACTTCGACGTCGGCAAGGCCAAGAAGTACCTGGAGAACGACCAGACCCCCTGGACCCCGGCCGTATCCGTCTTCTATGCGTTGGACGTAGCGCTGGACATGATGCTCGCCGAGGGACTGGAGAACATCTTCGCGCGGCACGAGCGCATAGGAAAGCTGACCAGGGATGGAGCGAAAGCGCTCGGCCTCGGGCTCCTGGCCGACGAGAAGTTCGCCTCGAACACCGTCACCGCGGTAAAGGTTCCGGAAGGCGTTGACGGCAAGGCGCTCAACAAGCTGATGCGCGAGGAGTACGATACAGTGCTCGCGGGCGGTCAGGCATCCCTGGCGGGCAAGATCTTCCGGATCGGACACCTCGGCCTGGTAACCGACAAGGACATCACGGACTGCCTGGCTGCGCTGAAGCAGGCGCTTCCCAGAGTCGGCTTCGCGCCTGCCTCCGTCTAGCTTCCCGAACACTAGGAGAAGCGATGGACCGCAAAGTTCTCGTCACTGACCCCATTGCCCAGGACGGCATCGACGCCCTGGCTTCTCATGCCCAGGTCGACGTCAAGCTGCGCATACCACCGGATGAGCTGCTACGGATAATCGGCGAATACGATGCTCTAGTCGTGCGCAGCCAGACAAGAGTCACCGCGGAAGTCATCGAGGCCGGGAAAAAGCTGGTGGCGGTCGGCCGGGCCGGCGCCGGCGTCGACAACATCGACGTAGACGCGGCGACGAGGCGCGGCATCATCGTCGTCAACACGCCGCTGGGCAACAGCATCTCCGCTGCCGAGCACACGATTGCCCTGATGCTGTCGCTGTCGCGCTACATCCCGCAGGCGAACGCCGCCCTCAAAGAGGGCAAGTGGGAGCGGCAGCGCTTCATGGGCGTCGAGGTGCGGGGAAAGACGCTGGGCATCATAGGCTTGGGCCAGATCGGCTCGGAGGTGGCGAGGCGCGCCCGTGGCCTGGAGATGCAAGTCATAGCCCACGACCCCTTCGTCGCTGAAGAGCGGGCGCAGTCGTTAATCGTTGAGATGGTCGCGCTCGAGGACTTGCTGCGGCGGTCGGACTACATCGCGATCCACACCGCCTTGACAGCGCAGACACGGGGGCTCATCGGCGACAAGGAGCTGAAGCTCGTCAAGCCGGCAGTCCGAATAATCAACGTCGCGCGGGGCGGCATCGTCGACGAAGAGGCGCTGTACAACGCCGTCGAGGAAGGGCGCGTCGCCGGCGCCGCCGTCGATGTCTTCAGCAAGGAACCCGCCGAGGACAACATCCTCTTCAAGAGCGACCGCATCATCGTGACGCCGCATCTGGGCGCTTCGACGGCAGAGGCGCAGGAGCGTGTCGCTCTCGACATCGCCGAGCAGCTCGCGGCAATATTCCGGGGAGAGCCTCCGTCCTACTCCGTCAACGCGCCTCTCGTGCCGAGGGAGACCATGGCGATCATCGGGCCTTATGTGGACGTGGCGGTGAAGACGGCGTCGCTGGCAACCCAGTTGAGTGAGGGGCAACTCAGCAGCGTCGAGGTGGAGTACCTGGGAGAGCTCGCTGAGCACGACGTGACGCCGCTAAAGGCCGCTGTCATTAAGGGCCTCCTGGAGCCGGTGAGCGAAGAAAACGTGACCATCGTCAACGCCAACCTGGTGGCGGAGCATCGCGGCCTGCGCATCACCGAACGGAAGGGCGCCTACGAGGGCATCTTCACGAACCTTATCCAGGTGCACGCAGCGACGAATGAGGCGACGACTACGGTCTCCGGGACCATGGGTCACGACGGACCGCACATCGTCCAAATCAACGAGTTCTGGGTCGACGTCTCGCCCGGAGCCGGCCATCTCCTCATCTGCGAGAACATAGACCAGCCGGGCATGATCGGCACGGTTGGGATGATCCTCGGCAAACATGAAATAAACATCAACTCCATGCGCGTCGCCGGCGCGCGCGGCCGGGCGATGATGGTGTTGGGCCTCGACAGCGCTGCCACCGACGACGTGGTCAAGGAGATGGCCACCGTCCCCGACATCTTCTCCGTGCGGCGCGCGAAGATCTAGCGTTCCTCCGCTGGAATATGCCCCGGGTCCGCTTCACCGTTATTTTACAGTTCCTTATCAGGGTCTTAGTTGGATGGGGGTAAGCTGGGCATTGTACGGGAGAGCAGTCAGGGGCATGAGACTGCTAGAAGTGCTGATTGGTCTGGCCTCCTATCAAATGACCATCGACTAGGCTTTGTCTCTCGTCCGACCTCGCGAGAGCAGGCAACATACCCCGCCGCAACGGGCCGCCTATCGTCCACAGGCGACCCGTTGCCCATGTTATCGCCACTATCCCCAAATGTAGAGGAGGGCTTCAGCCCTCCTCCCCGTCGGCTGCGACGAAGACGCTACGGAGGCCCGAGGCCTTCGTTGAGGCTGCCGCTGCGAAAGCCCGCCAGGTCCAGCGTCACGTACGCATACCCCAGCGACTTCAAGCCTGCGACGATGAGCCGCCGCTTCTCTTCCTGCATCAATAGCGACATGCCGTCCGCGTCCACTTCGATCCGCGCAGTCCTGCCGTGATGACGCACACGTAGCTGTCGTAGCCCCAGGCCGCGCAGGATCCCTTCCGCCGCCTCGATCTGCGACAGCACGCCGAGGCTGATCGGTGTCCCGTAGGGGATGCGCGAGGCGAGACAGGCCATCGAAGGCTTGTCCCAGGTGGGCAGGCCGCGCTCCCTGGATAGCCCGCGTATCTCCTCCTTCGATAGCCCGGCCTCCAGCAGCGGCGCCCGGACACCGTGCTCGAAGGCGGCGCGACGCCCGGGGCGGAAGTCGCCCTCGTCGTCGACGTTGCTGCCCTCAAGTATCACAGCGAGTCCCATCTCGTCCGCCATCGTTCTCAGCCGCCGGAATAGATGGCTCTTGCAGTGATAGCAGCGGTCCGGGGTGTTCCGGACGTAGTCCGCCGACTCCATCTCCGACGTCTCGACTGTCAGATGACGGACACCGATGACGCGCGCCGTCTCTCGCGCCTCTTCCACCTCCAACGCCGGCACGGCAGGCGACACAGCGGTCACGGCGACAGCGCGGTCGCCGAGCACGTCATGCGCGACAGCGGCGAGAAACGTGCTGTCGACGCCGCCGGAGAAAGCAACCAGCGCCGAGCCGGTCTCAGACACAAGTCGTTCCAGCGCAGCCTGTTTTCCGCTAATCCGGATCGTCACGACTCTCCCCACTCCATAAGCTGCCTGTATCTTAGCACCGCAGTTCCGGCATGGTCACGAAGCGCCACGGCAGCGTGCGATGTGATCTTCGCGCGGCCGGTAAAGGTTCTCCAGAATCCAACCGATACCTATGTGAAGCGGGAAAGCAATAGCCACTCGTTGGGTTTGGCATGCCACGAAGCGTCAAGGGCGACATCCTCTATCCATTCGCTACGCTTAGCCTCATCGCCGCCGTGTTCGTCGGCGTGGTTCTTGCTCTCCTCATTGGCCACGAGATCGAGACACGGATGCGGGATAGCGCGGCGGCGGCGGCGGCCGAATCTGTAACCACCGTTCTTCAACCCCAGGTCGCCACCCTTAACCTTCAGGCCCCCCTGTCCGGGTCGGCTTACGATGCACTGCACCAACAGTTGTCTCACTACGCGCTGTCTGACGAGACCCTCCGCCTCCGCATCTACAATCGCCAGGGCGTCGCCGTCTATTCAAGCGAACCTTCTGAGTTAGGGCGCGCTATCGCCGACGACGAGGCACTGGCAGCTGCTTTCGATAAGAAAACGACGGGGATCACCAGCGATCAGAGCCCTGGTGACGGCGGTGTGAGTGGAGCCGCCTCCCTTCTCAAAGTGTACACTCCGCTCTTCTCTCCAACTGATCAGGATGTCGCCGCGACAGTCGAGATCTTGAGAAACTTCGATGCTACGGCTTCGAGAATAGCGGCGGCACATCGGTTCCTGTACCTGACCATCGGACTCGGCCTCCTCGCTTTGTACGCCGTGCTGCAGGCCGGCGCCTGGGGCGTCACCAGAGCCTTTGCCAAGGACCACGCCCGTCTCGCCTACTTCTACCAGACGGGCGAGCACGTGCGGTCGTCGCTGGACCTGCAAGAGGTGCTCAGCCAGATTGTCCGCGAGTCAACCCTTCTCGTCCAGGGCCGGTACAGCATGGTCTGCCTCGCCGACCACGAGTCGAGCACTCTGCAGGCGAGGGCAACGTACGATCACGGTAATTCCTCCGTAGCCCTGCACCAGCGTGAAATCAATGATTGGCTGTTCCACCGCGTTCTGGCAACCGGCAAGACGAACGTGGTCGCCACCTGGAGGGCGGACTACAGCCGCGCATTATGCATGGAGATCGAGCCGGTGCCCATGTCGATAGTGTGCGTGCCCATGACGCTTCGCAACAAGGTGTCTGGCGTCGTCGCCGTCCTGCGCCAGGCGAAAAGCGAGGGGTTCAGCCGCACCGAGGTGCGAATCCTGGAGGAACTGGCGGCCCAGGCTGCCATGGCCGTGGAACAGGCCAACCTGTTCGCCAAGGTGCGTGCCTACGCCAGCGAACTCGAGCTCACCTATGACACGACGCTCAAGGCGCTCAGTGCCGCCCTCGACGCCAAGGACGCGGTGACGGAAGGGCACTCGGAGCGAGTCGCGCGCCTCACGACTGCTATCGCTCGCGAGATGAACGTGCCGGAAGAGAAGCTCGTCGACATCGAGCGGGGCGCGCTGCTGCACGATGTCGGCAAGATCGGCGTCCCCGACGCAGTCTTGCGAAAGCCGCGCACGCTCAGCCGCCGCGAGTGGCAAGCCATGCAGCGACACCCGCTGTTGGCCGGTATCCTGGTATCGAAGATAGGCTTCTTGGAGGGCGCGCTGCCGATACTCCTCTACCACCACGAGCGCTTTGACGGCGGGGGCTATCCGTTCGGCCTGGTGGGAGACCGTATCCCGCTGGAGGCGCGCATCTTCGCCGTCGTCGACACTTATGACGCGATGACCTCGGACCGCCCCTACCGAAAAGCGGTCGGTCGGTCAGACGCAGTCCAGGAGATAATGTCTAACTCCGGCAGCCAGTTCGACCCCGCCGTCGTCGAAGCCTTCCTGCGAATCGCCGAGCAGTTGCCCGTGCAGGCGGAGACGGAGACGGGCGCTGCTGTCACCGAAGAAGACGCCGCCTAGGCATTCCCGCTCCCTCCGATGCCGACCGGGTCCGCTTGACCGCGCAGGCCGTATTCTGATAACGTGATCTGGTTCCCGAGAAGCCGTCCTCTGCCCGTCCAGCGTTGGGAGGAGGCAACGGAGATGCAGCATCCCCCGTTCGATGAGCTACCGCCGGAGAGGCTGGAGATCTCTCAAAGCGCCCTGCGCTCCCTCTCCGGTGGCCAGGTCATCGTGACGCAATCAGCCGTGCAGCACCTGCTGGCGGCGCAGGCGAATATCCGCCAGAGCAGTGTCGGATCGGCCAAGGGGGAGCGGTTGTCGCTGAGGCAAAGTGTGGCGGCCGCGGTCATCGGACGAGAAGTATCGGCGGAGGGAGCGCGTGTCCTGCTGCTGGTAACGCCGTCGTTGCGTGGCAGCGTGCGCCCCGTCCTCACCCTGCAAAGCGCCTTCGCCCTCGGCGCCGGCTTCTTCTTCGGAAGATGGCTCGTCAGGTCAGTTGGCCGCCTGCTGAAGGGCTGAATCTAGTTCAGGAGCAATAAAGTGGACCGCGTTGAATTGACCGTCGCCCACCGTTCGGTGTTGGGCAAGAAGGTGAAAGCGCTGCGACGTAGCGGCATCACGCCCGCCAACGTATACGGACACGGCGTCCAGTCGCAGGCAGTGGAAGTGGACAGCGCAACGCTGGCGCGCACCCTCAAGGTACTGGAACGCAACGCCATCGTCTCGCTGCGTATCGAAGGCGAAGAAGCCATGAGACCCGTCATAGTGCGGGAGGTCCGCCGCGACATCCTAAACGACAAGATACTCCACGTCGACTTCTACCAGGTGTCGCTGGCCGAGAAAATGAGGGCGGACGTGCCGCTCGTCCTCGTCGGCAAAGCGCTGGCTGTCGACGACCTCGGCGGCATCCTGCTCCAGGGACTCGACTCCATAGCCGTCGAGGCGCTTCCCGCGGACCTACCATCGCACATCGAGATAGACATCTCCTCGCTCACCACATTCGACTCGTCCGTGCACGTGCGGGACGTGGTCGTTGATCCGAAGGTCCACGTCCTCACCGAAGGCGATTCAGTCATCACCAGCGTTGCGCCGCCGCGCAAGGTCGCCGAGCCCGTTGTGACTGAGGAAGAGGCTGAGGCTGCACTCGAGGAGGGCGAAGAAGCGCCCGCAGAGACAACAACGGAGTAGGCTCCGTCACTATCTGGGGACATTCGAGGCGTCTCGCTGCCGGCGAGGCGCCTCTTCACGTCCAGCGGTATGGCTCACCCGAGTCGATGCCCCATGAGTCCACGTTCGCCGCGCAGGAACTCTTTGGCGGGAAGGACCCGACGTCCTTCTTTCTGAACCTGCAGCACCGCCAGAAGCCCTTCTCCCGTCTGCACCGCGAACCCGGCTTCGCCCGCCGCCTCCGCGATCGGTGACGGCAGAGAAAGCACGGTACCGGGCGGCTCCGCGCTTTGCTTTGCCAGCGGCCATGCTTCCCAGACGTGCAGCATCGCGCCGTCGAGATGTGTGAACGCGCCGGGCCATGGATTGTAGGCGCGCACCCGCCGCCATATCTGCGCCGCGGGTAACGCCCAGTCTATGAGACCGTCCTCCTTCTTCACCGTCGAAACGTAGCTGGCAATGGATGCGTCTTGGGGTTGCGGCTCCAACGACCCGGCGGCATACAACGGCAGCGTCTCCATCAGGAGGTCGGCGCCCTCGACGGCGAGACGCTTCGTGAGGGTGCCCGTCGTGTCGCCCCGGTCGATGGGAACGCGGCGCTGGCTGACGATCGGCCCCTCGTCGAGCGCGAGCACCATGAGCATGATCGTCACGCCGGTCTCGCTGTCCCCGTTCAAGATCGCCGTGGCCACCGGCGACGCCCCGCGATAGCGCGGCAGCAGGGACGGATGGATGTTCACCACGCCCAGCGGCGCAACGTCGAGCGCTGGCTGCCGCAAGATCTGGCCATAGGCCGCCGCGACCATTACGTCCGGCTTGAGAGCGGCAAGCGTGTCCAGCGACTCGGCAGCGCTGATCCGCGGCGGCTGGAAGACCGGCAACCCGTACTGCGTTGCCACTTCCTTCGCCGGGGACGGCCTATCGTGCCGGCCGCGGCCAGCCGGCCGGTCCGGCTGCGTGTACACGCCGGCGATCTCATGCTCGCTCTCGACCAGGCGTCGCAGCGCCGGCAGCGCGAACTCAGACGTCCCCAGGAATACTATCCGCAAACTCAATCCTTGACCCCCATCTCCGCTCGTGTCCGGCATCCGAGGACGCTACTACCCCTTGACGAGGCGCATTATACTATGTGCAGTCGAGAGAGAGGTGGGAGAGTGCCATGCGCCGTGCTAAGCCGCTTGCAGCCATGTTCGTAATATCGGTTGGCTCCGTGATGTTCCTGTCCGCGTGCAAAGAAGCGGAAGCGCCGTCTCACGAACCGACGGTCACAATCACCCCGGCGCCGACCACGTCCGCGCAGGAGGCAATAACAGTCGACGAACCGCAGCCCGGCGACGAGGTGATAGTCCCGCTCACAGTGAAGGGCACCGCCGGCGTCTTCGAAGGGACGGTGATCGTAGCCGTCGAAAGAGCGGACGGCACCAGGACCTTCTGCAAGACCTTCACCACCGCCGGCGAAGCCGCACCGGGCAGGGGTTCCTTCGAGTCGCAGATCGCCTTCCCGCCACCGTCCGAGGCGCTGGATGCCCGCGTTCGAGTCTACAGCGAGAGCCCCAAGGACGGCAGCGTCCAGGACCTGGTCACCATCCCGATCGTCGTCTCACCCGATCAGCCGGATATCGTCGTCGCCTCGCCTCTGTGCGGCGACGAGGTGACGAGTCCCATCACCGTCACCGGCACGGCGAGTGTCTTCGAGGCGGCGCTCGTCGTGGTGGTCAAGGACGCCTCGGGGCAGGAGCTCGCGCGGGCAAACGTTCTTGCCTCGGAAGGCGCACCGGCCAGAGGGACATTCTCCGCCGACCTGACATTCTCGCTGCCCGACGCCCCTCAGAATGGGACCATAGAAGCGTTCAGCGACAGCCCCCGCGACGGCAGCGTCGTCAACCTGTTCTCTGTTCCGGTCACGCTGGCGCCCTGACGGCTACTGCGGCCGTTTCAGGCGCACGACGACCGGCCTCACCGTCACCGGCGTGTCCAGGTCCGCGTCGAGCAGTTGCGCCGCGCTACCCAGCGGCAGCGCGACCTCCAGGTAGCCGCTGCTGTCGATGAGGGCCACCAGGTTGTCGCCGTCGCCGTAGGTGGTTGCCAGCCCGTGCAACACGGCCCCCTCGATCTCGACAGTCACGTCGCTCTTTCCGATATCGACGGCGCGAATACTCGTGACCACGTTGCCGAAGCGGTCGACGTGTATTACACGGCCGGCCAGACTGCTATCGGCCTTCCTCACAGCCTTCAAAGGCGGCAGCGTCAGGATGGAGTCGACTCTATCGCCGAAGCTGTCGATCTCCGCGCCCAGCGTGAGGTGAGCGGCCACCGGCGCGAAGACGTCGCGGCCGTGAAACGTCGCGCTCACGGGTCGCCGCATACAGCTTGGGTTGCTGATCGCTACGGCCGCGAAGTTGGAGGGCAAGCGGACCGGCTTGGCGACGCTGCGGAGGCCGCGCGGTCGGGTTGAATCCGGGAGAGCGGCGGACAGGATGCCGTTGTCCGGCCCGACGAAGAAGCCGCCGGGAGTCGCCAGCACAAGCGGCCTCCGCTCACCGCCGACGCCTGGGTCGACGATTGCCACGTGCACGCTGCCCGGCGGAAAGTACGGCCAAGCCGCTCTCAGCAGGAAACAACCCTCCTCCACGCGCTGCGGCTGCACCTCGTGCGTGATATCGACGATCGTCGCCTTCGGGTTCACACTGAGGATGGCGCCCTTCATCGCGCCAACGTAGTGCTCGGAAAGCCCGAAGTCAGTGGTGAGGGTGATTACCGATGACGCGCTATCCGCCATCCGTGCGCCACTCCCTGACATCTGTGAAGCGAGAGCTCGAATCGAACAGCACCAGCGGCCCCAGGCCTTTCAAGTGCTTGTCTACGACGTAAGTGAAGGTGCGCTGGTAAAGCGGCAGGGTGGGCAGCTCGCTGGCGAAGACCTCCTGGAACTGGCGGTAAAGCGCCAGGCGCGCCGCCGTGTCGCTGGTCTGGCGTGTGGTTTGCAGGAGGATGTCGGCGTCGGGGTTGCTGAAGCTGGAAAGGTTGTCGCCGCCCGGCCTCGCCTGTGACGTGTGGTAAGCGGGATAAGGGTCGGGGTCCGGGCCGCTATCATAACCGTAGAGCGCGACCAGGAACAACCGCGGCGTCAGGAAGTCCCGCAAGAGGGTCGTTGGTCCCTGCGTCGAGACATCGGTCGGGACGCCGAGCGCCGACCACGATCGCGCGATTGCCAGGGCTATGGCCAGTCGCTGCGAGTCCTCGTTCGTCACGATGCTGAGCCGGATCTCCTCCCCATCTTTCGCCCGCACACCGTTGGGCCCCAACAGCCAGCCGTCCTCGTCCAGCAGCTTGGTCGCCTGAACCGGGTCGTAGGGGTAACGGTCGAGGACGGCGGAATAAGCCCACATGCCGGTGGGTATGGCGCTGTCCGCCTGCACCGCCTGGTTATCGAGAATGCCGGCGACGATCTGCTCGCGATCAGTGGCGTAGGCGAGCGCCTGTCGCAGCTTCCTGTCCTGAAGAGGAGGCGCGGCGTTGTTGAAATACAGGATGGTAAACGTTGTCGAAGGAAGGTGCAGCACCTGCCATTGCGTACCGCTCTCCAGATAGCGCAGATCGGCGCTGTCCAGCGGCGAGCGGAAGAAAGCGCCTTTGACGTTGCCGTCCTTCAACGCCCTCAAGAGGGAGGGCTCATCGGGATAGAAGCGAAGCTCGAACCGGCGCAAGCTGGGCTCACCGAAGTAGTAGACGGGGTTCGCGTCGAGGATGGCATGCTCGGACGATATGCCCGCCAGACTGAACGGCCCCGTGCCGACCGGCTGCTGGTTGAAAGGGCCCGAATAGAGCGCCTCGGCGTCGAGTGATCCCAGCAGGTGCTTCGGCAGGATGCCCACCGAGAGATGGGCCAGCAGAGGCGCGAAAGGCTGATTCAGGCGTAGTGTGACGGTCGTGTCATCGACCTTGGTGACGCTGATGCTGCGGAACAGCTCCTTGAGGGCCGCCTCGCCGCGGAAGCCGGGGGCCTGTGTCGCGTTGTACGTGAACACAACATCGTCCGCGTCGAACGGCTCACCGTCGTGCCACACGACCTGCGGGCGAAGGTGGAACGTGTAAGTCAAACCGTTACTGCTGATGTCCCAGCTCTCCGCCAGGTCGGGGTGCACCTCGCCGTCGGGCCCCAGGCGCGTAAGGCCGGAGTAGATGAGAGCAGTCAGGTCGGAGTCAACCGCGTTGAACGAATCGTAAAGCGGGTTGATGCGATTGAAGGTTCCGGCGACGCCCTCGCTGTAAGTCACAACAGGCAGCGGCGGAGTCGCCTTCGAGGGCCGAGACGTCGTGTACCAGAGGCCGGCAAGGACGACGATGCCTGACGCCACAGCCGCCAGAAGGAGCCATCGTGAACTGGCTTTGCTTATCACGCCGGGGCCCCGCTTTTCAACGGAACGGCAGCAGGGGGAGCGATCGTAGCCGGGCTCAGGAAGTCTTCACGCTCCACATCGAGACGAGGATGAACACGGCCGCCAGGACTATCGTCGCCTGGAAAAGCGTCTTCTCCACGCCACGGCGCGTTCGGAACACCGACTGCGTGCCCAGCTCGCCAAAGCCCGAGCCGCGGACCTGGAGAAGGATGACCACCACCAGGACAGCGGAGACGATCATCTGGATGATGTTCAGATAGGTCGTGCCGATTACGGCCAGAAAGACACCGGTCATGTCCATCGCACTCATCAGTCTACCCGCTTCTGGGCTTGGCCGCCAGTCTGAATCAGGCGGTGACCGTCTCGGTCGTCTTGTCGATGAATTGGTCGAGCTGGTTCCGCTCGTAATAGAGGTGGACGAGCGTGTCGGCGAGCTTCTTCGGATCGTGGTGATAACGATTCCCTTCGCTCACCACGTCCGCCGTTATCACCCGTGCGCTGTTAAGCTGCGTCTTGTCGATTACGACAGGCTCCGAGTGCGCCTTTTCCGGAAGCTTGCCGCGGGTATTGCTGTTGGCGAGCACGTAGTCGAAGAAGTGACCACCGAGATAACGTTGCAGGACGCCGAAGTGGTCGCCGACGGTGAAGGAGTCCGTCTCCCCGTGCTGGGTTGCGACGTTGCACACGTATACCTTCAGCGCCTGCGACGCCTGCACCGCCTGGCGGATCCCGTCGACGAGCAGGTTCGGCATGACGCTCGTGAAAAGGCTGCCCGGCCCAACGACGATCACGTCGGCGTTGAGTATCGAGCGAACGGCGTCGGGGTTCGCCTCAACATCCGCCGGCTGCAGGTAGACCTCTCGAATGCGGCTGTGGGCATCGGTGATGTTGGACTCGCCGTGGATGACCTCTTCATCCTCGGTGTGGGCGGAAAGCGTGACATTGGCCAGCGTAGAAGGGAGGATATTGCCGCGCACGGCGAGAACGCGGCTCGTCTCGCGCACCGCCTCCTCAAAGCTGCCGGTCACGCCGGACATGGCTACGATGAACAGGTTGCCGAAGCTATGGCCTTCCAGTCCGGAGCCCTCGCTGAAGCGGTACTGGAAGAGCCTCGTCATCAGGGGTTCGGCGTCCGCGAGGGCCGCGATGCAGTTGCGCACGTCGCCCGGCGGCAAAATGCCCAGCTCGCGACGCAGGCGGCCGGAACTGCCGCCGTCATCGGCCACGGTGACCACGGCCGTCAGATTGCCCGAGTACTCCTTGAGGCCGCGCAGCAGCGTAGAGAGGCCCGTGCCGCCGCCGATCGCGACGACTTTCGGCCCGCGGGCGAGATAGCGGCTGCTGTACAAGACGCTGACAAGGCTCTCGTCGCCGCTGCGACGCAAGAGTGCTGACAGCAGCGAGTTGTTCAGACGCCAGAAAGCGAACAAGATCAGGCCGCCGCTGATTCCGATGAAGAGAAGCCCCCTGAACCAACGTGGCAGGAACTGGAGCGTGACGTAATAGACGGAATCAGGGAAGGTGTAGGAAACGTAGACCTCGCGCAGGAAATAGGAGAAGCCGAGGCCCATTATGGCCACGCCCAGGCTCATCAGCAGCAGCCATCGCTTGACGTTGATGCCCAGGTAGAACCACTTTATGAAGTTGCTCTGCTTGATTGCCCTCATCTATCGCCAATCATAGCTCTTGGGCGGGGGCAACGCAAAAGGCGGCTACTACGTCAGCTTCTTCTGCAGCAGCTCGTTGACGATCCCCGGGTTTGCGCGGCCGCGCGTCTCCTTCATCACCTGGCCGACGAGGAACTTCGCAGCCTCCGCCTTGCCGCCACGGTAGTCTTCCACTGCTCTGGGGTTTGCGGCGAGCACCTTGTCGACTACGGCCGCGATCTCCTCTTCCCCGCTGATCTGGGTGAGCCCCAGTTCTCGCACCACCTCCGCCGGCGGTTTGCCCGTCTTGAACATGACCTCGAAGACGGCCTTGGCGCTCTTGCCGCTGATGGCGCCCTGCTCGATCAAGCTAATCATATCATACAGCGGCCGCGGCTGAACCTTCGCCTGCTCCACGTCTATGCCGGCCTGGTTAAGCAAGCGCGCGAAGTCGCCCAGCATCCAGTTGCACACCGCCTTCGCCCGCTGGTTGAGCGATTCGGGTTCTGCGCCGGACAGCGGCGACAGGCAGGCGTCAAAGAAGTCGGCGCGGGCGCGCGTCTCCGTCAGCAGGTGCGCCTCGTACTCGCCGAGGCCGTAGTCGGCCATGAAGCGCTGCTCCTTGGCGTCGGGCAGCTCAGGCAGCCGCGCGCGGATGCTCTCGACGTATTCGCGTTCCAGGCGCAGCGGCGGCAGGTCCGGCTCCGGGAAGTAGCGATAGTCGTGCGCGTACTCCTTCGTCCGCTGGGAGACGGTGCTGCCGGTGTCCTCCACCCAGCCGCGCGTCTCCTGGACGGGCGTCTGGCCGGCCTCCAGCTCCTCCCGCTGCCGCTCCACCTCGAAGCTGAGTGCGCGGAAGACGGCGCGGAAGCTGTTCATGTTCTTCACCTCGACCTTCGCCCCCAGCTCCGTCCCGCCCGTGGGACGCAGGCTGATATTGGCATCGCAGCGGAAGCTGCCCTCCTCCATGTTCGCCTCGCTGACGCCGATGTAGCGCAGTATCTGGCGCAGCTTCATCAAGTACTGGCGCGCCTCCTCCGG
>DATLAX010000069.1:0-2193 GCA_035527215.1 Dehalococcoidia bacterium
CCCGCGCTTTTTCTCCGGGTCGAACTGGTCGAAGCTGCCGAGCGAGAACTGCCAGTAGTGCGTCGGATCATCCCAGGCCGCATCGTGCTTCCAGTAGGGCAGCTTCATGTGTACCTGCCCCTCCGGTCGCAGAATCCGCCAGCATTCGTCCAGCGACTCGACCAGGTTGAGCTTCAGGTGCTCGAGCACGGCACAGGCGACGATCAGGTCGAAACTATCGTCAGGCCAGGGCCAGGGTAGATCGTTGAGATCCCACGCCACATCGACCCGTGAGCAATGCTTGATCCGGTCGTGATTGATGACGGTATCGCCCGGCTTCAGCGTCACGAACTTGTTGCCGCAACCCAAATTGAGTATCTCCATGCCACCTACTTCCGCGGCCGCATCTTGGCGTACACGGAGGTCCCCTTCGCCACGATTGATTGCTGGACCAGCTCCCACGGTGGCATGCCGTAGATCAGGGCGGCGTTGCCCGCGACCGTTTCCGGGTCGAAGTAGCTCATCGTCAGCTCCGTCACGCTCCGCCGGTGTGTCGGGTCGCCGTGCGCCTTCGGCGTGTTCCAAAGTGGAATCTTCACCGTCAGGACTCCGCCGGCCTTCAGGATGCGCCAGCACTCGGCCATGCTCTCTTCGAGGCCGATCTTCAGATGCTCGAGCACGGCGCTCGCCATGATCGCGTCTATGGAGGCATCTGCCCATGGCCACGGGCGCGTATCCAGATCGTGCACGCACGTCACCTCGGGTCGGTGTTGCCGCCTGTCGTGGTTGATTGCAATCCACTCGGGGCCGGGCGGCTCGACGATGCGATTTCCGCAACCCAGATTCAGGAAGCGCTTCATCTCTGGCAACTTCTTTTTGCTCACCCTCTATACTCCACCGGCGGCTCCAGCGTGTCCGCATCCAGGGGCGCCACCAGCGCCAATGCCCGACTCAGATCCCGGCCGTTGCGCATCGACATTGCCCCGATGTGCTGGCAGTACACCTCGCTCAGGTATCCCACCTGCCAACCGTGTTGTGCCGCCCGCGCTGCCATCTCTGATACGGGCGACAACACTCCATCCGGCGGCATGGCCGCCGCCAGCACCGCCCGCCTGATTGCCTGGAACCCGCCGGGCGAGCGCTCGCAATACCTGACCTCGCCGTCCACACCCAGGCGGTGGCGCTTGTCACCGATATTGCAGTGCGGGTTGTTCAGCGCCAGGATCCCCAGCCGCGGCCGCGTCGCCATCGCCGCCAGCTCCCGCGCCAGCCAATCCGGCTCGAGGTTGGGGCAGAGCAGGTCGTCGTCGCTATAGATCACCGGATCCGACGTCGTCAGTGCCGCCAGCGCTCGCAGGTTCGCCGCGATCCCCAGCCGCTTCCGCCGCACCACGGCGTTCGCCAATCTCTCCCGCCCCAACCTGCCCAGGTAGCGCGCCGTCCCGTCCCTCGAGGCGTCGTCGATCACGTGCAGCCGGTAGGGCGTCCGCGTGCGCTCCCAGATAGACTCCAGCGTCCGCACCAAGAGTGGCAGCCGGTCGCACGCCGCGATCACAATGTCTATCATGCCCGCAGCCTCGCGTTGTAGGCCCTGACAGCCTCGATCAGTTCCGCCGGCCGTCCAAACCGCCGCGCCCATTCGCAGAGGTTCGCCGTGTCTTTCGGGATGCACTTGCCGCCCCAACCCCTGTTGCGCGGGTAGACGTAGGTATGGCTCCGGCTCACTCGCGGATCGGCCAGCCACAACTCCCGCAGTTCGTGCCAGTCCACCCCGGCCAACCGGGCCAGATCGTAGAACTCATTGCAGAAGCTCACCTTCGTCGCGATCCAGGCATTCTCCAGGAGTTTGCACAGCTCCGCCGTCCGCGCATCCGTCTGGATGATACGCGTGTAGCTGTTGGTGACGAGTGACCAGGCATCGGCGAAAGCCTGGGTTGCATCCGGCGGTCCACCCAGGATGACGAACGTCTCGCGGCTCACCTCGGCGAGTGGGTGCCCGAGCGTCTCCCCGTAGTATTCAGGTGAGAAACAGACGTTGTGCCCCAGCAACTCGGTCGTGCCCACGCTCACCGTGCTCTTGATGCACCAGTATTCCACCGCCCGGCGCCAGCGCTCGAAGGCCGCCTGCACCGCCGAGGTATCGCACCTCCCGTCCTCACCCTCCGGCGTCGGCACGCAGATGAATCCCAGGTCATACCGTAGGGGCGACCCTAT
>DATLAX010000070.1:0-3802 GCA_035527215.1 Dehalococcoidia bacterium
CGGCGCTGGTCGCGCGAGGTCGCCGATGAACTGGATGTGCCCTGGGAGTGGCTGCCGCCGGCCCTGGAATCGCCCGAGGTCAGCGGGCAGGTGAGCCGCGAAGCCGCCTCCGCCGTCGGGCTGGCGCCGGGAACGCCGGTAGTCGCCGGCGCCGGCGACCAGGCGGCGGGCGGCGTCGGCAGCGGCGCCGTCGAACCGGGCATCGTTACGTGCAGCGTCGGCACGTCCGGCGTAGTCTTCGCCGCGACGCCGAAGCCGGTTATCGACGCGGAGGCGCGACTGCACTCGTTCTGCCATGCGTCGCCCGGCCTCTGGCACCTGATGGGCGTCATGCTCGCCGCCGGGGGCTCCTTCCGCTGGCTGGCCGACACCCTGGCGCCGCTGGCCACCGACACGGGCGACCTCGAGCAGAGGTTGGGGCGCCTGGCGGGGAACGCGGTCCCCGGGTCGAACGGACTTCTTTTCCTCCCGTACCTCGCCGGCGAGCGCACGCCCTATGCCGATCCCCTGGCGCGCGGCGCATTCATCGGTCTCAGGGAGGAGCACGGTCTGGCGGAGCTGGCGCGCGCCGTCATGGAGGGCGTGACGTTCGGGCTGCGCGACTCTCTGGAGTTGCTGCGCGAGATGGACGTCGGCGCGCGCGAGGTCAGGGCGATCGGCGGCGGCTCACGCAACCCGCTGTGGCGTCAGATCCAGGCCGACGTGTTTCGCCTGCCGGTCATGGGCCTGGCGGTCGACGAGGGGCCGGCCTTCGGCGCCGCTCTCCTCGCAGGGGTAGGTTGCGGTCTCTACCGCGACGTGGCGGAGGCCTGCGGAACGGCCGTGCGGGTCAGTGAGCGATTGGAGCCCCACCGCGATCACGAGCGCCTCTACGGAGAAATGTACGCACACTATAGGGAGATGTATCCACTTCTGCGCGAGACCTTCCACGCCCTGAGCCTGCTCCAGGCCGGACCTGCTGCGAGCTGAACGCCGCGCGAAGTCCGGTCGAACCCTCGCGCCAGGGTCTCCCGCCATGTTGAGGGCTTCCTTCTCAACCCTTCACGTAATATCGTATTCGTAAGGGTTCTCCCTAGGCCGAATCGGGATTCCCCTACTAGAAGAATAAGGGTAAGTGCCGAGATTATAGATGCGGCAAGAACAGAACAACGATAACATGCTGGCTGACATACGACGGCGCCTCAACGTCATCGCTTATGGGAGCGGAGCGCAGGCCGACGGTTCGATCGTGGGCCGGCTTCCCCTGTTGTTGACGGGCCTCAAGTGGCGAACGTGGGTGTTCGCGGCAATCAGCGCGGCCCTCATCGCCGGAGCGGCCGCCCGCTTCAACGATGTCGCCGAAGTGATCGTCGTCTCCCTCTACATCGCGGTGTTTGTTACTTGCGCCGCGACGGACCTGGCCTCATTCCGGGTGCCTAATGTAATCACATATCCGGCCACGGTCCTGGCACTTCTCGCGGCTGCGTTCATGCCCGAAGGCGATCTTCGCGCGGCGCTGATCGGAGGGGCGACGGCCGCCGGCTTCATGCTGGTGGCGCTGATCATCTCACGAGGAGCTATGGGGCTGGGCGACGTCAAGCTAGCCATTGTCTCCGGCCTGGCGGTGGGCTGGCCGCTCGTCGGGAATGTACTGTTGCTGATGGCACTCAGCGGCGGCGCAGTCGCGGTCGTGCTCCTGGCGGTGCGCGTCAAGGGACGGAGAGACCCTATTCCCTACGCGCCGTTTATCTCAGCGGCGACCATTGCCGTCATTCTTTGGCAGGGAACAGCCTTCGCGCGATTCTAGCGCGCGGCTGAAGCCGATACTCCTGCCCGGAGCCGGGAAGGTCTCGAAATCCTGCAGGAAGGGGAGGGAACCCTCGCTGGAGCGGTCGAAGATCGAGCTTGCGCCTTATTGCGATCCTTCTCGGGCTGTGGTACATTCTAAGATGAACTACAGCAAGCTGACTTCAACTGAATCACCGGCCGGATTCCCCCGAATAGCGCATCGATCCCGCGGGATGGGCTACCGATATCGTAGCCGAGTGTCGCATCGTAGCATGGAGTTGGAATGAGGATTTTACAACTGGCGCCCTTGTGGGAGACTGTGCCTCCGCCGGCATACGGTGGCACGGAAGCCGTCGCGAGCGTGCTGGTCGAGGAGCTCGTCAGAAGGGGTCACAACGTGGCTCTATGGGCGTCAGGCGACTCCAGGACCAGCGCCGAACTGCACTCAATCTATCATCGCAGCCTTCGCACCGCGACCGACCTCGCCGACCCGCAGTCATACGCGCTCATGCACGCGGCGCTGTCGCTTAAAGATGCGGCATCCTATGACATCATTCATAACCACATCGGTGAGCCTGTGATGGCGATGAGTCACCTCGTCGACAAGCCGATGCTGACGACGATGCACTGCCTCATCACGCCGGACACGAAGTTCATCTGGGACCACTACGATGGCTGGTATAACACGATAAGCCATGCGGAAAAGCTGTTGATGCCGCCGGTTGCAAACAGCAGGTACTGCGGCGTCGTGCACAACGGCATCGACGTGGCGAGCTTCCCCTACAGCGAGAAGAAGGACGACTACCTTCTCTTCCTGAGCCGTATCTCCCCGGACAAGGCGCCGCATCTCGCCATCGAGGTGGCCAAGCGCGTCGGCAGGAGGATAATCGTCGCAGGCAAGATCGACCCCAACCCCATAGACATAGCGTACTTCGACGACGTTCTCAGGCCGCTGATTGACGGGAAGCGCGTCCAGTTCGCGGGCGAGGCGGACCAGCGCATGAAGAGAGAGCTTTACGAGAAGGCCTACGCTCTACTTCTCCCGCTCTCCTGGGAGGAGCCCTTCGGTCTGGTCATCGCGGAAGCGATGGCCTGCGGTACCCCCGTCGTCGCCTTCCGCAGGGGCGCCGCCAGCGAGATCATTGTCGACGGCGAGACGGGCTATCTCGTGCACAACGTCGACGAGATGGTCGAGGCCACGCTCAAGATAGACCAGATCGACCCGAGGCGCTGTCGTCGCCACGTGGAGGCGAACTTCAGCCCGGAGCACATGGCCGACGGCTACCTGCGGATCTACCAGCAAATCCTCCGCCAGGCGGCGCCCAAGCCGTCGCTTGCGGCAGTCACCGCGCCGTCGCTGCTGCCGGAGGCGGGCCGGGAGACGGCCGTCGCCTAGCGAACTACCGTTAACGCGGTTCAGCGTACCGGTCGTCCTATCGCAGTACCAAACCGTTCCTCGTCCGCCGGCGCTAGTGCCAGCCCCTTCGTCGCGCTAGAATGAATTCGTTAGCTCTCCCCCGAAGGAGGCCGGCACTTGCCGATAGACGTCAAACTCCTCGATCACAGCCACGACCCGGTCCGCTCGCTGTACGTCGCCTTCCGCACGGCCTACTCGGCCATCAAGCCGGCGGACATCGACACGCGCATCGAAGAGGAGCGGATCACCCGGCAGCAGATGCTCGATTTCGTCGAGAAGCGGCTGGAGACCGGGCACTCGTCGCCGCTGGAGCAGGTGTGGTTTGAGTACGCCATTTCCGGCGTCACGCGCGCGTTCAGCCACCAGTTCGTGCGACATCGCATCGGCATCAGCTTCGAGCAGCAGAGCCAGCGTTATGTCGCCTTCAAAGAGGGCGAGTTCCCCTATACGATGCCGGAGTCGGTGCGGGCCGCGGGCCTGGCCGGCAAGATGGAGGACGCCTTCGCCGGCCTGGGTCGCCTCTACCAGGAGATGCTCGACGCGGGCGTGCCGGCGGAGGACGCGCGCTTCCTAATCCCTAACGCCGCGCAGACGAACTTCAAGATAACCGTCAACTTC
>DATLAX010000071.1:0-2930 GCA_035527215.1 Dehalococcoidia bacterium
GATCATCGTGACTCCGGATGGGAGAAGCGTCGGCTACGTGCTGGGTGTCGGCGAGAGGCGGAAGATCGTGATCGACGGCGATGAGCGCTGGCGCTGGGAAGCGATGCAGGTCGTCGTCGACGGATCAGTGAGGGGCACATATGCTCGCGCACACCGACCGTACTTCAGTCCGGATGGGAGTCGCATTGCCTGGATAGCCGAGCGCGGAGGAAAGGAGTTTGCGGTCGTGGACGGCGTGGAGGGCAATACATACGACCGCGTCGCTTACGGCCGCGTGCTGTTCAGCCCGGACAGCCAGCATGCAGCTATCCTCGCGCGGAATGGCGACGAGGGACTGGTCGTCGTGGACGGAGTGGAGGGTCCGCGATACGACAGAGTCACCACGTTCGTCTACAGCCCAGACAGCAAGCGGGGCGCGTATGTTGCCACGCGCGGCGATCGGCACGTCCTGGTCATCGATGGGGAGGAGATAGCAGAGCACGACCAGATTGTGAGTGTCGACTTCAGCAAAGATGGCACGCGGTTCGCCTATGGGATGGTGCAAGACTGGAAGGAGTACAGCGTCGTTGATGGGGTGAAACGCGGCGGCTATGACTGGATGCAGCAGCCTCGTTTCAGCCCGGATGGCAGTCGGGTTGGGTACGTTGCACGTATCGGCGATCGCACTTTCTCGGTCATCGACGGCGAAGTGATGGCCGGCAGCAGCCCGGGTGTTCGTCCTCTCTTCAGTCAGGATGGCAGACGGGTCGCCTATGCCTTGGAGGTGGAGGGAGGACAGGTCGTCGTCGTGGACGGCGAGCGCAGCCGGCCATACGACGCGGTGTGGCCCACCGCATTCAGCCCCGATGGCAAGCAGTTCGCTTTCAGCGCGCGGCGAGGGGGCACGTCGGTGGTGGTCATCGACGGTGAGGAGAGACCGGCCTACGACGGCGCTCAGGATTTCGTCTTCGACCCAGACGGTGAGCACGTCGCCTACTGGGCCAAACGCGGAAACGCCTGGCTGCTCCTCACCGACGGCAATGTGGTTGGCGAGTATGACATGTTCTGCTGGCGTAATGGGGGACGCCCGTGCATGGCGTTCGAGAAGCCTGACTCGTTTTGGGCGACGGCCATACGGGGGTGGGATATAGTGCGGATTGAGGTGACGTTGACGGATTGACTTTGGACTTACGAGGCGATACGCGCGGCGCGCGAATCATCAAGATGCCCTGCTGAGTCCCTTGCGTCTGCGTGACAGGGCGCGGCGGCCCCACTTCAGTCGGGGCCGCCGCGTCGTTCTCGATGCGGCATGCGACTAGCCGTCGTGCGTCTTCTCGACGACCGCGGCGAGCTTGGCGAAGTGATCCTTAAGGGGTCCGTAGAGGGTGGTGTAGAGGGGGTAGTACTGGTTGTAGACGGCCGCCGCCTTCGCCTCCGGGTTGACCGGCGCCTTGGTGCGGACGGCGGCGGCGCAGGCCGAGCCGGTGTGGGGCAAGGCTCCCAAACCAGCAGAACGAGAGCGCCTCCTCTCGCTGTGTTACCCGGCAAAGGTGAGCCCGGATAACGCCGTGCGCCTGGACGGGATGATCATCGATATTCCCCCTGGCCCGGGCAAGAGAAGCTACGCCAAACAGTCGGTGGAAGTGCGCCAACTGCTGGACGGCCGCTGGCGGGTGTACTATCGCGAACGCGTCATCGCCCAAGTCCCCGCCACCCAGATCGCTGAGCTTACCCGCACCCGGCGTCGGCGCAAAAGCTTCCCCGCCGCCCATGACGACGTGTGGGTCTTCCTGGCCTCCAAACCCTCGACACACGAGCTGGATCTGCTGGACGAACTCAGCGCCGGCCGGCCCCCTGCCACCCTTCGCCGCGCCGGCCCCGGAGGCGTCATCGGTGCCACCAGAATCGCATGAACGGCTTGCCCGCCTTAGGAGAGGACATTTTCCCTACGCAAAAGAGGGGACATTATCGCTCTGCAATAACAGCGGGCGCCCCGGACGTTGACAGCGCTCGCGGCGACGGGTATGATAGCAATCTGGGGCGGGCAGGGAAACTCTTCGGGGAGCCGACAAATGAAGCAGGACATTCATCCGAAATACACGCCGGCGCAGGTCACGTGCGCCTGCGGAAATACGTTCGTGACCCGGGCAACGACGACGGAGATCCGAGTTGACATCTGCTCTAACTGTCACCCCTTCTTTACGGGACGGCAGAAGCTCGTCGATACCGAGAAAAGGGTCGAGCGGTTCCAGAAACGCTACGAGCGCTACCGGAAGCAAGAGAAGGCTCGCCAGGAGAAGTCCGGCAAGGCCAGCTAGGGGGCTGCCTTGTCTGAAGATCACTTCTCCTACGGCGGGCAGGCTGTCATTGAGGGGGTCATGATTCGGGGACGCAAGGGCTACGCCACGGCCTTTCGCCTCGCCGATGACGCAATCCAGGTAGACAAGCACGCCTGGGACCCTCTGACCACCCGGCATCCTCTTCTGCGCCTTCCCATCATCCGGGGCACTCCGGCCTTGATCGATGCGCTCCTCATCGGATATCGCTCGTTGATGGCCTCGGCCGACGTCGCCGCCCGGGAGGAGGGCATTAAGCCACCCAGCCCGGTTCACTACGCTCTGTCCATCGCCGGGGCGCTGGGTATCGTTATCTTCGGCTTCGTGCTGGCGCCCAGCGCCGTTATCACCCGACTCGACACGAACTTCTTCGTGCTCAACGTGCTCGAAGGCATCGTTCGCATGGTCTTCTTCGTCATCTTCATCCTGCTGGCGTCTCGCATGCCGGACATGCGACGGGTCTTCCAGTACCATGGCGCCGAACACAAGGTCATCAACGCCTTCGAGGCGAGCGGGCGATACAGTCAGGAAGACGCGGACGAGCAGCGCACGCTTCACCAGCGGTGTGGCACGAGCTTCATCTTCACCGTCCTCTTCGTGGGCATATTCGTCCAC
>DATLAX010000072.1:0-4549 GCA_035527215.1 Dehalococcoidia bacterium
TTGCTGCAGGAGCTTGCAGGGATCAGGTAAGGTTATGTAAAATGAGTGTGGGAATGTGTCAGCCCGGTTGGTGAACAGAACCCCCTGTCGCAGCGACGCGATTTCCCCGCCACCAGCATCGCGTCGAGGCAGCCAATCAGGCCGCACCGTTCTCTCGGGTGCGCCTCCCAAGGCGCACCCTTTTTATTAGTCTCTCTCCGGCTTCCAGTCAATCCTTTCCGGCGGCAATCTCCACCGATCATGCCCGGCGCCAAAGAGGGACGCACGGCCGCGCGCCCTCACAGGTACCCCACGCCCCCGGGAATCCGACACCGACGCCTTCCTAAAGGCCCAACGCCGCCAGGACGCCCTGCCAATCGAAGAAGTCCCGGAAGAGGAAGTCGGGTGCCGCGGCGCGAAGCGCCTCTTCGCCCATGAAGCCGGTTGCCACCGCGACCGCGACTGCATTATTGGCGCGCGCCGCCTCGATGTCATACACCGTATCGCCGAAGACATAGATGAAGCTCGACTCATCACCCTCACGCAGCAGTTCGCGCTTCGCCACCGCGACGAGCTCGGCGCGTTCCTCGGTATCCTCGCCGAAGGCGCCGCCGTCGAAGTACTGCCACAGCCCGTAGTAGGAGAGCTTGAGCTCCGCGCCGCGACGGAAATTGCCCGTCACCAGGCTGAGGCGCACGTCCGGCTTCGCGCGCAGCGCGACCAGCAGCTCGGGTACGCCGGGCAGCACGCATCCGCCCTTGGCCTCGACGAGCGTCTGCGCCAGGTAGCGACAATAGACGTCGCGGAATCGATCCACCGTCTCCGAGAAGCTTTCGCAGGCGATGCCGTGCTTCGTCAGGGTCGCGCGGAGGATCGCCGTGTCGATGCGACCGGCCACTTCGACGTCGGCGAGTCCGCTTTCGACGCCGAAGAGCTCGGCGAAGGCGAGGTTCATGGCGCGAATGCCGGCGCCGCCGCTGAGGATCAGCGTGCCATCGACATCGAATAGCAGGAGCTTGAGCATGGGCGGTCAATTCCAGAAGAGACGGCTGTTTTGCGGGCCAGCGTCATTGTAGCTTTGCCGGACGTTGAGGGCCAACATTGACGCGTCGTTGCGTCGGGTGCGAAACTGGATGTGAAGGGATCGACAGGACGGCACAACCTCAGTGATAGCACTCCTCGCGATATTCGGCTCCTCCTTCCTCATCAGCCTCTCCGGCGCCCTGATGCCGGGGCCACTGTTCACGCTCTCCGTGCGGGAGACGTTGCGTCGCGGCTTCTGGGTGGGGCCGTTGCTGGCGACGGGACACGCCCTGATCGAGCTGGCGCTGGTAATCGCCCTGGCGCTGGGCCTGAGCGAGTTCCTGGGCGAGGGCAAGGGCACGGCCGTCATCGCGTTGCTCGGCGGGATCTTCCTCGTCTGGATGGGCTACGAGATGCTGCGCACGGCGCCGCGACAGGAGCTGCGACTAGCGCCCCAGCCGGTGCCCGTGCCCATACCAGCCGAAGACCCGTCCTGGAGCGCGCACGTGAGCTATCGGCAGCGGCTGCTGGCGGCGATGCGCGGCTCCGATGCACCCGGCGCCACGGGCCACATCCGGTCGCTGACGACCGTGCTTGTGCCGGCTGGCGTCCTGGTGAGCGTCGCCAACCCGTACTGGATCATCTGGTGGGCGACGGTCGGCATGGCTTACATCGACAAGGCGCTGGCGCACGGGACCGCGGGCGTCGGCTCCTTCTTCGCGGCGCACATCCTCTCCGATTTCGCCTGGCTGTCGCTGGTCGCGTTCGCGCTGGTGACAGGACGGCGATTGATGAGCACGCCGGTCTACCGGGGTATCCTGATGGCGTGCGGTATGTTCCTGGTAGGGCTCGGGGGCTGGTTCATCTACTCCGGCGTTAGCTTCGTGACATAGGGGCGGCGGTTGCGCGCCACCAGGCGTTCGTTTCCGGGTGCGACGCGCGCTGATCGCGGTCCCGTTGCGCGACTCGCTTCGCTCCTCGCGCCTCCGTCATCGCATGCGTTCATCGCTTCGCTATTGACGATCCTCGCCGCATGATCTACGCTGCTGGCATTCCAGCGAGCGCGCCAACGAGCGCGGGAAAGGAGCCCCACGATGGCTATGGTCAAAGACCCCGTCTGCGGCATGGAGATCGAAAGCGAGACGGCGGCGGGCAGCTCGGAGTACCAGGGCGTCACGTACTACTTTTGCGCGGAGGGGTGCAAGCACGACTTCGATACCAGCCCGTGGAAGTACGTAGGCAGCGGCGCCGAGCTGAAAGAGGCGATGTCAGAGCCGGAGCCTTCGACGGCGCCGAAGCCAGCGTCGTCGAAGAAGTGGTGGGAGTTCTGGAAGTAGTCGGAACGCGTCGGTGCCCTCGGAACAGCAATGTCGATGCCCTCATGGTCGTCGACGCTTCGGCGTTGGCTTGAACACGTGTAGTTCGGGCGTCCCGCCCGACCGCCCTTGCTTCAGACAGCGGCGGGGACAATGCCCGCCGGGCGCAAATTAGGAATCTGCGTCTCGGAATGTCCACTCGCGATGACAGGAGTACCGTGCCCAAAATCTTCATAACGCGGGATCTGCCCGGCGACCCGACGCCGCGATTGCGCGGAGTCGCCGAAGTCTTCGTCTGGCCGCATGACGAGCCGCCAGTGCACGACGAGATCGTCCGCCGCGCCGCAGACGCCGACGCGCTCCTCACGATGCTCACCGACCGCATCGACGCCGCCGTGCTCGACGCCGGCAGGCGACTGCGCATCGTCGCCCAAATGGCCGTCGGCTACGACAACATCGACGTCCCGGCGGCTACGAAGCGCGGCATGCTCGTCACGAACACGCCGGGCGTCCTCACGGAGACCACCGCCGACCTGGCGTTCGCGCTCCTCCTGGCGGCGGCCCGTCGCGTCGTCGAGGGCGACCGGCTGACGCGCACCGGCGGCTGGAAGAGCTGGCACCCGTCGTTCCTCCTCGGGCGGGACGTGCACCGCGCCACGCTGGGCATCGTCGGCCTCGGGCAGATCGGACGTGCCGTCGCCCGACGCGCCCGGGGCTTCGACATGCGCATCCTTTACCACGACAGGTCGCGCCACTCGCAGGCGGAGGCGGAACTCGGCGTGGAGTTCGTCGACTTCGACCGGCTGCTGCGGGAGTCGGACTTCGTCAGCCTCCACGTGCCGCTCTCGACGGAAACGCGGCACCTCATCGGCGAGCGCGAGCTGTCGTTGATGAAGCCGTCGGCGGTGCTGATGAACGCGGCCCGCGGACCCGTCGTCGACCAGCGGGCGCTCTACGCCGCGCTCAGGGAGCGACGCATCGCAGCGGCAGGGCTGGACGTGACGGAGGTCGAACCGATACCGCTCGACGACCCGCTGCTCACGCTGGACAACGTCGTCATCACGCCGCACGTGGGCAGCGCCAGCGTCGCGACACGCGCCAGGATGGCTGAGATGGCAGTCGAGAGCATCTTGCAGGCGCTTCGCGGCGAGTTGCCGTCGAACTGCGTCAACCCGGAGGCGCTTTCGCGGCGGAAACAGGGCTGAAGGGCTACGAATCGCGTCCCGTTTCTGTTATTATTAGCCATCATCTTGCCCTGACAGGGATGTCTCTTGGTGCGCCCTCTCTCCCAGACCGGCAACCTCTGGCTCGCTGACACCCTCTGGAAACTGGGGGCGATTGAGTTCGGCGACTTCACGCTCGGTCGCACGGCCGTGCACTCGCCGGTCTACGTCAACCTGCGCCTCCTGATCAGCAAGCCGGCGGCCCTCCAGCGCGCCGCCCGCGTCATCCGCGAAGAGGTGCGAACGCTACAGAGCATGCTGAACCCGCAGGTGGCGCCGTTCCAGCTCGTGGCGGGCGTGCCTTTCGGCGGCCTGCACCTGGCGACCGCCTACTCGCTCACGGCGAAGGCGCCGCTCATCTACATCCGGCCGCAGCACGCCGACGACGTCCGCATCGAGGGGCTGCACGAGCGCGGCCAGACGGTCCTCATCGTCGACGACCTGATAACGGGCGGCCACAGCATCCTGGACACGGCGCAGCAGTTGCGCGGAGAGGGACTTCAGGTCAAGGACGCCGTCGTGCTGGTGGACCGGCAGCAGGGCGGGCGGCAGGCGCTGCGGAATGCGGGGCTCAATCTGACGTCGCTGCTGACGCTGGAGGTGATACTCAACTACCTGATGTCGAGCGGCAAGATAAGCGAGGAGTCATACCAGCGCTCGCTGGCGTACCTGGAGGCGAACCGCTAGCGACAGGCCGACGACGGTCGAAAGCGAACGAGCGGAGGACGGCCTCCGCTCTTCTCATTAGACGACGATCCCCGATTCTACAGGAGCCTTCGGATCGGCTTGCGACCGGGACGCGGGTCGTAGTTCGTCTTGAACATCTCGAGCTTGTCGCGCGCTATGAGGTACTTGCCGGCGAAGATGAGCGCGGGCACCTTTCGCTGCTTGATGAGGCGTCGCAGGCTCTGCGGGTGGATGTTGAGCTCTCTCGCGGCCTCGACGAGGTCGAGGTAGTTATCGAACGGTTCGCTGACCATGCGCATCTCCGGGCTGGTAATATGCTAA
>DATLAX010000073.1:0-4485 GCA_035527215.1 Dehalococcoidia bacterium
TCTGGAACGGCGCATCAACCACGTCATGGTGCGTCTTTGACGTAGCCGGCCTCGAAAAGGAAATCCAGCAACTCGAAAAGGAATCGGCGCGACCCGGCTTCTGGGACGACCCCGCGGCGGCCCAGTCGGCCATGAGACGGCTGTCGCAGGCGCGCGAGACCGTGTCGACGTGGCGGGAGATCGAAAGCGCCGCCCGCGACCTGCGCGAGCTCGCCGAGCTTGCCGGCGACGACGAGACGATGGCCGCGGACGTGGCGACCGAGACCCAGGCCCTCAGCGACCGCCTCGACAAACTTGAGTTCGAGCTCTCCTTTGCCGGCCCCTATGACAGTCGCAGCGCCATCGTCGCCATCCACGCCGGCGCCGGCGGCACAGAGTCGCAGGACTGGGCGGAGATGCTCCTCCGCATGTACCTGCGCTGGGCGGAGCGTCGCGGCTACAAGACCGACCTCATCGACGTCATGTCCGGCGACGAGGCCGGCATCAAGAGCGCCGCGCTCGAGATCGAAGGCCGCTACGCCTTCGGACGGCTGCGCAGCGAGCGCGGCGTCCACCGCCTCGTCCGGCTCTCGCCCTTCGACGCCGACCACGCCCGTCACACGTCTTTCGCCCTCATCGAAGTCATGCCGCAGGCGGAAGGCGCGACGGATGTGTCGATCAACCCGGAGGACCTGCGAATCGACGTCTTCCGCTCCAGCGGCCACGGCGGCCAGAACGTCCAGAAGAACGCCACGGCCGTCCGCATCACCCACGTCCCGACGGGCATCGTCGCAACCTGCCAGAACGAGCGCTCTCAGTACCGCAACCGTGAGTCGGCGATGCGCGTGCTGGAGGCGCGGCTGCTGGAGCGAGAGCTTGAACGCCAGTCGGAGGAGCAGGCGCGCATCAAGGGCGAGCACGTCAGCGCCGGCTGGGGCAACCAGATCCGTAGCTACGTCCTCCACCCCTATAAGATGGTGAAGGACCACCGCACGGACCACGAGACGAGCGACCCCGACACCGTCCTCGACGGCGACCTGGACCCGTTCATGGAAGCGTACCTGAAGATGACGATGGGAGGGAACGGGCATTGAAACGTCTCTTCGCGCTAGTCGTGGTTGCGTTGGCAATGATGTGGACGGCCCTGCCGGGCGTTGTCGCCGCTCAGAGCGGCATCGTCGTCGACTCCAGCGACGCCGGCAACGACTTCCCTGACGGCGTCACCTTCGACATATCGCTGCACAGCGACTCGGAGATCACGAAGGCAGTCTTCCGCTACGTCATCCCGCCGGAGGGCGCCAACGTCTACGAGGAGCCGGAATGCAGCGGGACCAGGACCGTGCAATGCACCTTCAATCTCAAGAGCGGCCCGAAGCTGTTCCTCGTCCCCGGCGCCAACATCATCTACCGCTGGCAGATCGAGGACGCCGCGGGGAACACGCTGGAGACGCAACAGGCCACCTTCGTCTATGAGGACACGCGGTTCGATTGGACGAGCATGACAGAGGGCAACCTGACGATGTGGTATTACGCCGGCGGTGAGTCCGATGTCCGCTCGCTGATGCAGACGGGCCTGGAGGGGCTGGAACGAATGGAGCAGCTTCTCGATACGCGCGTCGGCTTCCCCGTCAAAGTGTATCTCTACGACTCGGCGGAAGACATGCGCCCGGCCGCTCTCTCCGCCTCCGAGTCGCCGGAAGAGGGAGTGATAACGCTGGGCGAGGTCTTCTTCTCCGATACCGCCGTGGTCGCAGCGGATGTCGTGTCGGAGGACATACTGCGACACGAGCTTGCCCACATCGTTATCCGGCAGGCGGTCAAGGGCCCCTTCGGCAACCTGCCCGCCTGGCTAAGCGAGGGCACGGCGGTCTACGCCCAGTCGGAGCTCCTGTCCAACGAGAAGCGGGCGCTCGAATCGGCAATCGACGATGACGACGTCTTGTCCCTGCGCAGCATGAGCTCCGGCAGCCTCGCCCGCACAAGCGTCAACGTCAGCCTCTTCTACGGGCAGTCGTGGAGCCTCGTCTCGTTTCTGATCGACGGCTACGGCGAAGAGAAGTTCGCGGACCTCTTCGCCACCTTCAAAGAGGGCAGCACCGTCGATAAGGCGCTCCAGCAGGTGTACGGGCTCAACCTGGACGGACTGGCGAACGCCTGGCGGGAGAGCGTGGGCCTCCAGCCGAAGCAGCCCGCCGGCCAGCAGGGCCGGACGACGCCGCTGCCGCAGTTGACGCCCTTCGAAAGGAACAGCGGCGGCTCAGTGGAGCAGGAGGCTGACAGCGACGGCGGCGGTTTCCCCATCGCGGCTGTGGCGGGACTGGCGGTTGCGGGCATCCTGGTCGTCGCCGCCGGCTCATTCGTCATCGTCAGGCGGCGCCGCTAGCCCGTCAGCGTTGCGTCGATGCCGTCCCCTTCCCGGACCTTGGGAATGCTGCTATAATGCGCCGATAATAGAAGATGTCCATAGGCAGTATTCAACTTCGGGATATGCTAAAGCTAGCTGCGTCAGTCATTGCGCTGGTCGCCGTGGTGGCTGCTGTCGTGTGGATCACCCGTGCGCAAGGTGACGACCCCGAGGAGGAATTCTACGGGTACTTTCTGCGCGATGCAAAGGCAATGCAAGACATGGGCCTGCCGGTCTACTGGCTGGGACGCGGGTTCACGGCTGGAGCGCTGGAATTTGAAGGGCCGTATACACCTGAATTCGGAGGTGAGGTCGAGGGCGGGGGCATTTTCATGGGCTATAGCCACTGGTTTGGCGGGACGCCAGGGCAAGGCACAAACACAGGGCTGGAGATAACCGTCTACAGCCCCGATGCGTGGGAACTGGCCAAGGATAGGATACTCAATCCACGGCTATTATCTAACGAAGGTGAGACGACGAGGCAGAGAGTCGACGTGATGGGTCGTGAAGCTCAGCTAATCTCCGTGCCCTCCAGTAGAAGGCTAGTCAATAGCCTCAATCTTGTCATCGATCTCGACACGGTTGTCGTTGTGGCGGAAGTCCATTCTGTGCGATCCGCTGACGGAACAGAGTCCAATATCTTCATCAGCAACCCCGACCTGCTCGTTCAGGTCATGCAAGGCCTGCGGCCCTACCCGGAGTAGGTAGTCCGACCTCAACGGAATGCGAACCTGATTTATCTATGGGTCGAAGCGGTGCCCTTGCCGGACGTGGGGCTCCTGCCGGCGAGGATCTCCGTCGCGTCGTAGTAGGCAGGCCGGAAGCGGAAGACTGACGCGTTGCCGCCTTCCGCGTCGTGGACGTAGTAGAAGTTGTAGCCCTGCTCGCGGAACGCCTCGAAGGCGTCGTACTTCAGCAGCCAGACGTAGTGGATGTCGTTCTGCCTGTCGACGGCCTCGCCCCTGTCCGTGAGCATGCTTATCGCCCCGTGGTCGCGCTCCAGGATGCCCAGCTCCAGCCGGTCCTTGTTGCGCATGGCGAACTGGGGATAGATGGAGCCGGTGAAGACGACCGAGTGCGGCGGTATGTCGACGGCCGCCAGGTCGCCGGCGTAGGCGCGCTGGGACTTGAGGGTATCGACATCGGAGAGCATCATGCCGGCGCCGATCTGGGCGCTGGTGAAGGTCTCCTTGCTCACCTCTTCGTCGCCCGGCGACGTTATGTCGACAAAGCCGGAGAGCACGATCAGCACCGCGACCGCCACGAGCACCGGCCGCTGAAAGTAGCGCGCCATCAGGAAGAAGCCGAAGGGGAACAAAGGTATCAGGTAGGCGACCTCGTGCGGGAGGCGAGTGAAGGAGCCGAACACGAGCACCGGCACCGCCACCCATAGCGCGACGTGGCTGTTCGCGACGACGTCGCGCGGAAGCCGCACCAGCCTCGGTAGCGACAGCGCCAGCCCGGCGAGCACCGCCAGCGCCCCGACGACGCCGAGCGTGTCCTTGCCCAATAGCTTCAGGAAGCCGGCGAAGGATATCTTTGCGTCGTAGAAGTTGAACATGCGCAGCCCGTACGTCGCCAGCACCGGCGCATAGGCGACAAGCGACGTCACCGCCATCGCGCCGGCGAACAACAGCGCCGACCGCAGTCGACGCTCTCGCCAGAGCCAGAAGATGAACGCGAACGCCACCCAGAAGGCCGTCAGCCGGAAGCCGATGGCCAGCCCCATGCAGAGCCCGGCAAGCAGCGAGCGTTGCCGGATCAACGCCAGGTAGCAGGCCAGCACAAACGTCAGCGACCACATGTAGTCCATCGTGATCACGCTGTTAATCCAGAGCAGCGGCGCGAAAGCGAAGGCCGCCGTCAGCACGCCCTTCGCCGGCAGCTTCAGCTCAACGAGCAGCCGGGCAAAGAGATAGACACCGGCCAGCGAGATGAGGACTGTGCACAGGTTCGTCCAGACCCAGCCCGCGCGCACGAATGGGACGGTCACGAACTCCGCCAGGGGGAAGCCGGGCAGCCGCGACGGCAGGTACTCGCCGTGCGACAGCAGGTGATCGGCGGAGAGCGCGACGCGCCAGGCGTCGGGGTCGGCGCCGTAG
>DATLAX010000074.1:0-10675 GCA_035527215.1 Dehalococcoidia bacterium
TAGTATTCGTGACCGCCGCCTCCGCTGAAGCCTTGAACGCAGATGACACCTCCCCCGAGGTCAGTGAAAGGGTAACTCGAAGTCCAGTTGACGAATGACCCTCCCTGGTCGGATGTCGCAGCGGCCTGCAGCTTAACGGACTCCGTGTTGCCGATGCCGAACGTCCGGCCGCTCTGGTCGTCGACTCCATAGAATGTGCCGAATTTGCCGGAAGTGGTTGCGGCGCCGGTGCAATCGGTGCTTTCCAAGAATCCGGTCCCGATCAGCGTGAACGTCACTCCGCTGGGTGCGGCGAACACCTTCACATTGCCGTCGGTGAAGGTGGTCGACGCGATAGGGCTTGTGGACAGGTTGCCGTCCCAGGGCGAAGGATAGACTCTCGCCTCGTACAACCCGAGAATGCCATCCAACTGGTAGAGGTAGGTGAAAGCGCCCGCGGCGTTGGAGCGAACGGTGTCCCACCCGGGCGTGAATGTGCCATCGCCCTTGACGATTGTGCCGTCGGGCCGGATGACGGGGACGGCGTAATCGGTATCGGGCGCGAAGCCGCTGCCGGTGATCGTGACGATCTCGTTGGAGAAGTACTCGTCCTTGTCGGTCGTGATGAACGGGGCAGCTTGCGCGAAGTGACGCACGCCGAGCACGGCGCCCGCGACGCACAGCAGCGCGGCCGTCGCCAGTCCGAGGCGGAGGGCGGAGAACCTGAGTAGCGTCTTGCCTGTCGGCATCTACGAGTGCCTGTCGTTTGCGTTCGCCCGACGCTCGCGCGACACAAAAGCCGCGGGCGCCTTGCGATCAGAGGCAGGCCTTATCTGCCAGAGGCGGGGGGATGCTATGCCACCAGTTCGACTCAGTATAACCGGTTTCTGGTCTTTGTCAAGATAACAATGAAGCGAAATGGACAACATAAGTCTCGACATTGCTGTGATCAGTCCAGAAGAACCCGAACGGCCCGCTGCCGGTCTGCTTTATCTGCGACGATCGGCCGACGGGGGACCGACGCGGCGTCCTGCAGACCGCACTCTTCCTAACGCGGTCGCGATCCTGACGTTACAGGGCCTCTGGGGAGTCTAGGAGTGCCAGCGCATGATCGACTGCCCGGCGGAGCGACGCAGCACCTCCACGAACCCCGCCTTCGCGAACGCCGGCACGATGCCCATGTAGGCCTCCGGCGACCCCAGGTCTCCCGGCTCACGCGGGTACGCCTCGACGATGCGCGCGCCCTTCGACACGGCGTAGTCGCGCGCCGCCGCCAGCAGCAACGCCATCAGCCCGCTGCCGCGATGCTCGGGCGCGACGTAGAAGCACACAATCGACCACACGGGCTCGCCGTCGACCCGCTTGAGCGTGGGCGAGCGGTTCAGCGACGCGAAGACTTCCCTCGGCGCGACGGAACACCAGCCCGCCGGCTCGCCGCCGGCATAGGCGATGATCCCGGGCACTTCGCCCGACTCGACGATCGTCTTCATCGCCTGCCGGTTCCCCTCGCCGCGCTGCCGCGTCCACTCGCGACGCGTAGTCCGCCACCACATGCACCAGCACCCCTCGTAGGCGCCGCACTCGCCGAACAGCGTTTCGAAGTCGGACCAGCGCTCCGGCGTCACAGGCAGGAACTCGACACGCTTCGAGGGAGCATTGTCAGACATCTCGTCCCCCTTCTTGGAGCCGGGTTAGCCCCTGCTTCACGCTTAGCCCTTGTCGAGCCAGTAGTCGTAGCGGTAATCGCCGAAGCCGTAGGCGGTCGGTGTGTATCCCTTGAGGTAATCGTACGCGATCCAGTACGCGTACGGCTCACACAGCGTGAGCGTCGGACCGTGGCGCTTCAGGATGAGACGCTGCACATCCAACGCCATCTCTTTCCGCTCCTGTTCGTCGATGGTCTGCCGTATCTTCTCCAAGAGCGAATCGACCTCCTGGTCCTCGATGCCCAGGAAGGCTTGCCGGCTGCGGTTCCAGCCGTAAGTGTGATGCGACTGCAGCTGGATGTAATCGGACAGGTACGGAAGGTGGGTATACGCGGTCGACTCAAAAGAAGACGCCAGCAGGTTGGCCAGCCAGATGCCGACCTCGCCGCCCGCCAGATTGACTGTGACGCCTATCTCCGCCAGGTTGTCCTTTATGATGGACACGCGGTCCGCGTTTTCTGTAGCTGTGTAGAAGCTGAGCTCGAAGGCCAGACCCTCTTGGCCGGCGGCGGACAGTAACTGCTTCGCCTTGCCCACGTCCCGCCGATAGGCCGCGGCCACTTCTTCCTTCGGCAGGGCCGTGTCCCAGCGCGGAGGCACGGGGCCGGAAAGCTCCGCGTCACCGAAGTGGAGCTTCTCGATCATCGCAGCCCGATCGAGCGCCAGGTCGATCGCCTCGCGCACGCGCTCGTCCTTGAACGCTTCCACCTTCACGGCGTTAAGGGCAAAGACGGAGTACGCCGCGCTGAGATAACGCTGCGCGCTGCTGCCCGCGACGCCCTTGACGGACTCCGCTTGCATCCGGTTGTCCGCCGTATAGACGTCGATGTCACCGGCGCGAAACGCCGCCTGTCGCGAGGCCGCTTCCGTCAGCGCCCTCACCGTCAGCCCGTCGACATACGGGTAATCGTGGTAGTACGCCGGATTCCTGACGGCCACCAGTTCGTCCCGGCCGACCCGGTCAAGCATGAAGGGACCGCTGCCGATGGCGTGACTCTTCAGGTCGCCGAACGCCTCAACGGCTTCGATGGGAACCACGGCGTTGGGCTGGCTGCCGATGTTCATCAGCATGTATCCGTCCGGCTCTCTTGTCTGGAGGGTCACCGTGCGGGCATCGGGAGCCTCGTACTTGATGATCGTCTGATCAGGGCTGGCGCCCGGCAGGCTTCTCAGTCGTGTCATGGAGTTGACGATGTCCTGCGCGGAAACGGCGCGCCCGTTGACCGGCGGCAAGTCCTGAAACCGCGCGTCGTCGCGGATGTGGAACACCCAGTTCAGATCGTCCGGGTTCTCCCAGGAGATCGCCAGGTCGCCCACGCTGCCCTGCCAGCTGGTCGCCTGGATCATGTAGCTGTAAAAGAGCGGCGCAGAGGTGGCCCCTTCGATAGTCTGCGGGTCGATGCTGAGTATCTGGAACGCCGAGGCCAGCCGGAGCGTGCCGCCGCGTTTCGGCTCCCCCGACGCAGTCCCGCCGCCTGTCGCCGCCTCCTTCTCGTTGCCCCCACATGCCGCCGCGGCCAGACCCGCGCCCACTGTCAACGCCCCTCCCAGGAAGCCCCTCCGGGGCAGTCTGCGCCCGTTCAGCACCTGCGCACCTCCGCTTGACATAGGCCTGATATGCAACAATTCGAGACTAGACCGCGGGCTTGCGTGGTGCAAGACACGCGAGGGAGACAAAGCGCGACACGGCCGCTGCGCGAGTGTTGAGCCGGGAAGGCGTCAGGAGCCGTCCCACAACGCGCTCTGCGCCGACGGCAGCGGTCCTTTAGGCGGCAGGCCCAGGTGCTCGTAGGCGCGACGCGTCGCCACGCGGCCCCGTGGCGTCCGCTGGAGGAAGCCGACCAGCATCAGGTAAGGCTCGTACACGTCCATGATCGTGTCCGCTTCCTCCGAGATCGAGGCGGCAATGGTGTCCAGCCCGACGGGACCGCCGTCGAACTTGTGGATGATCGTCTGCAACACCTTGTGGTCGACCTCGTCCAGGCCCAGCTCGTCGATCTCCAGCCGCGCCAGCGCCTCGACGCCGACCTCTTCCGTAATGTGGCCCTCCGCCATCACCTGCGCGTAGTCGCGGACGCGCCTCAGCAGCCGGTTGGCGACGCGCGGCGTGCCGCGGGCGCGCTGCGCCATCTGCCTGACACCGCCCTCGTCGACCTCGACGCCGAGGATGTGCGCGCTGCGACGAATAATGGCGCCGATCGCCTCCGTATCGTAGAAGTCGAGGCGGTAGACGGCCCCGAAGCGATCGCGCAGCGGCGGGCTGAGCATGGCGTAGCGCGTCGTCGAGCCGACGAGCGTGAACCGCGGCAGCGACAGGCGCACGCTGCGGGCGCCCGGCCCCTTGCCGAGCACGAGGTCGAGCGCGAAGTCCTCCATCGCCGGATAGAGGATCTCTTCGATGGCCCGCGCCAGGCGGTGGATCTCGTCGATGAACAGCACGTCGTCGCGCTGGAGGTTCGTCAGGATCGCCGCCAGGTCGCCCGCTCGCTCAATGGCCGGCCCGGACGTGACGCGCACGCTCACCCCCATCTCGGCGCCGATGATGTACGACAGCGTGGTCTTGCCCAGGCCGGGCGGGCCGTAGAGGAGGACGTGGTCCAGCGGCTCGCCGCGCATCTGGGCGGCCGCCATCGCGATGCGCAGGTTGTCCTTGACCTTCTCCTGGCCGATGTAGTCGTCCAGCCGGTGCGGCCGCAGCGACGTGTCGAGGGCGAGGTCCTCCTCGCGTGGCTTGCCGGACAGGACGCGTTCAGGCGCCGGGTCTTCCACCTAGCGGCGCTCCCTCCGCAGCTCGATCGTCACCTCGTTATAGCTGTCCATGCACTTGAGCTGGACGGAGTCCGGGTCGCCCCAGGCAGCGGGGAAGCCGCCGCCGAACTGGAGCATCATGAGATAGGGGAAGATGTCGTGGTAGAAGAAGCCGCAAAGGCCGGCCGTGTTATGGGCGCTTATCTCGAACTCGTCGCCGACCTTATGCCCCATGGTGCAGTTGCCCTTGACGTTGCGGACCGTCGCCCAGACGCGGTTGCCGACCTGTGGAAACTCTCGCTGCTCCATCGTGGCCCTCCCTTCCCACTCGGGTTGGAACAAGCGTACTGTGGGCGACATCCCCTGTCAACGCCGCCGGGCCGGGGTCCTAGAGGTCGCCGACGTACGCGCTGCCGTGGAGCCAGGCCAGCTCCGTGTCCTTCATGAAGCGCATCGGCGGCAGCTCCCACGCCTCGTTCCAGAAACGGAAGTCCTTCACCGCGTCGTAGAACGCTTTGGCGTTCTCAGCGGTGTGGTCCGTCAGGAGCGCGTCGATAAGCCCCATCAGGTTCTCCGGCTTCTCCGGCGCCCGCTCCAGCTCCGTCATCAGGAACTTGTGATAAGGGTACAGCACCTCGTTCTCGGCCAAGATCAGCCGCCCGCCGTACAGCACCAGGTCGGCGACGGCATGGTGCAGCATGTACACGTCGCCCCGCTTCAGCGCCTCGCCGACGTACCAGTGAGCAATCTCGAGCTGCGCGTAGAACGACTGTATCTTCTCCCGCTTCTCCTGCGGCTGGTAGACCGGTATCTTCCGCACCGTCTCCTCGAGACCGGGCACCTTCGAATGCACCACCACCGCGCCGTCGAAGGCCGCCCGCGTCGGCTCGTTCCCGCGCTCGGCCGCCGCCCGCATATAATCGAGGTTGACGATCTTGCCGTCGATGTAGCCGCCGGGGTAGTCGCAAAACTCGACTGTGAAGTAGATGAGCTTGTTCTCCTCCACCTTCTGCCGGTAGACCTCGTCCGTGACCACGAGCACCACGTCGATATCGGAGTCCTCCTTCGCCAGTCCCTTGGCGACGGACCCGCCGACGATGACGCCCAGGCACGTCTCGTCCGCCGCAAAGTGCTCGACAAGCTTCTCTATCGCCTTCTCGTGATGGGGTTTCATTCGCTCCGGTCCCGTCCGCTCAGATTCGCGCCGAAACGACGCTGGCCACATCGTAGCGGCAATCAGAAGACCCGGGCAAGAAGCCCGGGCCCGCTATCGACCGCACGATCTGCTCGGCTCGCCACTGTCAGCGCGCTGCCGCCCGCTAGTCCTCCCACACGGCCGGCACGGCTCCAACGCCTCCCCGCACGACCAGCCCTCGCAGCTCTTCGTTCTTCGTCACGTCCTCCTTGCGCAGCGGCGGCACCGCCCCGTCCGACGGCGGCCGCGCGCTCGACGGCACAGACGGCGGACGCTTTCCCTCACCGCGCATCGCTTGCCCCCTTTTCGTCGCTCGGGCGCAGGTAGCTCTGGTAGAAGTCATGGACGTAGCTCGCGCCACGACCCAGCACGACGCCGCTCAGGATGACCCCCAGCAGCGCCGGTCGCGGCTCAAGTCCCAACACGTCGCGCGTGATGTCCAGGTCGTACGCCCACGCCAGCAGCACGCCGGCCGCCACCGCGACGTAGCGGATCACGCCCGCCGGCAGTCGCGCGGCCGACAGCGGCGCCGCAAACAGGTACTCAGTCAGGCTCTCCGCCAGGAAGGCGAGAGCGAAAACGGCAAAGACCGGCTCGACCATCCCAGTTCCTCCTCCCTACGTGTACACTGCGACAATGACCGCGTCCTGCGGATTGGCGTCGTCGAAGAAGATGATGGCGCAGCTCCGGCCCGCCTGGACCTCGCTCGCGGCGATGTTGCGCGCCACCGGCACACCCGAAAGCCACACCGCCAGGCTCCCCGCGACCCGCACGGTCGCGCTGTAGCTCCCGGAATCGAACGCCTTGATCTCCCCTTTGCGCACGACCATACGTCGCCTCCTAGACCGCGCCCAGGCGCAGTCGCATCTGGTAGACCGGGCTCTTCGCTGCCCGCGAGTAGTGCGCCGACATCCCCGTGACGCGCCGCGACGCCGCAATCAGACCCGCGCGCGCGTCCGTCACCGACACGACGTCGTACAGCTCCTGGCCACAGTTGACCGGCGCCACGATCTCGCCCGCCGGCGACGACATTGCCGCCTCCCGCAGGAGCGCGTCCGCCCGGCTCTGCGCCTCCGCGACCGTCGTCAGGTTCAGGTCGTGCGCCTGCAGCAACCGGTCGTAGACGCTGTCGATGCTCGCCCAATCGAACCCTTCCACCATCAACCCCTGCCCGAACACCTGCACCCTGTTTAGCTCGCGGTCCGACACCGCGTGCCGGCTCTGCAGGATTGCGTGATCGGTCCCGTACTCATAGCCGGGCGACTCGTCGGACAGCGGGTTCAGTATCACGGCCGTCTCGCCGGCCATGCGGACCACGTCCGGCACCATCCGGAGAAGGCGTTGCACAGCCGTCAGGCCGTCCTCGCCCGGATGGATGGCAAACGACGGCTTCAGCGTCGTCAGGGCCTCGCTGCCGCTCAGAAAGCCGCACTCCAGGCCGGCGCGAGAGAATATGAAGCTCAGTATCTGGAAGATACTGCTCTCACCCGCGCTCCAGGCGTACTCGCGACGAGCGCGCCAGCGGCGGAGCAGCCACCACCCGTCGCGGGCCAGCAACGTGAACGTGGACTCGCCCGGCCGGCAATCGTATTCCCAGCCTTCGATCCAGTAGCGCGGCCCGCCCGATACGAGCGCGCCCTGGCCCGTCATGTAGCCCAGGCTCAAGTCAACCTGCGAACACGGACGGATCAGCGACACCTCGCCCTCCGTCAGCTCCGAGTAGCGCCCGTCGTCATTCCGCAAGACCATGCGCACCCGCCCGTCAAACGGCGCGGTGTCCACTCGCAGCTCCAGCACGTCGTCGCCAATGTCCAGCGGCGTGCCCCCCAGGAACGCCCGCCAAACGCCCGAAGGCGTCGACATCCAGGCGCAGCTGCCGCCGTGCGCCAGGGCGATGCCGTACTCGCATGAGAGATCGAAAGGCACCGGCTCGCGCCAGGTGTTCGTCGAGAAATCGCCGAAGCGGGACACGTGGGTCCACAGCGGACGGGCATAGGCCTGACTGCCGGTGTACTTCTCCACGAACGACAGGCGGAACAGATCGGCCCTGTCGACAAAGGGAGCATGGAAGGTCACGTTCGAGCCAGCGTCGCCGCGACTCAGCTCCATCAGCGGCGACCACGTGTCCAGCGACTGGTTGAAGCCGTCGCCGTAGATCGCCGTCCACGTCTTGGCCGAGCCCGCGGCGTCGCTTCCCGTCACCACGACGTTGAAGTCGACGGCGTAGCAGCAGGCCAGCCCGGTGACCCCGGCTACACTGTTGCTCCAGGCCGACGGCGAGCCCCAGGCGCCGCCGCTGCGCTTCACCCGATAGATAGTCGCGCCGGCGGAGTAGACGACGATGGCTGTGCCATCACTCTTCAAGCCGGCGGCCAGCGAGCCCACGGAGCCGGAAGCGGTCGCCACCGTCGTCGGGCTGCCGAACGACTCCCCGTAGTCACTGCTCTCCCTGAGCTTGATCGTCACGCCGTCTGTGTCGACGTAGAAGAGCAGAACGCCGGCGCCGCTGCTTGCCAGCGCTACCGCCGCGTTCGTCGACACGCTCGCGATCGCCGCCCACGACCCGAAGTCCGACCCCTGGCCCGGCGTCGCGACACGCTGGATCAGGAGCTGCGACGTCGCCGGATCGACGCGGGCGCGAACGAACGATCCATCGCCCGGCATCGTCGCCGCGTGGAAGTAGTCCGTCTCGCTCCCGCCGTACAGCCGCTCCCAGGTCAGACGCGCCACGTCGCCGATGCGCTCCCGTACCTGCGCCTCCACGTACGGCGCCGTGCTCGACTTCTTCTGGGCTGCCAGCAGGTCGCTGTTTAGGGTTCTCATCGATTTCCCGAAGGCTATGGTTGCAGATCGCCGGCCCGCCCCTCCATCGACAGGGCGGGCGTATAGAGCCGGCGGACGCGGACCGCGCTGCGATGGCCGTGGCGGGCCAGCGCGCCGGAAAACGCCGCCAGACGCTGTTCGCCCCAGACAAGGTAGTCGCGCCACGTCTCGCTGCCGCCTGCGTTCACGCGATTCGTCGCGAAGCTCGCCCACTCCAGCGCCGCATAGCCCGCGGCCCCCGTCGCGACGACGTCCTCCAGGGCCGCCGGCAGCGTCGAGCCGCTCTCGTCGAGCGTGTGAAGCTTGCCGTAATAGACCTCGACGTCTTGCTCCGACAGGGGAGCGGAATCTACGAGCAGCGTCAGCGTGTCGCCCCAGAGGCTGAACGCGACGTAGGCCGGCGGATACTGGCCCAGCGGGTATTCCACCGCCTCCACGACCACGCGGTCGCTCACCGAGCTCAACGACAGGTCGCGGCTGCCGGCGGTTGTGGTAAGGGCAGCCTTCGTCGCCAGTGGCGCCGCCAGGCTCGTCTCCCGGACGGCGCGCGCGATGTGCCGGTCGAGCTCGTCATTCGACCAGCGGTAGTTCTCGGCGTCCTCGTCGTGCAGATCGCGCCGGACGAGCGCTCGCATCGCTGAAAGGTTCATTCTCCATCACTCCCGTGGATCGTCATCATCTCCGGCCGTCCGGTATCGACCATTCGTGCCAGCGCGCGGAGCGCCTTCTCGATCTCCGCCAGGCCCAGGCTGCCCTCGCTTTGCGACAGGATGGTCGCGAGTTCCCTTTCGTCGGCGGAGACCCGCCACTGCGGGTCCGGCACGTGGCGGCCCACCGCTTCCATCACCGCCCGCTCCTCGTCGGCGTTCAGGACAAGGCCCTCCGTGTGAACAGCGATCTCTATCTCGCCCGTCGACGAAAGGACCCGGGCGCTCAACCCCTGCAGGCCCGACAGCCCGGGAAGCGCCCGCAACTCTTCGGTCAACTGGTCGAGGCGAACCGCCTTGTCGTTGGTCTTCAGTTGCACCCTTCCACTCCTATTTGAGTTCGACTACCGCCAGCATCGTCGGCGACTCGGCACTGCTGGCGCGCAACAAGGCGGCGCCGGCGCTGACGCGCCACTGCGCTCGGAAGACATGGCTCCCGGCGGACACCTGCGCCAGCCAACCGATCTGGACGTCCTGGCTGTAAATGGCCTGCACCTGCTGGACGCCCTTCGTGGCCCCCTGGCGCTGCCCATCGATAGTGAAATCGAAACAACCGTACCCAAAGCTACTCACGTACAGCGTCCCCGTAAGCAACAGGTACACCCAGCTATCGCCGGTGGTGAGACTAACGGCCAGGTTCTCGGTATCGATGTCGACGAAGGAAGTGCTGCTCGTCTGGTAGTCGCCGGCCGTGCGGACAACGCGGCCCACCTGGTGACCGCCGCCTGCCGCTTCCCCGCCTCCCTCGATGGCGCCGCCCGCCTCAATGAGCTCGCCGAACAAGCGTAGTCTTCCCATCACTTCTCCTTAGCTCGGCGTCGCGTAGACACTCAGCAGAAGGGTCACCGCGCTCGCCGAAACGACTTTGAGGAAGACGGTTGCGCCGCGCACCTCCGCCTCCAGAGCCGGCAGCGGATTCTGTGACAGCTCCTGCTCACTGAACTCCCGCTCGGCGCCCCGGAAGTACTTCCCAGCGCCGCTGCTCCAGCTCAACAGTTGCACCTTGAGCGCCGTCAGCCCCGTGCTGCCGCTCGTGTCGATGTCGAAACGGACGCGGCGGTAGCCGGTGCAGTTCACGCCGACCGCCGCCGCCGCGGGATCGCTGCCGTCGACGGCCGTCAACGCCTGACGGTGCAGGACCGCCGGCGCTTCCTCGTAGACCGGGCCCTTGGGGACCCCGCGTGTGTCGATGCGGACGTCGGTCAACTCTCTCCTCCTGGTCTCTCTCCGGCATCTCCTGCGCCGGGAGCGAGAGGAAGAATAGAATATGTGTTCTGTCCCCGTCAACGCCTTCGTGTCACGGTCGAAGGGAAGGCCGCCGTCTGCGTCGCAACAGGCCCACGCTTGAGCGCGAGGTCGAGCCGGCCAACGACGACCGTTGACAGCGGGCCGCCTAGTATCTATGTTGCGTTCTGAAAGCGGCTCGTTATTCCCAACGTGCTTGTTACTTCGCCGACATGTCTGTACGTGTCAGGAGGTAGATGATGAGCTCACGCAAAAGCGCTGGATCTCACCGC
>DATLAX010000075.1:0-7755 GCA_035527215.1 Dehalococcoidia bacterium
CACTACCGGCGGGTCGGTGAGCAACTGGAACTGCGAGAAGGCGACTTCGCCCTTCTACAACGAACACCGCCCGGCGGAAGCTCACAGACCGTCATCGTGCCGGTCGACGGCCTCGACCGGGCAGTGCTCCGCACCATCGAATACGCCCGCAGCCTCTCGCAGAACGTGACGGCCGTCCACATTACGGACGATGTCCAGGCGGCGGAGGCGCTGCGGGCCGAGTGGGAAGAGACCATCCCCGACGTGCCGATCGTCATCGTCGAATCCCCCTACCGGGCGCTCGTCGCGCCCTTCCTCGCCTACGTCGACGCGGTCGACCGGGCCAACCCGCAGGGCCGCATCACTGTGGTGCTGCCGGAGTTCGTGCCGGCCCATTTCTGGGAGAATCTCCTGCACAACCAGCCGGCCGCCCGACTCCGGCGCGCGCTGATGCGACGGCCGAACACGGCGGTCGTCAACGTCCTCTACCACCTCCGATAGGGGGCGGCAACGGCCATGACCAGACGGAAGATTCGCGTAATCCTCTACACGGGCAAAGGCGGCGTCGGCAAGACGAGCGTCTCCGCCGCCACGGCGCTGCGGGCGGCCCGACTCGGCTACAGGACGCTGGTCATGAGCACCGACTCCGCCCACAGCCTCGGCGACAGCTTCGACCTGCCCGTCGGCAGCGAAGTCGTCCAGATAACCGACAACCTCTGGGCGCAAGAGCTCGACGTCTTCAAGGAGATCGACCGCCACTGGGGGACGCTGGAAGATTACATCAAGATAGTCATGGCCTGGCGCGGCATCGACGAGGTCCTGGCCGAAGAGATGGCCGTCCTGCCGGGCATGGAAGAGCTGGCGGGGCTCGTCCACCTCATCAACTACTACGAGGGGCAAGAGTACGACACCATCGTCGTCGACTGCGCCCCGACCGGCGAGACGCTCCGCCTTCTCAGCTTCCCCGACGTCATGCGCTGGTGGCTGCACCGGATCTTCCCCATCCAGCGCACCGCAGCCCGCATCGCCCGGCCGGTGCTGACGCGCGTCACCGACCTGCCCTTTCCCGAGGACGACGTCTTCGAGGCGCTCAAAGACCTCTTCGAACGTCTCGACAAGATGCGCGCCATCCTCACGGACGCCGACGTCTCCTCCGTCCGCCTGGTGCTCAACGCCGAGAAGATGGTCGTCAAAGAGGCGCAGCGCACCTTCACCTACCTCAACCTCTACGGCTATCCGACCGATCTCGTCGTCTGCAACCGGCTCATCCCTGACGACGTGACCGACGCCTACTTCTCATCCTGGAAGGAGAGCCAGGAGCGCTACCTCTCGCTCGTCGAAGAGGGCTTCAGCCCCCTGCCCATCCTGACGGCGCCGCTGATGGACCAGGAGGTCGTCGGTCTGGAGATGCTGGAGCGCTTCGGCAACGCGCTCTACGACAACGACGACCCCACGCTCGTTCACTTCCGCGGACAGACGCAGGAGATGCGCCAGGAGGACGGCGACTACCTGCTGACGCTGCTGCTTCCCTTTACCGGCAAGGAGGAAGTCGCGCTCTCGCAGGTCGGCGACGAACTGCTGGTGCGCGTGGGCAACCACAGGCGCAACGTGATCCTGCCCAGGGCGCTGGTAGGTCTGCAGACTCAAAGTGCTAAACTGGAAGGGGACCGGTTAACGATTCGCTTTGTGCGGCCGGACTGACGCTCGCGGGTTGCCCGAAATCCGTCCGGGGGAGTCAAGAGGGGGTCCGCCCCCGCTTGCGGGGTTCAAGGGGTGTCCCCTTGATTCCCATAGACATTCTGGGCGGGTGGGCCGGAAGGACCATGCCCGATTGCGGTCTCGGGTTATGCGCGTCCCAAAGGAGGCAATCATGGCAGAAAAGCTCTTCGAATGTGAGTGGACCTCCGAAGGCGAAATAATCCTCCGCATCAAGAAGCCGGGGCTCGGCATGCTCACGCCGGAAGTGCGCGCGCACATGCTGGGGGCGCGCAAGGAGATGCTGAGCGCCCTGCGCAGCCTCATCGACGCCGCCCTTGACAAGATGGAGGAAGACGAAGCTCCCCGGACGCGGCGCACGACCATCAAGGTGGAGTAGCGCCCGCCTCAGCGAGCAGTCTGTCGAGGTCAGCCTCGCTCCTTACGCCCGCGACGGCGCGTACGAAGTCGCCCAGCGACGCGCTCCGTTCCCGCAACTCCTCCAGCTTCGGCCCGATGGGGCTGCTCGACGCCGCGCTTGTCCCGTAAAGCCCGTAGAAAGCGAAGAAGGCCTGGTTGATCCTGCGGTAATATCGGCCGTGCGCCGCCAGGAACTTGCGCGTCTGCTCCATGGCGGTCTCGGCGTCGACTGTTCTCCCCTGAGCCAGCAGCCCATCGACGTTGAGGCGTAGCTGCCGCAGGACCTTGTCGACATCAACGCTCTCCTGCGACGGCTGTGGCGTTGCCGCGGGCGCCGGCGTCGGCGCTGCCAGGGGATAGGCGGCCTCGACCAGCGAGCCCATCTCCATGCCAACGATGTCCGCCACCGTCTCGTTGATCGTCCGCAGCGTGTCGTTCTCGAAGTAGCGCGCTCCCAGGGGGTGGAAGAAGAGATAGGCGTGCATCCACTCGTGGGAGGCGACCTGCAGAGCGCTCAGGTAGTCGTCCGTCGGCTCGATTATCGCCGGATAGGCGCTGATTCCGCCCGTCGGCACCACCAGCGCCGAGACGTTGTCCGACTTTGCCTCCGCCTCCCGCTCCAGGCGTTGCGCCTCATCGAGCGTCAGGTCGCTGCGCAGGAGCGTCGCCTTCTCCTCGACGATGCGGTCGCGCGGCGAGATCACGAGAACGTGCGGTGGGTCCTCGAACTCGAAGTCGACGGGCGGGAAGAGCCAGTGGACACGCGAGAAGAGGGGGAGCGTGGTCTCGATTCCCAGGCCCGACGCGATCGACGAGATGCGACCCTCCAGTATCGCCTGCGCGCGGTTGCCGGTCGCGTCACGTTCCCCGCGCGTCTGCTGGAGTCGCTGCGATGTCGCATGTAGCTCGTCGGGAGCAGCATTCGTGGCGCTCTGGCGTGACAGTTCGGCCTGGAGAGCGTCGGTCTCTCGCTGGAGCTGGAGGTAGCGCAGGACATCGGCGTTCTCCTCGTCGCGGCTGGAGCCGTCGCCGATGTGTCCTACCATGTACAGCCACTTATCGGGGAGATGACGCACCTCCCAGGCGGCCAGGTTGTACTCGTCTTTCGAGAGCGGCAGGCCGATGAGGCCGAGCACCTGCCAGGCGGCAAGTGCCGCGACGATTACGATCGCCCCCACGGCCGCCAGCGGCGCGAATTGAGCAGGAAGTCGCTTCATGCTGTTCGTCTTCGAGAATAGCACTGCCTTCCGGGGCCTGACAACGAGCCGAATCACCACGACGCGGCCTTTGAGGGCGCGTTGCCGTGCATCTCACACCGGTAGCCGAGGCTTTCCAGCCTCGGCGTCCCCTGTCCAGCGCCGACACTAGAGAGTCTCGGCTACGGTCATGCTTCCATCTCCTCGCCCTTTGAGGGCGCGTTCCGGCGCGTGTTATAATCGCAGCGCTGGGAATCTCGGCGGACAGGTGATGGGCGTTTGACAGCAGCGGCGGACTCCTCGCAGTTCAACGGCGCGGGCCTTGAGGCGCGCGTCGTGGCGTTCATCTTCGACACCATCATCCTGCTCGCCTTCCTGGCGCTCTTCGCGATGGTCGCCATGTTCCAGCTCCTGGCGCGCAGCAGCTTCGGCGACGCCGACGCCCCCGATTCCGCCTACTACGCCGCCCTGGGAATCATAGCCGGCGTCGTCCCCTTCTGGCTTCTATTCAACGTCTGGCTCCTGTCCTGGCGGGGTCAGACCGTCGGCAAGTACATCGTGGGCATACGCATAGCGCGAAGCGACGGCGGCCGGATAGGCGCCCCCAGGGCCTTCGCCCGCCTGCTGCTGCTCGACCCGGTGCTGTTCCATCCATTGCTGGCCGTACCCTGGGCGCTGCTCGTGGTTTACGGCACGATGCTCACGCAAAACACTGTGGTGCTGGTGGCCACGGCGACGGTGCTGCTGCTGTCCATAGTCGCGGCGCCGGTGGCGCTGGCAGCGATTCTCGCCGACGGGCGGCGTCGCGCCCTCCACGACCGCATCACGGGGACGCTGGTAGTCGGCGGCGCCTAGACGGGCGCCAGAGAGCGACAGATGACGGAGACCGAGGTCCCGGGCAACGGTAACCCTGCGGCGACCTCCCTGACCGTCACGATCGGGACGGGGTTCTGGCGAGTGTTCTTCAAGTGGGCCGTTGGACTGCTCCTCGTATCTACGCTGGGCGTTCTCCTCTTGTCGGTCGACGCTACGCAGTTGACAGCGTCGGGCACCGCTCACAAGGCGCTGCGCCGGACCGTTGCCAGCCTCACGGAAATCGACGCCCTTATCGAGGACCGCGGGCAGATGGTGACGACCTCTGCCGGGAGCGGCGGCTCCGCGTCGTCGGTGCTCATCGGATTCCCTATCGACGTGCCTTTGAGCGAGCAAGAGGCGCAGAACCTGTCGACAGCCGAACTGCGCGACGTCATCCTCGACCGCTCCGCCGACAGGCTCTACACGGACGGCTTCTCGGCCTTCCGCGAAGGAGGCCGGGGTTCCGTGAACGTCGACATCCTCTCCCCGCCGGGCGCAGTCCGCTACACCGCCGGCTTGCTGACGGAGGACAACCATGAGCTGATGCGGGTTGTCCTGGCGCTCGTAGCGGGATTCGCGGCGATCCTGACAGTGGCACTCGTGCTCCTCAGCCGCGGCTACGGCCGTCTCACCAGCGTCGGCGCCGCAGTCGTCGCGGCCTGCTTGCCGCCGCTGCTGCTCTCGGTGACAGTGCGTTTCATCCTCCGGATGGCGTCGGAAGAAGAGAGCGACTACCTGACGGCGCAGCTCTATGCCCTGGGGCGGGACGTCGCCTGGCTGCCGATTCGGAATGCCATCACCTTCGCCTGCCTTGGGGTAGTCTTCCTCACGATGGGCGTCGCGTTCTCACTGCTATCGAAGAAGCGACAGCCGTCTCTCCGCTGACTATCCACCGGCGCAACCGCCGAATTCACTTTAGTCTCAACCGTTTCCGTCCGACAACTAATGGGAGGGATAACCTCCCGTTTCTATTCTGATACTTCAAGATGGGCACGCTTAACCACGTGCTGAAACGGTGAGAATGAGGAAGGCTCAAGCAAGGCCCTTATCGGTAGCGGCCGTACTGCTAGCGCTGTTCGGCGCCACTGTCGCTGTCGTGGCACTGCGCTCCCACGACACGGCTCTGACGCTGGCTGTTGCGTCGCTTGCCGCCGCGTCTCTCATTTCCACAGCCGCTCTGACACTCATCGCCGCATCAACTACGCGGGCGCCCACCTCACTCCACTCCGATGAGCGCCGGAGCGCGGAAAAGGCGCAGTGCCTCAGCCACCAAAAATACCAGGCCCTCCTCGAGACCTCGTTTGATGCGATCTTGGTTCACGACCTTCAGGGACGGTTCATCGATGCCAACGAAGCCGCTCTAACATTGCTCGGCTGTACACGAGAGGAGTTGCCGGACCTGTCAGTCTTCGATTTTCTCGACGAGGAGCAGGAGCATGAAACGCGGGTGGAGTTGGGGGAGCTCATCAAGGCAGGGGAAAGAGAAGAGATTAAGACCGCCACGGTCAAACGAAGAGACTGGACAGTCGCGGACGTCGAGGTGCTCGTCTCACTCGTACATGGCGAGAACGGCGAAGTCGCCGTCCTCGTCGTCGCCCGCGATGTCTCTTACCGGGTGCGCGCGGAGGAAGTGCTGCGCGGAAGCGAGGACAAGTACCGCGAGATCTTCGAGAGCGTCCAGGACATCTTCTATCGCACGGACCCGCAGGGCATCATCACAGAGATTGGCCCGGCGGTGCAAAGATGGGGATACACTCGCGAGGAACTGATAGGCACGCAGGTCCTTGACGTCTACGTCGACCCGATTGAGCGGCAGGGCCTTCTGAGCGAGCTTCTGGCCCGCGGAGAGGTCACCGACTACGAAGTCAAACTCAGGTCCGCCGACGGCAGCACAACCTACTCTTCGGTCGGCTCGCATCTTATCCGCGGTCCAGAGGGCGAGCTGCTCGGTGTCGAGGGCGTCCTCAGGGATATCACGGAGCGCAAGAAGGCGGAGGAAGCGCTCCGTGAACAGATGCGCCGCGACCCGCTCACCGGCGCACTGAACCACGTTGCCATCGTCGAGCAGCTCCGCGATATCATCTCGGCGAACAATGTCCCTTGCGCCGTGCTGATGAACGACGTCGATAATCTAAAAGCAATCAACGACACGTTCGGCCACACAGTCGGTGATAATGTGCTCGTGGCGGTATCTGAGGCCCTTTCGAGGGACGGCGCGCTGGTCGGACGCTACGGAGGGGACGAGTTCATAGTCGTCCTGCCGGGCGCCGATCGCGATGAAGCGGAGCGCTACAGGCAACAACTGCTCGAGACCCTTGGCGAAATGGGGCTGCAGGATCCCCAGACCAGCGCTCCTGTCCCCGTCTTCGTCAGCATGGGAATAGCGATCTGTCCGATCGAGGCGAACAGGATCGAGGAACTGATTCAACTGGCCGACAGCGGAATGTATGCCGCCAAGCGGCGGCGAGAAGAGGCGTCGTCCCGTCTGGTTACGTCGCATCACCGCGGAAGTGACACCGATGCTGCGAGGATAGTCGGCGAAATCGTTCCCTACCTCACGACCACGGGCAACCTGGAAGAGAAGCTACGCCTTGTGGCCCGCAGGTTGTCCGTCGCGGGTAACTACGACGCGGTAAGCTTCGTGCTGTTCAGCTCGGACCACGATGAGCCGCCGTCGATGGTCACGTTCGCCCGGGGGCCGGAGAGACTGCTTCAGAAATGGAACAGCGAGGAGCTCAAGCTGGGGCATCTCCAGCACGCAGCAAGGCAGGATGCGAGTCCAAAGCGTCCGCTAATCATCCACGACATGGACCAGAATCCGCGTTTCTCTGACGAGCAACGAGAGCTGATGAGCCGGGCAGGGCTCAAATCAGGGCTGAGCGCACCGATGCTGTGGCACAACGAACTGATTGGCATACTCGGCGTGGCCAGTGAGCGTGAGGACGCCTTCACGCCCCACGACGCGCAGGTGCTTAGCGCCGTCGCTACGCAGGTCACGGCAATCGTCAGTCTGGAGACGCTCGTCGAGGAGCTGCGCGCCGCGTCGCATCGGATCAGCCTGGCGCACGTAGAGACCGTCATGCTGCTGGCGGCGGCAGCGGAGGCGCACGACCGCACCACCGGCAAGCACCTCCAGAACGTGTGCACCATCTCCGAACGGGTGGCGCGAGAGCTCGGCTACAGCGATGAGGATGCGCAGGAGCTGGGCCTGGCCGCCGTCCTCCACGATATCGGCAAGATACGCGTGGCAGATTCGGTCCTGGCCAACACCGGCCGGCTGTCGAGCGAGGAATGGGACCTGATGAGACGCCACGCGGTATGGGGCGAGCAGTTCCTCGCCGGCCGCTCCGGCTTCGAGCTTGCCGCCACAATCGCCCGTTCCCACCACGAGCGATGGGACGGCCACGGCTACCCCGACGGCCTCGCCGGCGACGACATTCCGGACGCGGCCGCTATCGTCGCCGTCGCCGACAGCTTCGACGCCATGACCAGCGACCGGCCGTACAAGCCGGGGCGCTCCTCGGCCGCGGCGATGCAGGAGATAGTTGCCTGTTCCGGCAGCCAATTCAGCCCGAAGATCGTGCAGGCTCTGGTGCAACTACACAAGCAG
>DATLAX010000076.1:0-6867 GCA_035527215.1 Dehalococcoidia bacterium
AGGCCGTAGGGGAAACGTCAGGAAGACTGCACAATTCCCAGTTACGCTTTCGACGGTCTCATCGTCAATCATTCTTCTGACAACGCTTTGTTAGGATAGTGACACTGACTGCGGCCAATTGCATTATCGTGCAGACTGCAACTCTGTGAGTGTTAGGCCAATATGGGGGTTATCGTGAAAGGACTCGCCCCAAGACTCTCAACGCTCCTTGCCCTCTCGTTTGTTGCGGCGTCGGCTCTGCTATCTTCGGCTTGCGGAGGTGGTGAGGGATCGAAGGCGGCCTCCCCAACCTCGGTACGAGCCAGTGTCGCCCCATCGGCAACTGAAGTTGCGCAGCCAACGGATACGCCTGAGGCAGAACCGTCGAAGACTGCTACTCCCAGCCAAACAGCGGCGACGGCAACAAGATTGGCGCCTATGCCCGACACCGTGCTTCCCTACCAGGTGGTTCTATCGGGTCCAGACATAGCGCATCCAGGCGACGAACTTGCCTACCACATACGATACGAGTGCGTAGACCAATCCTCTGACTGTCCTCCAATGGAGATGGAGTTCGGCTGGACGCGCGAGGCCGCGTCACTCATTCAATCCTCCGTCCCAGGGAAGTCGAATCCGCTTCCAGAAGCTCAGTTGGGGTGGACGGTCGCGGGATCCGGAAACATAAGTGTAACGCTTAAGGTGGTAGCCAGCTTCGCAGGAGATATGACTTTGGATGTGTTCCCGCCGGTAAGCCACGTCCGCTACGCCGATGGGTCTATCAGCCATAAAACAACAACGATTCGGTCGTAATGCACGGCTGTGACGCCTTCAGTCAAAGGGAAGGAGCCTCCAATGAACCGATGGGTGACATTCGCTGGCACCATATCCATGATTGCCATGTTGTTGGCAATTCTAGGGGTGAGGGACCGAGCGGGAGCCGCGCCCGCGGCCTCGCGACGAAGCGGAAATGCGGAAGGCCGGTCGTCGTGACCGGCCTCAACGCAATCGCCTGGATTGGCGGCTAGGCGGATTCTTCTTCGGGGGGCTCTGTCACCTCGACGGTCTGACCGGACGCCGTGATCATCACGGGCTTCTGATGCCCGCTCATCGTCTCGGCGCCCACAATGCACTTCTTGACGTCGCCGCGCGAGGGGATCTCGTACATTACGTCCAGCAGCGTGTCCTCGAGCACCGTGCGCAGTCCGCGCGCGCCCGTGCGGTGGCGGATGGCCTGCTCGGCGCAGGCCGAGAGCGCTTCGTCGGTAAAGACCAGCTCGACGTTGTCGAAGGCGAAGAAGCGCTGGAACTGTTTGACGAGGGCGTTCTTCGGCTCGGTCAGGATGCGAACGAGCTCCGGCTGGCCAAGCGAGCTGAGGCTGACGACCATCGGCAGGCGGCCCACGAACTCCGGTATTAGGCCGTAGTGCAGCAGGTCGTCGTGTGTGGTGTGCTTCAGCAGCTCGTCGGTCAACTCTTGTCCGTTCTTCGTCTCGCGGAAGTCGGTGGTGAAGCCCATCGATTTGCGCGACTTGCCGATCCGCTTGTCGACGATGTGCTCCAGCCCCTCGAAGGCGCCGCCGCAGACGAACAGGATGTTGGCGGTGTTGATCTGGATGAAGTCCTGGTGCGGGTGCTTGCGTCCGCCCTGCGGCGGCACGTTAGCGACCGTGCCCTCGATTATCTTCAATAGGGCCTGCTGCACGCCTTCGCCGGAGACGTCGCGGGTGATCGACGGGTTGTCGCTCTTGCGGGCGATCTTGTCGATCTCGTCAATGTAGACGATGCCGCGTTCGGCGCGCTGGATGTCGTAGTCCGATGATTGAATGAGGTGCAGGAGGATGTTCTCTACGTCCTCGCCCACATAGCCGGCTTCGGTGAGCGCGGTGGCGTCGGCGATGGTGAACGGCACGTCGAGGATGCGCGCCAGTGTGCGGGCGAGCAGGGTCTTGCCGGTGCCGGTGGGTCCGACGAGCAGAATGTTCGTCTTCTCCAGCTCGACGCCGTCGGTGGTCTGACGCGCCGCGCCGATGCGCTTGTAGTGGTTGTATACGGCGACGCTAAGGACCTTTTTCGCCTGCTCCTGCCCAATCACCCACTCGCCGAGCAGTTCGTAGATGTGCTTGGGCGGCGGTACACGCTGCGCTTTCGTTTTCGCCTTGACGGGTCCCGCGACCTCTTCGTCGATGATCTCGCGGCACAGCTCGACGCACTCGTCGCAAATGTAGACCGCGCCGGGCCCGGCGATGAGGCGTTTTACCTGGTCCTGGTTCTTTCCGCAGAAGGAGCAGTGGTATTGCATTCTGCTGCTTCGGCCAGTTGGCATTTCTTACCTCTTGCTCGCGACCGATGGGGTCGCGCCTCACTCCTCATTCCAATGTTATATCGGCGGCTTCGCCAGGATTTCGTCGACGATGCCGTATTCTTTCGCCTGTTGCGCGTCCATAAAGAAGTCGCGGTCGGAGTCGCGGGCGATGCGCTCCGTCGACTGGCCGGTGTGCTTCGACAGGATATCGCGGATGATCTGCTGCTCGCGCAGGATCTCCTTGGCGTGGATTTCGATGTCCGCCGCCTGGCCGCGCACGCCGCCGGCCGCCTGGTGCATGTGAATCGTGGAGTTGGGCAGGGCGTAGCGCTTTCCGGGCGTGCCCGCCGCGAGCAGAATCGTCGCGAAGCTGGCGGACATGCCGACGCAGATCGTCGAGATGTCCGGCCTGACGAGCTGGATCGTGTCGTAGATCGCCAGTCCGGCAGGCACGACGCCTCCCGGCGAGTGAATATACATGCTGACGTCGCGGTCAGGGTCCTCGCGCTCCAGGTAGAGGAGTTGCGCGATCATCAGGTTCGCTATCTGGTCGTCGATTGGCGTGCCGAGGAAGATGATCCGCTCCTTCAAGAGTAGCGAGTAGATGTCGAAGGCGCGTTCGCCGCGGGCGCCGCTCTCGATGACCATCGGTATCAGGCTGTCGATTCTCATGCTTTGTTGCTCCTAGGGGCCCTGTGAAGAGGCGGCGTCTTAATTCCAAACGCGCTGGACACAGCCGCCATTACAGGGCTCATTCATATTCTACCTCTTTGGCCTGGATATTTGCCTCCGCTGCCTGACCAGATTTCTCGCTGGAGACAATCTCCACCAGTTTATCCCAGGTCTTCCGCGTGAGAAGGGACCGCCGAATCGCGTCGCGGCCGCTGGAGCCGCCGAACACGCGGCGAAACTCGTCGGCCTGCGCACCTGCGGCAGAGATCATCCTCTCTGCCTCCTCGGTGACCTCGTTGTCTTCGACAATTATATCTTCGACTTCGGCCACCTTCGACAACAGTAGCGAATGGCGCACTCTACGCTCGGCCACGAGCTGTAGCTGCGCGCGCAGCTCCTCCTCCGATTTGCCGATGCGCTGCAGGTACTGCTCCATTCCCCTCTCGCCGCCCGGACCTACCTGCTCCCTCAGCAGGTGGTCTATCTCCTTCTCCACGAGCACCGGCGGGTACTCAATCTGAGCGCTCTCCTCAAGTGTCGCCAGCACCTGGTCCTGGTAGCGGTCGAGCTCCGCGTCTTCCTCCGCCTTGCGCAGGTCTTCGGTCAGGCGCTGGCGCAGGGCGTCTAGATCGGCGAAGCCCTCGCCGACCTGGCGCGCGAAGGCGTCGTCGAGCGCCGGCAGTTGCTCTTCCTTTACCTCGTGGACGGCGACGCGGCAGCGGCAGGCCTTGCCAGCAATCTCGCTGTCCGGGAAGTCGCCCGGAAGCGGCAGGTCTACCTCCTTTTCGGAACCCTTGCCCAGGCCGACGATCTCCTCCGCCAGTCCCGGCAGGAAGACGGGCCTGTCCTTCCGGACCTGGAACTCGACGTCCGCGCGGTCGAACAGGGCGCGTCCGTCGACAGCGCCCCGCACGTCGGCAGTGACGACGTCACCCCAATCGACGGCGCGCTTGACCGGCTCGAGGTTGGCGTAGCGATGGCGCAGCTGCTCCAGCGCCTCGTCAACGCGCTCCTCGGGCACGACGACCGGGTCGCGGGGGAGCCACATTCCGTGATACTCGCCCAGCTCTACCGTGGGCCGAACGGGGATGGTCGCCTTCATGACCAGGGGGTCGGTGCTCACCATCTCGACCTGAGGCAGATCGATGGCGTCTATGTCCTCCTGCTCGATGGCCTCGCGGTAGACCTCCGGGATGAGGCGGTCGAGCGCCTCCTGCAGGAGCGAGTCCTGGCCGATCTCGCGTTCGAGCATGGCGCGGGGCGCCTTGCCGCGACGAAAACCGGGGACGTTGGTGCGCTGGACGATTCGCCGGTAGGCGGCGTCGAGCGACTTTGCGAGCCGCTCGGGCTCTACCTCAATCTCCAGCACAACTTGGCTCTCGGGAATGCGTTCCGTGGAAACCTTCACACTGGACCTCAGAATGTAATTATAGCATGGGGGAAGATGACGTGGAATGGGGAATGGCAGGGGGAAAGGGGACACCCCTCGAACCCCGGCAGCGGGAATACTTCCCTCTGCACTCCCTTGTTAGCGGGCGTGGGGGGTGAGCACGTCTGTGAGGGCGTCGCCGAGAAGGTTGAAGGAGAAGATGAGCCCCGCGATTATCGCGCCCGGCGCGAGCAAGAGGTGCGGGTGCGCCTGCAGCGTCCGGATGGAGCCGCCCTCGTACAGCATAGCACCGAAGCTGGGCGTCGGCGGCTGCACGCCGACCCCGAACCAGCTCAGCATGATCTCGGTGCCGGCAATCGCGCCCAGCGAAGCCGACAGGCTGACGATGACGATGTTGCTGACGTTCGGCAGCAGGTGCCGGCCGATGATCCGCCAGGTCGAGGCGCCCATCGCGCGCGCCGCCGTCAGGTACTCCGTCTCCCGCAGCGCCAGCACCTGCGAGCGGATGATGCGCGCCCCACCAACCCAGGCGAACAGCGACAGCGCCCCGAATACGACGACGTAGTCGGGGAAGCCGTCGATGCGCAGCCCCTTCTCGATTGCGCCCAGCCACCCCATGCTGCGCACGCGCTCGCCGACGGTGGCGTTGATCATGATGAGCATCGGCAGGCCGGGGAGGCCGAAGAAGACGTCGCCGACGCGCATTATCGCGGTGTCCACCTTGCCGCCAGCGTAGCCCGCCAGCAGGCCAAGGCCGACGGCAAGAACGAGCCCACCCATCATCAACGTCGCGACGGTGACTACGACGGTCGTGCGGGAGGCCCAGATGACCCGGCTCAGCATATCGCGGCCGAGGGCGTCGGTGCCGAGAGGATGCGTCAGGGAAGGCCCCTGCTGTACGGCGTCGAGGTTCTGGTCGGTGTAGCTTCTCGGCGCCACTACCGGCGCGAAAAGGCCGCAGAAATAGAACACACCGATGAAGACGAGGGCGGCGACGGCGATCTTCTTGCGCAGAAGGCGTCGCAGGGCCAGCGCGAGCGGCCCGCGCGGCGGCCGCTCGACTTCGGCGGCGCCTTCCCCGGCGGGGACCGTCTCGCTAGCTGAGTTTCTGTCGCTCATAGCGCACCCGTGGGTCGATTATCGTATAGGCGATGTCGATGACGATGTTGGCGATGATGAACATCGTGGTCAGGACGAGGGCCAGCGCCAGCAGGACGTTGTAGTCGCGCCCCTGGACCGATTTGAAGGCGAATTGCCCGATACCAGGTATGCCGAGCAGCGTCTCGGCGAAGAAGGCGCCCTCCACCAGCGTGGCGAGGGAGATGCCGACGACGGTGACGAGCGGCAACAGCGAGTTGCGGACGACGTGGCGTCTGATGACGGTGAACTCGCGCAGACCCTTGGCACGAGCGGTACGGACGTAGTCCTCCCTTAGCACCGATAGCGTCGTCGCTCGCGTCAAGCGGGCCACGCCGGCGATACCCGGCAGCGATAGCGCCAGCGCGGGCATGACGACACGGCTGTCGAGTATTCCTCCCCAGCCGGCGGCCGGCAGCCAGTGCAGCTTCAGCACAAAGACCAGCAGCATTAGCGGCACGGTTATCAGCACCGGCACGGACTGGAGGAAGAGAAGGATGCTGATGGAGAAGGGATCGGCCCAGGTGCCCTGTCTGAGCGCGGCGTAGACGCCGAGAGGGACGCCGACCGCGAACACGATGAGCATTGCCACCAGGCCTAGCTGCGCCGAGACCCATATCTTCGGGAAGATGACCTCGGAGACGTCACGGTTGCGGTAGGCGAAGCTCTCGCCGAGCTTGCCGTGGGCCAGGTTCTTGAGATAGATGGCGTATTGCTCGAAGAAGGGCTTGTCCAGCCCTTCCTCGTGACGGACGCGCTCGAGCACGGCCGGGTCGCTGTACTGGCCCATCGCCACCCTGAGGGGGTCGCCGGGGCCGAAGCGGACGATGGCGAAGGCGATGAAGGACACCGCCAGCAGGATGACGGGGGCCCAGAGAAGCCGGCGGACTACGTAGGGGAGGAGCCCTTGCATCGTCTATTGCGCGGACACTGCGGCCGCGCCTACTGCTCGATGGTCACGTACCGCAGATAGGGCATCACGATCGGCGGCAGCATGAAGTTCTTGACGTACGGCTTGACGACGACGTGGTCCCGACCATAGTACAGGGGGATCCAGGGCGCGTCACCCAGGATCGTCTGCTCGACCTGCTGGTACAGCGCCATGCGCTTCGCCGAATCCTGTTCCGTGCGCGCCTGCACGAGCAGCCGGTCGACTTCCGGGTTGTTGTAGCCGACGCTGTTCTGCTGGCTCTTGCTGTAGAAGAGGATGTCGAGGATGTCTTCCGGGTCGGGGTAGTCCATGACCCAGCCGACGGCGAACATCTGGTAGTCCCTGCGATCGAGGTCGCGCCAGAACGTCGCCTCGTCCGTCTGCTGGATCTCGACCTCGACGCCGAGGTTCTGCTTCCACATCTCGATCATCGCCTGCATGTCGTCGCCGGCAGTG